>JAIXTT010000093.1 GCA_027483795.1 Hyphomicrobiales bacterium
ACGATCCGCACGGTCGGCGACGCGATCTCCTTCCTGGAGAAGAAGGCCGCGTAAGGCCTTCGTTTCCCGGCGGAGAGGATGGTATCGATGCGGCGCGTCGTCATTACGGGCATGGGCATGGTGTCGCCTCTCGGCTGCGGCGTCGACGTCACTTGGCGTCGACTGCTGGCGGGCGAGAGCGGCGCGGGTCCCACCACGCATTGCGACGTGTCGGATCTCCCGGCGCGGATCTCCTGCCAGATCCCGCGCGGCGACGGCTCGGCGGGAACCTTCGACGCGGATGCGTGGATGGAACCCAAGGAGCAGCGCAAGGTCGACGATTTCATCCTGTACGGGATCGCTGCCGCCACGCAGGCTCTCGAAGACTCCGGGTGGAAGCCCGAGTCCTATGAGGACCAAACCTCCACGGGCGTCCTCATCGGTTCGGGAATCGGCGGCATCGGCGGCATCTACGAAGCGTCTCGGACGCTCGTCGAGAAGGGTCCGCGTCGCATCTCGCCGTTCTTCATCCCGGGCCGACTGATCAATCTGGTCTCGGGCTACGTCTCGATCCAGCACGGGCTCAAAGGTCCGAACCATTCCGTCGTGACGGCCTGTTCGACGGGCGCGCACGCGCTCGGAGACGCCGCGCGGCTCATCGCGCTCGGCGATGCGGACGTGATGGTGGCGGGCGGCGCGGAATCGCCGATCAGCCGCATCTCGCTCGCGGGCTTCGTCGCCTGCCGGGCGCTGTCCACGAGCTACAACGAGACGCCCGACAAGGCGTCCCGACCGTACGACAAGGGACGCGACGGCTTCGTCATGGGCGAAGGCGCGGGCGTCGTGGTGCTCGAGGAGCTCGAGCATGCCAAGGCGCGCGGCGCGAAGATCTATGCCGAAGTCATCGGCTACGGTCTTTCGGGCGACGCCTATCACATCACGTCCCCGTCCGAGGACGGCGACGGCGCATTCCGTTGCATGTCCGCCGCGCTGAAGCGCGCGGGCCTGACCGCGTCCGACATCGACTACATCAATGCGCACGGCACTTCGACGCCGCTCGGCGACGAGATCGAATTGAAGGCCGTCGAACGTTTGATCGGCAACGACGCTTCCAGGGTTTCGATGTCCTCGACGAAGTCGTCGATCGGGCATCTGCTCGGGGCCGCCGGAGCCGTCGAGGCGATCTTCTCGGTGCTCGCGATCCGCGACGGGATCGTGCCGCCGACCCTCAATCTCGACGATCCTTCGGTCGAGACCGCCGTCGATCTCGTCCCGCACAAGGCGAAGAAGCGCAAGGTGGACGTGGCTCTGTCGAATTCCTTCGGATTCGGCGGCACGAACGCCTCGCTCGTCTTCCGTCGTTACGAGGGCTGATCGGCGTTCGCCGTTCCGCCACATTCAAGGCCAACATGGCGCGACGAGTTGCGTGGGACGGCGAGCGAAACCCGACATGGTCGACACCGACAAGACGCCCGATCGAAAGCCGGATGAAGCGGATGCTTCGCCCGTTCCCAAGGCCGTGACCTTGTCCGTCGTCGAAGCCAAGGACGAGCCGGTCCCGCTCCCGGCCGAGACTGCGGCGGCTACGCAGACCGCTCCGGAGACGCCCGCGGCCGTCTTGCCGGACGGCGCGCCGCTCTCGGACGCCGGGTCGGGCAAGACGAAGCGAGACGCAGGCGCCGAAGCGCAGGCGCTCGTGGAACAGGCCCCCGCGCCCGTGGACGTGCCTGCCGGCGCTTCTCCCGTCGCCACCGAACCGCTTCCCGAAGAGACGCCTCCCGCGGCGGCCGCTGCCGCTTCGGTGGACACCGCGACCTCCGCTCCGCCTCCGCCCCCTGGGACAGCTCCGCGGAGCGTCTCGCAGCCGCCGCGCCCGCGCGGGCTGATCTCCCGCTTCGTTCCGAAAAGCCCGACGGCCGCGATTCAGCCCGTCATGGCCCCGCCTCCGCCGCCCGTCGTGCGGCCGGAGCGCCCCTTCGTGAACTTCATGTCGGGGATGTTCTCCTTCCTGCTCGTCGTCGGGATCCTCGCTGCCGCGGGCGTCTTCGTCGCCGATCGCCGCATCAAGGCGCCGGGCCCGCTTCCGAGCGACAAGGTCGTCGTCGTCAGGGGCGGCGCGGCGGACGTGACGGAGCAGCTTCAGCGCGAAGGCGTGATCGACAAGCCGATGCTCTTCCTCTTCGGCCTTTATTCCACGGGCTCCTCCTCGCAGATCAAGGCGGGCGAGTATCTCTTCCGGAGGGAAGCGAGCCTCGGCGAAGTCATGGAAACGCTGGTCGAGGGCAAATCCGTTCTGCATTCGATCAGCATTCCCGAAGGGCTCACCTCCGAGCAGATCGTCGAGCGTCTGCGCGACAGCGACGTGCTTTCCGGCGAGATCCGGGAAATCCCCCGAGAGGGCGCGCTTCTGCCGGAAACCTACAAGGTCACGCGCGGCATGCAGCGTTCCCAACTGCTGGAACGCATGAGCCAGGATCAAGCCCGCGTCATTCGTGAAATCTGGGCCCGCCGCTCGCCCGATCTTCCGCTCAAGAGCCCGCTCGAACTCGTGATCCTCGCTTCGATCGTCGAGAAGGAAACGGCTCGTGCCGACGAGCGGACGCGCGTCGCGGGCGTCTTCGTCAATCGGCTCAACCGCAACATGCGGCTCCAGTCCGATCCGACGATCATCTACGGCCTCGTCGGCGGCAAGGGCTCGCTCGGCCGCCCGATCACCCGCGCCGACATCGACAGCCGGACGGCCTACAACACCTATGTGATCCCCGGCCTTCCGCCCGCGCCGATCGGCAATCCGGGTCGCGCCTCGCTCGAAGCGGTGGCGAATCCGTCACGCACGAAAGACCTCTATTTCGTCGCCGACGGGACCGGCGGCCACGCCTTCGCGGAAACGCTGGAGCAGCACAATCGCAACGTGGCCCGCTGGCGGCAGGTCGAGGCCGAACGTTCGGGCGGGTCCGTTTCCGCGGCCGTCACGCCCGCCGTCGCGCCCGCACCCGCGCCTCCCCCGCCCGCCGCGACCCCCGTGGCGAGCGCCGATGCGGGCGAGCTCACGCCCCATCCGGATCTCCCCAAGGTTCCGCCTCTGCCGCCGATCCCCCCGCCGGATCTCGTCCGCGGTCCGGCTCCCGAAGCGGTTCCCGCCGCTGCAGCCTCGGCGGCGCCCCGCGCTCCGCGCGCGCCGCTTCAACCCGGCGCCGCTCCCGACGGGTTCGACCTCAATTCGCCCAAGCAGGTTCCCAAGCTCGATTGATCGCTCTTGAGGCGCCGTTCGTCGCTCCCTATCGTCGCGCGGCGAAGGAGAGACGAGTCGCATGAGCATCGTGAGCATGACGGGTTTCGCCCGCTCGACGGCGGAGGCCGGGCCTTGGCGGTTCGTCTGGGAATTGAAGACGGTCAACGGCAAGGGGCTCGATCTCCGGCTTCGGCTGCCGCCGCCCTTCGATTCGCTTCAGGAAGAGGCGCGCGGCGTGCTCGGCGACGCCCTCCGGCGCGGCACCTGCTTCGCGACCCTGACGGCCAACCGCGACGCTTCCGCCGTTTCCGTTCGGGTCAACACGGTGCTTCTGGAAAGCATCGTCGCCGCACTCGAGCCCTATGACGGGCGGACGGGGATGCGCGCGGCGTCTCTCGATGCGGTTCTCGGCGTCCGCGGTGTCGTCGAAGTGGTCGATGCGGCCGAAGAGGCCGGCGATGTCGCGGCGGGAGCCGTCATGGCCTCGCTCGGCCGGGCGGCGGCTTCGCTCAAGGCCGACCGGGCCGCGGAGGGCCGCGCGATTTCGGCTCTTCTCCTGCGCCGCATGGATGCGATCGAAGCGCTCGCCGCGGCGGCCGACGATTGCCCCGCGCGCAAACCGGAAGCGATCCGGAAACGTCTGGCCGAGCAGATCGCCTTGATCACGGGCCATGCGGGCGGCTTCGACCCTCAGCGCCTCCATCAGGAGGCCGTGCTCCTCGCCGCCAAGGCCGACATCCGGGAGGAGATCGACCGCCTCCGCGCCCATGTCGCCGCCGTGCGTACTCTCCTGTCGGACGGCGGTCCGGTCGGCAGGAAGCTCGACTTCCTGGCGCAGGAATTCATGCGCGAGGCCAATACGCTTTGCTCCAAATCGAACGACGTGGCTCTGACCGCGATCGGGCTTGACCTGAAGACCGAGGTCGAGCAGTTCCGCGAGCAGGTCCAGAACGTCGAATAGGGAACCTCGAATGACCGCATCGCTCGAAAACGAGATCGTCGGCCGGCGGGGTCTCATGCTAGTCCTCTCGTCGCCCTCCGGCGCGGGAAAGACCACGCTGACCCGCCTGCTTCGCGACGAGGAGCCCAGCCTCACGCTTTCGATTTCCGTGACGACGCGGCAAAGGCGTCCGAGCGAGGTCGACGGCGTTCATTATCGTTTCATCTCGGTCGAAGAATTCAAGGAGTTGCGCGATCGCGGCGATCTCCTCGAATGGGCGGAGGTTCACGGCAATTTCTACGGTTCGCCGCGCAAGCCCATCGAAGCTTCGCTCGCCTCGGGCAACGACATCCTTTTCGACATCGATTATCAGGGCGCACAGCAGGTCCGGTCCAATGCGCCGGGCGACGTCGTTTCGATCTTCATCCTCCCGCCGTCCATCCCGGAGTTGCGGCAGCGTCTCCTGCGCCGCGCCGAGGATTCGGAGGACGTCATCGCCAAACGTCTGCAGAACGCCAAGATCGAGATCGAGCGCTGGCGCGAATATGATTACGTGCTGATCAATGACGACCTGTCACGCACGTTCGCGCGGCTTCGGGCCATTCTGTCGGCGGAACGCCTCCGGCGCGACCGGCAGACGGGACTGGCCCGTTTCGTCGAAGGCCTGATGTCCGATCTCTGATCAGGACGTCCGCAAGGCGCGGAGCGCGCGGGCGAGCGCGACGAAACCTTCGACCGGAACCGTCTCCGCCCGTGCGGTCGGGTCGATGCCCGCGGCGTCCGTCAGAACGGCCGGATCGACGCCCAGAGGTTTCAGACTCTGCCGCAGCATTTTCCGACGTTGGCCGAAGGCCGCCGCCGTCACCGCGGAAAGATCCTTGCCCCGGCAGGGCAGGGGTTCCGGACGCGGGATCAGACGGACGACCGATGAAGTCACCTTGGGCGGGGGCGTGAAGGCGGAGGGGGAGACGTCGAAGGCGATCTTCGTCTCGCAGCGCCAATTGCAAAGAACCGCGAGGCGCCCGTAGTCCTTCGGATCGTCCGGCGTCGCCGTGATCCGCTCCGCCACCTCCCGCTGGAACATCAGCGTCAGGCTTTCGAAGAAGGGCGGCCAGGGCTCCGTCTCGATCCAGCGCACCAGGAGCTCGGTCCCGATATTGTAGGGAAGATTGGCGACGATCCGGACGGTCTCGCCGGGGCGGATCAGCGTCGTCCAATCCGTTCGCAGCGCGTCTCCGGCCGTCACGTCGAGCCGCCCCGGATAGCGGGCGGCGATCTCGGCCAAAGCGGCGAGGCAGCGCTCGTCGCGCTCGACCGCGACCACCCGCGCCGCACCGCAGGCGAGCAGAGCGCGGGTCAGGCCGCCCGGCCCCGGGCCGACCTCGATCACGGTCACGCCGTCGAGCGGGCCCGATGCGCGCGCGATCCGCGACGTGAGGTTGAGGTCGAGCAGGAAATTCTGGCCGAGGGATTTCTTGGCCGCGAGACCGTGCGCGGCGATCACGTCGCGCAGCGGCGGCAGATCGTCGATCGCGCTCATCGCGCCGCGCCCGCCCGCGCGGCGAGCTTGATCGCTTCGATCAGACTGTCCGGCCGCGCGATTCCCTTGCCCGCGATGTCGAAAGCCGTGCCGTGATCCGGAGACGTCCTCACGAAGGGCAGGCCGAGCGTGACGTTGACGCCTTCGTCGAAGGCGAGGGTCTTCACGGGGATGAGCGCCTGATCGTGATAAGGGCAAAGCGCGACGTCATAGGTCGCCCGCGCCCGCTCATGGAACATCGTGTCGGCGGGCAATGGTCCGCGGATGTCGATCCCTTCCGCGCGCAGCCGTTCCACGCAGGGCCGAAGGACGTCCTCGTCTTCCCGCCCGATCGAACCGCCTTCGCCCGCATGCGGGTTCAGTCCCGCCAGCACGAGCCGGGGTTTGCCGCCGCCGTAACGCGGCCGATCGCGGGCGACGATCCGCGCGGTCTCCTCCACCAGTTCCGCCGTCAGAAGCGCGGGGACCCGCGCAAGCGGAACATGGATCGTGATCGGGACGACCGCGAGCATCCGCGACCAGATCATCATCACGGGCCGTACCTTGCGGCCCCAATGCCGTTCGGCCAATTCGCCGAGAAATTCGGTATGGCCGGGATGAACGAACCCGGCGGCATAGAGCACGGATTTGGCGATCGGATTGGTCACCACCGCGCGAGCCCGCCCCGAAGCGACGTCGGCGACGGCCCGTTCCACGGACTCGATCGTCCCCGCCGCGGTCGCGGGATCCGGGCGTCCGGGCAGGGGAAGCGTGAACGACGCTTCGAGGGGAACGACGGGCAGCGCGCGGGAAAAGACCTCCGCAGCGGCTTCGGCTTCGACGACCTCGAAGGGGACGTCGAAGCCGAGACGATCGGCTTCTCTCGCGAGGAGTTCAGGCGAGGCGATCGCATAAAAGGCCGGAAAACCGGAATCTTCGCGCGCCTTTTGCCAGGCACGAAGAATGATTTCGGGGCCGATGCCGGCCGGATCGCCCTGCGTGACGGCGAGAGGGGTCATTGCTGCGGGGCGGCGCCGCCGGCGCTCCCGACGCTCTGCGTAACGCGGGTCGCGCCGAGCGTCCGAAGTTCGAGGCGCAGCATCACCGACTGGACGCGATCCTGCGTGCCCTCCGCCGCATTCCGCGCGCTGTTCGAATAGACGAGCTCGACGAGCGTGCATTCGTCCCGGTAACCGGCGCCGAGCGCCATGCCCGCCATGGCGGCGCGTCCGGTCTTGGCCGTGGTGTCGCTCAGGCCCTGGAGTTCCTGCTTCGCGAGATGCCGCGTGAGATCGAGCGAGACGCCGCCGAAGAGATACCAGTTCTGGTCGACATTGAGCCGCGAAGAGGCCATGACGCCCTCGCGGCGATGGAAATAGCCGAGATCGGGCTGTGCGTCGTAACGACCATAGACGAGATTGGTCGACAGACGACCGTAGGTCGCGCTCGACTGTATTTCGAGTCTGCGAAGCGCGAGCGTTTCCTCGTCGAAGCGGCCGCGTGCCGAAAAGGAATAGTTCGACGAGGGGACGAGCTGGATGCGACCGACATAATCCGCGTGCCGCTTGTCGAGTCCCGTTCCCGGACCGGTGACCGCGATGCCGCCGTTCTTGAACGAGTTGTAGCCCGCGAGTTGATGCGACTGACCGACCAGAGCGTTCAGATAGGCGCCGCGCGCCATCGTATAGGTGTAGGACGCACCGACATTGGCGCGCGTACCGCCCTCGATCCGGTCGAAGCCCGAGAATTTGTCGACCGCGAAGAGGTTCGTGTCGTCATAGACGAGGCTCTGCGCGTCTTCGTTCGGCACGCGGTTCACCCGCGTCTCCCCGGGGCGGACGATGATCTGCGCGATGGGCTCGAGAACATGGGCTCCGCCCGCCGAGGCCGCGACGAAGGGAAACCGATAGGTCATGCCCATCGTCGCCATCGAGCGCAGGAACGGATCGTTGTCGGACGTCAGGAAGGTCGTCTGCTCGGCGTTCCCCCCGCCGTTCGTGTCGAGGCTCGCATAGGTCAGGTCGCCGCGAAGCGAAGTGAACGGCGTCCAGGATTGGCCGACGGGGTCGATCCAGCTGCGACGCCATGCCAATTCCGTCGTCGCGCGGCTGTAGGATCCGGCGATGCCGCGGATGTAGCAGGACGCCACGTCGAAGCGGCCGGGAAGGCAGGTGTCACCGCGACTGTCCTGATAGCGGCCGGAAACGGTCGTTCCGTTGCGCGTGGTGACGAGGCTTCGATAATCGGCCTCGTTCCTCGTCAGGCTCGTGACGTTCATCGTCAATCGGGTCTCGCCCGCGAAGGCCCAAGGCGTCTCGAAGCGCCGATCGTAATCGACGACGGGAGTGACGACGGGCTGACGATCCTGCGGGTCGCCGGCCGTCAACGTCTTGAAGTAGAAGCCGCGCGCATCGAACAGGCTCGCCTCGCCCCGACCCGAAAGATAGAAGGTGGAGGTCGAAGCCTGCAGCGCATTGGTGTTGAAGGCCCGGAGGCTCTCGCTGCGGATCCGGTAGTTGCGCAGGAACCACTTGTCCGAGAGCAGCGCGAGATCCCAGCCCCAACGCCACTTCTCGTTGATCAGGAACATGCCCTTGGTTTCGAACGAGCCCCGGAAATCGCGATCGCCCGCTCCGTCGGGGCCCGGGAGGAACGCGCTCTTGTCCTGCTGCGAAATGCCGGCCACGCGCACGTTGTAGCCGCCCGTCTCGAGGCGATGCCGCCATTCGAGCTGGCCGAGCACCCCCTGCCGGGAGAGGAGCGTGGGCGTGATCGTCAGGTCGTAATTCGGCGCGATCGCCCAGAAATACGGAACGCTGATCCCGGTTCCCAACTGCGAATTCGCGATGTAGCGGGGCGGCAGGATGCCGCTCTTCCGCTTCACCGTCGCGTCGGGCGCGGAGAGATAAGGAAGCCAGAAGACCGGATAGCCGACGACGTCGAGCGTCGGGTTCTCGTAATAGATCATCCGCTCGTCGTTCTTGTGGATGATCCGGGTCGCGCGGACCTGCCAGAGCGGCGGCTTGACGGGGTCGTCCTTGCAGGGCTCGCAGGCCGTGTAGATCCCGCTCTCGAAGACGGTGGTCTGGCCGTCCGTGCGTTCGGCGCGCGGGGCCGAGAGCCGCGTCTTGTCCGGCGCGACCGTCCTCACGCTGTCGATGAAGCCGTCGCGGAAATCGTCGGTCAGCTCGAAGCGGTCGCCGTAGACGATCTGTCCCGACGGCTCGCGCAGAACGGTGTTTCCCGTCGCGATGACGCGCTTCGTCTTCTGGTCGAAGGTGACCTTGTCGGCTTCGAGAACCTTGCCCTGATGATGGATATGAACGTCGCCGACGGCGGAGACGCGATCCTTGTCACGGTCGTAGACGATCTCGCGGGCTTCGACGAGCATCCGCTTGTCGCCCGTCTGCGCACGGTTGCTCAGCCGCTCGGACAAGCTCTGCCCGAACGCCGGCCCCGACATGAGGAACAATGCCGCGAGGATCGCGGCCCGCCTCGTTTGCGCAGGCGAATGCGCCAACACGTCCTCCGATATGCCCGCCGCCGCGGATCAACCGTCTTCCTGATGGAGGAGAGCCAAGGCTCCGAGCAAACCGCCGACCAATGCGGGCGACCATGCCGCGACCGCCGTCGACAGGATTCCGGCCGCCCCGAGATCCTCCGCCATCTTGGTCGCCACATAGAGCATGAACCCGGCCGCAACGCCACTCAAAACCATGCGCGCCACCCCGCCGAACCGGAAGAAGCGGAGCGAAACCGAAGCGGCGATCAGGACCATCGCGACGAAAAGAAGCGGCCTCGCGAGCAGGGCGTTGAACTGTTGCCGATATCGCGTCGAGTCGAGGCCCGCGAGTTCGGTGCGCTTGATCCAGGCGGGAAGCGACCAGAACGGCACGGTGTCGGCCGCCGCGAAGGATTGCCGAAGCTGTTCGCGGCTGAGATTGCTGGCGAGAAGGAAGGTTTCGTGTCGCTCGGGCTCGTTGCCCGGCGACGTCACCCGCGCGTCGGAAATCGACCAGACGCCCGCCTCGAGTCGGGCGCGCGTGCCTTCGATGCGCTGCATGAAGGCGCCCTGCGGATTGAACGCGAAGACCGTCAGGCCCCCGATTTCGCCCGCGGCGAAGTCCGCCGTCGAGGCGCGGATGATCGCCTGCCCGTCAACGCTTTTCTGCCGGATCCAGATATCGCCCGTGCTCGGTCGACTCTGATTGAACAACTTGTTCTCGATCGAGGCGGCGCGCTCCTTGAGCAGCGCGGAAACGGGGTTGTAGGCCCCGACCATCAACGCGCCGAGGACTCCGGCCACGATGAGCGGAGAGGACAGGAACTGCCAGGCGGAAATGCCCGCGGCCCGAGCGACGACGAGTTCGAGCTTCCGTGAAAGTTCGAGCAGCGCCACCATCCCGCCGAAGAGAACCGCGAAGGGGAAGACCTGCTCGGCGACCGCGGGCGTCCGGAACAACGCGAGGCGCGCGAGGACGGCGGCGGTCGCATGCGGAACGTCCCCGGTGCGACGGACGAGTTCGACGAAATCGAGCGTGTAGATCAGCAGGAAAACCGTCAGGAAGACGACGGCGATCGCCCGTGCGAAGCGCCGGGCGATGTAGAGGCCGAGCGTCGACGTCGCGAAGGTCATGGATGACGCCCCGTCGCGACGGGGGCGGGCGTCGTCCGACCGGAACGGTTCCATCGCCCGAGGAGCGCGTCGCCCTTCATCGTCACGCCCGCCGCGACCGCGATCGAAACGAGGGGAACGAGATAGGCGGCGGGCACCACTTCGGGATGTCGGATGATGAGGCTCGACACGGCGAAGCCGAGGATGCGGACGGCGACGATCGCGGCGACGGCCGCCGCCATCGCGATCCCCCGTCCCTGCCGGGTGGTCCGCGCCGCTCCGACGGCCGCGAAGGCGATGGCCGCGAAGGCGATGGGGTAGAGCGGAGCCGCGAGCCGATCATGCAGTTCGGCGCGGAAACGTCCCCATTGAGCGGCCGGGACCTGCTCCGGCTTTTCCGAGCGCAGAAGCTGTAGCGTCGATTGCTCTCGCGGCTTGTTGTAGACGCCGCCCTGAGCGTCCCCGCCGAATTGGCTGAGATCGAAGGCGTAGCGCTGGAAGCCGACGATCTGCGGGTTCGACGAACCGGAGGCCTCGCGCTGCACGCTCCCGTTTTCGAGGATGAGATAGGACATGCCCTCGGTCTCGATCGTCTGCCCCCTTTCGGCGACATAGACCATCGTGCGCTCGGGATCGCGCCGATCCTGAATGAAGATGCCTTGCAGGGCGTCGCCCGCCTTTTCGCGGAAATGAAAGATGATGCCCCGGTCGAGCTGCGTGAACTGACCTTCCCGCACGATGTTGGAGACGACGTCGGCGCGGATACGGCTCATGAGATCGCGCAGCGATTGGAAGCTCGCGGGCATCACGACGATGGTGAGCCAGCCGACGAGGAGGGAAACGATCGCCGTCAGCAGGAAGAGCGGGCGCGCCGTACGGAGCGGACTCATGCCCGCGGCGTTCATGACGATGAGCTCGCTGTCGCCGCCGAGCCGGTTCAGCGTGTAGAGAACCGAGATGAACAGCGCCACGGGCGCGATGACGGTGATCAATGCCGGAAAGGAGAGGCCCGTCACCGTCAGAAAGATCAGGATCGTCTGGCCCTTCGCCGTCACGAGATCGAACTCGCGGACCGCCTGACTGATCCAGACGACCGCCGCCAGAACCAGCAGCGTCGCCGCGCAGGCGGCGAAGGCGATCCTGAAGATGTAACGCTCGATCAGCGGCATGCGCTCGCCTCGCCTCGGGGGCCGCGGTGAACCGTCGCGCCCGACGATGGGGACGCGTGGCGCGGAGCCGTTTTGCGACGGCGGCTTCAGCCTTTAAACCATGGTGTGGTTCGATTCCATCCTTCGCCTCCGGAGAACGTCAGCATGTCGGTTCGTCTGAAAGTCGGTTTCGCCTCTCAGGTCCTCCCCGCCTCGGGAACGCTGGTGCTGTTCGTAGGGGACGATCTCGTCCTTCCGCACCACGTCGCCGAACACATCGGGCCCGCCGCCGTCGAGGGCTTCGCTCGGGCCGCCGCCGCGGAAAAATTCAAGGGCAAGGCGAAGTCCGCGCTGGTCGTTCCCGCGCCCGCCGGACTTCAGGCCGATCGTCTGGTCGTGATCGGTCTCGGTCGGGCTTCGGACCGCGAAAAGACCGACGCCGTCGCGCTGGGCGGCGCGATGTTCGCCAAGATCGGCTCGCCACGCCACGCGAAGGTGCTGGTGTCCGGCCCGGCGGATTGGCCGCACGGCCCCGAGATCGCGGCCGACCTCGCGCTGGGCGCGTCGCTGCGGGCCTATTCCTTCGATCGCTACAAGACCAAGAAGGGCGACGACGAAGAGAAGGATGCGCCGCAGACGCTGAGCTTCGGCGTCGAGGATCCGGCCGCTGCGAAGAAGGCTTGGAAGACGCGGGACGCCGTCGCGCGCGGCGTCGTGACCGCCCGCGATCTCGTCAACGAGCCGCCCAACGTCCTCCACCCGGAGGAATTCGGCAAGCGGGCGGCCGAGCTTTCGGAGCTCGGGGTCGAAGTCGAAATCCTCGACGAGAAGCAGCTCTCCAAGATCGGGATGCGCGCGCTTCTCGGCGTCGGCCAAGGTTCGACGCGCGAGAGCCGCGTCGTCGTGATGCGTTGGAACGGCGCGAAGAAGAAGGGCGTCGCTCCGGTCTGCTTCGTCGGCAAGGGCGTCTGCTTCGACACGGGCGGCATCTCGATCAAGCCAGCGGGCGGCATGGAGGACATGAAGGGCGACATGGCGGGCGCCGCCTGCGTCGTCGGCCTCATGCAGGCGCTTGCGGCGCGCAAGGCCAAGGTCGACGCCGTGGGCCTGATCGGCCTCGTCGAGAACATGCCGGACGGCAACGCCCAACGGCCGGGAGACATCGTCGCCTCGCTCTCGGGCCAGACGATCGAGATCATCAACACCGACGCGGAAGGCCGCCTCGTTCTCGCGGATGTGCTCTGGTACGCCAAGGAGCGCTTCAAGCCCGCCTTCATGGTCGATCTCGCGACGCTGACGGGCGCGATCATGATCGCGCTCGGTCAGGAGAATGCGGGTCTCTTCTCGAACGACGACGCGCTCGCCGAACGCCTCTCCGCGGCCGGAACGGTCACGGGCGAAACGGTCTGGCGGATGCCGCTCGGCCCGGCCTACGACAAGCTCATCGACTCGAAATTCGCCGACATGAAGAACACCGGCGGCCGCCATGGCGGCTCGATCACGGCGGCGCAATTCCTCAAGCGCTTCGTCGGCGATACGCCTTGGGCGCATCTCGACATCGCGGGGACGGGCATGGGTTCGCCCGCCTCCGACGTCAACCGGAGCTGGGCCTCCGGCTGGGGCGTTCGCCTGCTCGACCGTCTCGTCGCCGATTATTACGAGGGTTGATCCCGCGCGATGCCGGAAACCTTCTTCTACCATCTGCAGAGCCGGCCGCTCGAAGGCGTGTTGCCCGCCCTGCTCGAGAAGACGCTGGACCGCGGCTGGAAGGCCGTGGTGCAGGCCATGACCCCCGAGCGGGTCACGGCCCTCGACGCGCATCTGTGGTCGTATTCGGAGGAAGGCTTCCTGCCGCATGTCGCGGACGGGGAGCCCGTCACCGATGACGACCCGATCGTGCTGACCGTGTCCGACGCCAATCCCAACGGCGCGGAGGTCCGCTTCCTCGTCGAAGGCGCTCCGTTGCCGCCGGACGCCGCCGTCTATGCGCGTCTCATCGTGCTCTTCGACGGCAACGACGAGGACGCTCTGGCGCGGGCGCGTGATCAATGGAAGGAGGCCAAGGCCGCGGGGCATGACGCGACCTATTGGCAGCAGAGCGACGCCGGTCGCTGGGAGAAGAAGGCATGAGAGGCTTCACCGGATCCGCCGCGTTCGCGGCCGTCGCCGTGCTCCTCGCGGGTTGCGTTTCGAGCGCGCCTCCCGCTCCGCGGTCTCCCGCAGCACCGGTCGCCGCCGCTCCCGTCGCCGCCGCGCCGCGCGGGCCGGTCGTTGCGGAGGACGGGCGCTGCACGGCCCCGGTCGCCGTGGATCTCGCGGCGCTTCGCCTGCGCACGAGCGACGCACAGCTCTCAGGTCTCACGGAATGCGAACTCGTCGCGCTGAAGGGCCCGCCGCTCAGCGTGCAGACGGGTTCGAGCCCGCAGGCCAAGCGCGAGACGACGATGCTCTACATGGAGGCCTCCGGCAAGGCGATCTACCTCTTCGCCGATGATCGTCTGGTCCGCGTGGTGCGCGCGGGCGCGCAGTGAGTTCGACCGCAGACGACGGCTTCATCGATCCGCTCGCGCGGCGCGAATATCTGCGTCTGGGGCTCGCGACCCTGCTCGTCTATTTCATGAACGCGCATGCCGCGTTGCTCGCGGTCGTCTTCGCGGGGAACGGCATTCCGCTTCCGGAAATCGGTCTCCTGCTCTCTCTCTACGGCGTCCCCGTCGTGGTGATCACCTTCCTCACGGGCGCGGTTTCGGCGCGACTGGGCAGTCTGGGAACGACGCGGCTCGGCATCGCCGTGATGACCGTCGGTTTCGGCAGCCTCCAATGGACCGCGGACTCCTTCTGGCCCGCGCTCGCCTCGCGTCTCGTCTGGGGGATCGGTTACGGCCTCGTCTTCTCGCCGCTCTTCACCTATGCGCAGAGCCGGCTCACGCCCGCGCGCTTCGTCTATCTCCTCGGCGTCTTCTCCTCGATGGCGCCGCTCGCCCAAGCCTTCGGTCCGCCTTGGGCGGAATGGGTTCTGGCGCGGGGCGGGGAGGACGTCCTCTTTCTCGGCGGCGCGGCGGCGGGCGCGCTCGGTCTCGCATTGACGGCGGGTCTGCGCCCGCTCGCCAAGCCGGCGGCGTCGCAGGGCCTCGCCCTCGGACCCGCCTTCGCCCCGCAACGCCGCCTCGCGCTCGTGGCGATCTTCGTTTCCGGATGCCTGTTCGGCTATCTCGCCTCCTACATGGCCCCGACCCTGCAGGCGAAGGGCGTCGCCATCGGCTGGTTCTTCGTCTCGTCGACCGCCGCGATGTTCGCCTCCCGCTTTCTGGCGCTGCGCCGGATCGAGGATTTCGAACCACGCGCGGTCGTTGCCGCTGGACTACTGCTGATGGGCGTCGGTTTCGCGCTCGTCGCGGCAGGGTCGAGCGCTTGGACGGCGGCGGGCGGCGGACTGATCTTCGGGACGGGCTACAGCGCCGTCTATCCCGTGCTCTCGGCGATGATCAGCCGCGGCCTCGAAGCGCGCGACAGGTCCGGACCGCAGGCCGTCTTCAACGCCGTCTTCACCGTCGGGCTGAACTGGATGCCGCTCGCCGTCACCTTCGTGATCGCCGGGTTCGGCTACGACGTCGCCTTGGCGTCGCTCGCGGCGCTGGGCGTCGCCATGGCGGGCGTGATGTTCGCGATCGCCGCGCGAGCAAGGTCAGGCTGAGGACGCCTCGTATTCGGCCGAGAGCATCAGCCATTCCTCCTCCGCCGCCATGAGCGCGCGTTCGACTTCGGCGCGCTGCGCGGAGAGTCGGGACGCCTTTTCGGGATCCTTGAGGAACACGTCCGGCACGCCGAGCGCGTCGTCGACCCTCTGCAACAGATCCTGGAATTTCGCCATCTTCTGTTCGATCGCCTCGATGCGCTTGCGCAACGGCGCGAGTTCGACGCGGCGCTCCGCGGCTTCCCGCCGCCTTTCGGATTGGGAATTCTCCGAAACGACGTTCTTCGTATCGTGTTTGTCTTCAGGACCTTCGAGCACGATCTTGCGATAGTCGTCGAGATCGCCGTCGAAGGGCTTCACCGATCCCCCGCCGACGATCCACAGCCGATCCGCGCAGGCCTCCAACAGGAACCGATCATGCGAGATCAGGATGATCGCGCCCTGATATTCGTTGATCGCCTCCATGAGCGCGGCGCGCGAGTCGATGTCGAGATGGTTGGTCGGCTCGTCGAGGATCAGCAGATGCGGCCCGTCGAAGGTCGCGAGACCCATCAGCAACCGCGCCTTCTCCCCGCCCGACAGGCTGGAGACGGGCGTATCCGCCTTGGGACCCGAAAAACCGAGACGCGCGCATCGCGAACGGATCTTCGCCTCCGTGCCGTCCGGCATGCGCTCGGCGACATGCAGGAAAGGCGTCGCCTTCGGGTTCAACTCGTCGAGCTGGTGCTGGGCGAAATAGCCGACGGTGAGCTTTGTCGAGCGGCGAACGCTGCCCGCAAGCGCTTCGAGCCGACCGCCCACGAGCTTGGCGAAGGTGGATTTGCCGTTGCCGTTCGATCCCAGAAGTCCGATCCGATCGTCGTCCGCGATCACGAGATCGAGCCGCGCGAGAACCGGCGTGCCGTCATAGCCGACGCTCGCGGCTTCCATGGCGACGATGGGCGGCGAGAGCGGGCGTTCCGGGGAGGGAAAATCGAAGGGCACGACGTCGCTGTCGACGATCGCGGCGACGGGCTCCAGCTTCTCCAGCCGCTTCATGCGCGATTGCGCCTGCCGCGCCTTGGACGCCTTGGCCTTGAAGCGGTCCACGAAGGCCTGCAGATGCCGGCGCTCGTCCTCCTGTTTCTTCTTGAGCTTGAGCTGGAGCGCCTGGTTCTCGCGTCGCTGCCGTTCGAACCGGTCGTAGCCGCCGCGATAAAGCGCGAGCTTCCCCTGATCGAGATGCAGGATGTGGTCGACCGAGCGGTTCAGGAGGTCGCGGTCATGGCTGATCACGAGCACCGTATGCGGGTACCGCGCCAGATATTCCATCAGCCACAGCGTGCCTTCGAGATCGAGATAGTTCGTCGGCTCGTCGAGAAGCAGCAGGTCCGGTTCCGCGAAAAGGACGGCCGCGAGCGCCACGCGCATCCGCCATCCGCCCGAGAAGGAGGAACAAGGCCGCGCCTGCGCTTCCGCGTCGAAACCGAGGCCGTGCAGGATCCCGGCGGCCCGCGCGGGCGCGGCATGCGCGCCGATGTCCGCGAGCCTCGTCTGGACCTCCGCGATTCGGAGCGGGTCCGTCGCCGTCTCGGCTTCGGCGAGCAGCGCCGCGCGTTCGGTGTCGGCCGCCAGAACGATCTCGACGAGCGTCTCCGGTCCGCCGGGCGCTTCCTGTGCCACCGAGCCGACCCGCAATCCCCGCCCCACCGTCACGCTTCCGCCTTCCGGCGAAAGCTCGTTCCGGATGATGCGGAAGAGCGTGGTCTTGCCCGTTCCGTTCCGCGCCACGAAACCCACCCGCGCGCCGCCGGGGATCGCGACCGTGGCCTGATCGAAGAGCAGGCGCGGCCCGAGGCGATAGGTGAGATCGTTGACGTGCAGCATCGCGAGCGCTTTTCGCCCAAAGGCGGGGAGGGGGCAAGGGTCCCCGTGTCGGCCGCCCGCATCGTGATGCCCGCGCGTTCGGACGGCCACGTCTCTCCCGCGCGCATACCGATTGAAAAGCACTCCCTCGTCCTGCGCACGTCGCCGGACTTGATCGACGGGGGCCGAGCGCGTAGACCGAAAGGGCTCGGTTCCGGGACCGGGGCATGGCGCAGTCTGGTAGCGCATCTGCTTTGGGAGCAGAGGGTCGCAGGTTCAAATCCTGCTGCCCCGACCGGCTCGGGACCGGAAGCGATTACGTTTCGTTCGGAAACACGACCATGACGCTCGCTCGGATCCACCGCCCCGCCAAGACGGCCATGCAGTCCGGCCAGGCCAAGTCGCAACGCTGGCTTCTCGAATTCGTGTCCGACGATCCGCGCGGGATCGACCCCCTGATGGGCTGGACGAGTTCGAGCGACACGCGCCGCCAGATCAAGCTCTGGTTCGACACCAAGGAGGAAGCCGTCGCCTACGCGACCAAGAACGGCATCGCCCATCAGGTCGAAGAGCCGAAGGACGCGAAGCGCCGGACCATGTCCTATTCGGACAATTTCAAGTTCAACCGCATCGGCCAGTGGACGCATTGACGCGTCCTCGCCGTCTGCAATCCGTCGGTTCACGGCCGCGTAGCTCAGCTGGATAGAGCAAGTGCCTTCTAAGCACTAGGTCGCTGGTTCGAGCCCAGCCGCGGTCGCCAAACCCGGTCCTCGCCTCGAGAGACGAAACTCCCCTTCCGTCATTGATTTTACCCCCGCCCGTCATGCCTGCGGAGGCGGGGGATGGTGCCGTCGCGGCTTGCACGCTTATCGCTCCCATGCCGTCATGCCCGCGAAGGCGGGCATCCACGTCTTTCTTCCGAGCATTGCGCGCGTAGACATGGATCCCGGCTTCCGTCCTCGCCGCAACCGGTGCGATGTCGAAGGGGCCGACGCCGATCGGCGGTACATGGGGCCATCAAATCGTCATGACGAAGACGGATGATCGTCCGCTCATCGCCTATCGGGGTTCGCTCATGTCCTTCCTGACATTTCCGATCGTCCACCTCCTCCCGCTCTGGTTCGGCGCCGCGCTTGCGGAGGAGTCGTTCGACCTCGAACCGAAGGTCGAGCCCGAGGTTGCCGAGGACGAGCGGCGCGAGGTGTTGTTCGCGAATGTCTGGGCCGTTCCGCCGACGACCTTCATCGCACCCCGCTGATCGAAACGGAACCTTCGGGGGATTGCGGAAAGGCGCGTTTCGGCCGATAAGCGCGCCGCCGCGAAGACCGTCGCGGCCAAGCGCTTCGCACAGGTTTTCGGCCCGGCATGAGCCCCATCGCGCTTCTTTCGCGCATTCTGGAATATGCCGAAGGCGGGCATAAGCGCGCCTGCGCGCTCCTCCTCCTGCTCGGTCTGGCCCTGTACCTTCCCGGCCAGACCACGCTTCAGCCCATGGACCGCGACGAGCCGCGTTTCGCGCAGGCGACGAAGCAGATGCTGGAGACGGGCGATTTCATCGACATCCGCTTCCAGGAGGAAGCCCGGCACAAGAAGCCCGTCGGCATTTATTGGCTGCAGAGCGTCGCCGTTTCCGCGGGCGAAGCCTTGGGCGTGGACGACGCGCGCCGCAACGTCGCGCTTTATCGCATCCCCTCTTTGGCGGGCGCGCTCGCGACCATGCTCCTGACCTATGCAGCGGCCTGCGCCTTCGTGAGCCGCCGCGGCGCGTTCATGGCCGCCGTGCTGATGGGCTCGACCATCCTTTTGGGAGTCGAGGCGCGGCTCGCGAAGACCGACGCCGTTCTGGCCGCCACCGTCGTCGGCTCCATGGCCGCGCTCGCGCGGGCTTGGTTTCGGCGCGACGGCGATCCCCCGCTTCCGACGGTCTGGCGCATCGCCTTCTGGGTCGCTCTCGGTTTCGGCATTCTCGTGAAGGGGCCCATCGCGCCCGCGATCGTCGGCCTCGCCGCGCTCTGGCTGTCGATCGCGCGGCGTTCCGGCCGTTGGCTTCAGGCCTTGGGCCCCGGTCTCGGCGCGGTCATCGTCGCCCTCATCGTGCTGCCGTGGTTCGCCGCCATCGCGATCAAGAGCGGCGCGGCCTTTTTCGAAGCCTCGCTCGGCGACGACATGCTGGCCAAGGTCGGGCAATCGAAGGAGCGCCACGGAGCGCCTCCGGGCACCTATCTGGGCGTCTTTTTCGGCACGGCCTGGCCTCTCGTTCCCTTCTTCCTGCTGTCGCTGCCCTTCGTCTGGACGAAGCGGCGTGACCCGGCCGTGCTCTTCTGCATCGCTTGGGTCGTTCCGATGTGGCTGATCTTCGAGGCCGTGCGCACCAAGCTGCCTCATTACGTCATGCCGCTCTATCCCGCGCTCGCGATCCTCGCGGCGCTGGCGGTCGAGCGCGGCGCCGCGATCCATCGCGGTCGCGCCGCGGGCATCCTCGTCTGGTGGCTCGCGCTGCCGCCCGTGATCCTCGCCGGCGCCGCCTTTTTCGGCGCGCTTCATCTCGGCGACGCCCCGCCCTGGATCGGCGTTCCCGTTCTCCTCCTCGCTCTGCCCGCCGGGGTCATGGCGGCGCGTCTTCTGCGGCAAGGTCAGGCGGAACAGGCGGCGCTCGCATCCGCCTGCGCGTCGATCGTCATCGCCTTCGGTGCCTATCTCTTCACAGCGCCCGCGCTGCGCTCTCTGCATGTCAGCGAGCGTCTGGCCGAGGCGGCACGGTCGGTCGGCTGTCCCGATCCGGTTCTCGCGAGCGCGGGCTATTCCGAGCCGAGCCTCGTCCTTCTCACGCAGACCGACATCGAGATGACGGACGGGCGCGGCGCGGCGGAGATCCTCGCGGGTTCGGGCTGCCGGATCGTCTTCGTCGAACGTCGGCACGTCGAAGCCTTCGAACGCGCCGTATCGGCCGCCGGCCTGACCCCGCGTCTCGTCACCCGCATCACGGGTTTCAACATCAACGGCGGGCGTCGGCTCGACATCGCCGTCCTGTCCCGTGAGGGCGCAAGATGAATTCCGCCATGCCCCGCATCGCCGTCGTCGTTCCGGTCCGCAACGAAGCGGGCAATGTCGCGCCTCTCGTGGCGGAGATCGAGGCGGCCTGCGTCCCGCTCGCGCCCTTCGAGATCATCTATGTCGACGACGGCTCGACCGACGGC
The DNA here is from genome assembly GCA_027483795.1 of Hyphomicrobiales bacterium. Classification (GTDB taxonomy): domain Bacteria; phylum Pseudomonadota; class Alphaproteobacteria; order Rhizobiales; family Beijerinckiaceae; genus JAIXZO01. The sequence goes on from JAIXTT010000093.1 coordinate 20,170, forward strand.
ACGGCCGAGCGGCTTTCCGAACTCGCCGCGACCCGGCCGCACCTGCGGCGGCTGAGCCACGCCGCGTCCTGCGGCCAGAGCGCCGCGGTGCGCACGGGCGTGCGTGCGGCAAGCGCGCCGATCGTCGTGACGCTCGACGGCGACGGCCAGAACGATCCCGCCTATATCCCCCGCCTCGTCGAGGCGCTCGATCGCGATCCCGATGCGGGTCTCGCGCAGGGTCGGCGCGTCGGCCGCAAGGATACGGGCTTCAAGCGCTTCCAATCGCGCGTCGCCAACGCCGTCCGCGGCGCCGTGCTGAAGGACGGCACGCGCGACACGGGTTGCGGCCTGAAGGCCTTCCGGCGCGACGTCTATCTCGCGCTGCCGTATTTCGACGCACTGCATCGCTTCATGCCCGCGCTCGTCCGACGCGAGGGTCACGGCATCGTCCATGTCGACGTCGTCGATCGTCCTCGGCTGACGGGCGTCTCGAATTACGGGTTCTTCGACCGTCTCTGGGTCGGTCTTCAGGATCTCGTCGGCGTCGCCTGGCTCATCCGCCGCAGGCGTCGGGTGCCGCAGGTCAGGGAGGTCCGCTGATGCTCGTCGATCTGTCCCACGCCGTGGGCGGCTATCTCTACGCGGTCTTCACCGAGAACATCGATTTCTGGGTGGTGGTCGGCTTCATCGGTCAGGCCATGTTCACCGCGCGCTTCGTCGTGCAGTGGCTCGCCAGCGAAAAGGCCGAGCGCAGCGTCATTCCGCTGGCCTTCTGGTTCTTCTCGATCGGCGGGGCGCTGCTACTTCTCGTCTATGCCGTCTATCGTCGCGATCCGGTCTTCATCGTCGGGCAGTCGCTCGGCATCTTCATCTATATCCGAAACCTGATGCTCATCGCGAAGGAACGCCGCGCGCGCGCCGCCCGTTCGGGCGAGCAGGGAAGCGGAGCCTGAGGCCGATGGCCTCCGCACCCCGCCCGTCCTTCGCGGACGATCTCGACGGCACGTTGGAAGAGGCTTTCCGGCTGCTGGCGCGAGGCAAGGCCGACCGGCGTTCCCCGTTCCATACGCCCTGCATCGCGACCCTCGGGCCCGACGGACGCCCGCGACTGCGGACGATGGTCCTGCGCGCCGTCGATCCTTCGCGCCGAACGCTCCGCTTCCATACCGACGCCCGATCCGACAAGGCCGCCGAGCTTTCGGCGGACGATCGCGCGGCCGTCCATTTCTACGACCCCGGCGCGAAGATCCAGATCCGTCTTGAAGGCCGCGCGATCCTGCACGGTCACGATGCGCTCGCCGACGAAGCCTGGGCGCAATCCCGCCCGATGAGCCGGGCCTGCTACGGCGTCATGCCGGGACCGGGCGAACGCCTCGATGCGGCGGGCGGTTTCTCGTTGCCTGCCGACGAAGCGGCCTCCGCGGCGGGTCGCGAGCACTTCCGGGTCGTTCTCTTCGTCTTCGAGCGGCTCGAATGGTTGTGGCTCGAACATGCGGGTCATCGCAGAGCGCTTTTCCTCTGGGAAGACGGGCTTCCGCGACCTGAATCGCGCTGGCTCGTCCCCTGAACGGCGACGCTCAGCGCGACGCCGCGCGCAGACGCGCGAAGCCTTCGTCGAGGTCCGCCTTGAGATCCTCCGTATCCTCGAGCCCGATCTGGAACCGAAGCGCCGGACCGCCGGGATTCCAACGCGTCGCGGAGCGATAGGCCGAAGGATCGAAAGAGATCACGAGGCTTTCGAAACCGCCCCAGGAATAGCCCATCCCGAACAGCCGCAGGCCGTCGAGCATCGCCGCGACGGCGTGCTTCGGGACCGGGTTCAGGATCACCGAGAACAGGCCCGACGATCCCTTGAAGTCCCGCTTCCAGATTTCGTGCCCCGGGCATGAGGGCAGGGCGGGATGCAGCACCGTCTTCACCTCGGGGCGCGCCGCGAGCCAATGCGCCATGTCGAGAGCCTGCCGCTCGGCCTCCTTGAGCCGCAGGAGCATCGTCCGCAGGCCGCGCAGCGCCAGAAAACAGTCTTCCGGACCGGGGCAGGGCGCCGTCGCCTCGAAGGCCGCGGCCAGTTTCGGCCAAGCCCTCTCATTGGCCGAGACGAGGCCGAGCAGAATGTCGGAATGTCCGCCGAGATACTTCGTGCCCGCCTCGATCGCGAGATCGACCCCGCGTTCATGCGGCGGAAAGAAGAACGGCGTCGCCCAGGTGTTGTCCATCACCACGAGCGCGCCGACCTTGTGCGCAGCCTCCGCGATGGCGGGAACGTCCTGCACTTCGAGCGACTGGGATCCGGGCGCTTCGACGAGCACGGCGGCCGTATTCTGCCGCAACAAAGCCGAGATGCCGCCGCCGATCATCGGGTCGTAATACTCCGTCTCGACGCCGAACCCCTTCAGCAATCCGTCGCAGAGTTTCCGGGTCGGCCGATAGGCGTTGTCCGTCACCAGCAGATGATCGCCCGCCTTGAGGCAGGACATGAGCGCGATCGTCACCGCCGCGAGGCCCGAGGGCAGAAGCACGGTTCCGGCCGCACCCGCGATGTCCGTCCACGCTTTGGCCAGGGCCTCGGTGGTGGGCGTCCCTTTGGTGCCGTAGATGAACCGCCCGTCATAGGACGTCTGCTCCGCCATGGTCTTGAAGAGGACCGTCGAGCCTCGATAGACGGGCGTATTGACGAAACCGAATTGTTCTTCGGGGACGCGCCCCGAATGAACGAGGCGGGTGCGGTCGCGCCAAGCGGACCGCCGGGAATCGTCTGCCGTCATGATGTCCTGTCCGCCTACGAAGCCGGGGTCGAAAGTGGAAACAAGCGACGGCGGCGCGTCAAGCGCGCGTGCGACGAAAAGCGTCGCGTGACGCTTTCCGACAAGCCGCGTCGAGTTCACGGTCAAGCCTTGACCAATACGCGAAAGTCCCATGTGATGCACGCATAAGGTCCGTCTCCGGTCGGCCGCGTGCATCCCGCCCGCGGTCAGGAGCGGTGCTCATTGGGAGAAGCTCGGATGAAAAAACTCCTCGTCACGGCCGCGCTCGCCGCGGCCACGGCCTTCGCGGCTTCGGCAGCCTCGGCGCAGACCCTGAATGCGGTGAAGCAGAAGGGCCAGCTGGCCTGCGGTTCCAACACCGGTCTCGCGGGCTTCGGTCAGCCCGACGCGCAGGGCAATTGGACGGGCTTCGACGTCGAGTATTGCCGTGCGGTCGCCGCCGCGATCTTCAACGACCCGACCAAGGTGAAGTTCGTCCCGCTCTCGGCGAAGGACCGCTTCACGGCGCTGCAGTCCGGTGAAATCGACCTGCTCGTGCGCAACACGACCTGGACGCTCTCGCGCGACACGTCGCTCGGCCTCGAATTCGGTCCCGTCAGCTTCTATGACGGCCAGGGCTTCATGGTCCGCAAGAGCCTGAAGGTCGCCTCCGCGAAGGAACTGTCCGGCGCCTCGGTCTGCGTTCAGCAGGGCACGACCACGGAACTCAACCTCGCCGACTTCTTCCGCGCCAACAAGCTGCAGCTGAAGTCCGTGACGTTCGCGACCTCCGACGAGACCATCAAGGCCTATGACGCCGGCCGCTGCGACGCGTTCACGACGGACGCTTCGGGTCTCTATGCCGAGCGCCTGCGTCTTGCGAATGCCAACGATCACATCGTTCTTCCCGAGATCATCTCGAAGGAGCCGCTCGGTCCGTCCGTCCGTCACGGCGACAACCAGTGGTGGGATATCGTGAAGTGGACGCATTACGCTCTGATCACGGCCGAAGAACTCGGCGTGACCAAGGCGAACGTCGACGAGATGCTGAAGTCGGAAAACCCGGACGTGAAGCGTCTGCTCGGCACGGAAGGCAAGTTCGGCGAGGCCATGGGCCTCACCAACGACTGGGCCTACCGGGTCGTCAAGCACATGGGCAATTACGGCGAAATGTTCGAGCGCACCGTCGGTCAGGGCTCGCAGCTGAAGATCTCCCGCGGCCTCAACGACCTCTGGTCGAAGGGCGGCCTCCAGTACGCCCCGCCGATCCGCTGATCCTTCCCGTTTCGGGGCGCGGAGCGATCCGCGCCCCGATTCCGTTCGGTTGAGGCGTTTTTTCAGCCTGAACCGCAAGTCTTCATCGGGGTAGATGCATGTCTTCGAGCGCAGCACCGCGGCCGGACGAGCGACCGAAAGTGTCGCCATGGAACGACCCGCGGGTTCGCAGCTTCGTTTTTCAGGGCTTTCTGATCCTCGTCATCGGCTTCCTGATCTACGAAGCCGTCGACAACGCTTCGGACAACCTGCGGCGCCAACGGATCGCGACAGGCCTCGGCTTCTGGGATTCGCCCGCGGGCTTCCCGATCAGCCAGAGCATGATCTTCTATTCGGAGACGTCGAGCAGCTACGGCGACGCCTTCCTCGTCGGTCTCCTGAACACGCTTCTGGTGGCCGCCATCGGCATCGTGCTCGCCACCGTCCTCGGCTTCACGGTCGGCATCGCGCGGCTTTCGAAGAACATTCTCGTCGCCGGCATCGCCCGCTGGTACATCGAGATCATCCGCAATCTGCCGCTGCTGCTGCAATTGCTGTTCTGGTACAACGCGGTCCTCAAGGCGCTTCCGGGCGTTCGCGAGAGCGCGGCGCTGCCCTTTTCGAGCTTCCTGAACAATCGCGGCCTCTTCATGCCGAAGCCGTTGCCCGGCGCCGGTTTCGACTATGTCCTGATCGCTTTTTTCGTCGCGGTCGCGGCGGCGATCGGCTTCCGCATCTGGGCCCGGCGTCGTCAGGAACGTACCGGTCTTCAGGCTCCCGTCGGCTCGGTCACGCTGGCGCTCCTGATCCTTCCCGCGAGCCTCGTCTATGTCGCGCTCGGCGGCCCCTTGACCTTCGACGTGCCGACGGCGGGCCGCTTCAACATCACGGGCGGCATGGTGCTGCAGCCCGAATTCCTCGCGCTGTTGTTCGGACTGGTGATCTACACGGCGGCCTTCATCGCCGAAGTGGTGCGCGCGGGCATTCTCGCGGTCTCGCGCGGCCAGACCGAAGCGGCCTTCGCGCTGGGTCTGAGGCCGAACCTCACCACCAAGCTCGTCATCGTTCCGCAGGCGATGCGCGTGATCATCCCGCCGCTGACGAGCCAATATCTCAACCTGACGAAGAATTCGTCGCTCGCCGTCTTCGTCGGCTATCCGGATCTCGCCAACGTCTTCACGGGCACCGTTCTCAACCAGACGGGACAGGCCATCGAAGTCGTCGGCATCACCATGCTCGTCTATCTCACGATCAGCCTCGGAACTTCGGCGCTCATGAATTGGTACAACAGCCGCAAGGCGTTGGTGGAACGGTGAGGGCCGAAACATGACCGTCACCGAACCCCCCGGCGTCGCTCCCGGCAACCGCGGAAACGCGGACTTCGTCCGATCCGCCATGGCTCCGGCCGCGAAGCCGCCGTCCTCCGAGGTCGGCGCGATCGCGTGGTTGCGGCACAACCTGTTCACGGGCCCGCTCAACACGTTGCTCACGATCGGGCTCGTCCTGCTGGGCTATTGGACGATCCCGCCGCTGGTCGACTATCTCTTCATCGACGCGGTCTGGACCGGATCGGATCGCGAAGCCTGCATCTACACCGCCGAGCGGACGAAGGTCGGGGCTTGCTGGGCCTTCGTGGTCGATCGCGCGGCCTTCTTCACCTACGGCTTCTATCCGCTCGCGGAACGCTGGAGGATCGACGTCTTCTTCGTCCTGCTCGTGATCGGGATCGTCTGGCTCCTGCATCTGCGCGCCCCGCGCAAGGACCTCGCGGCGATCTACGGCTTCGTCTTCCTGCCCGTCGCGTCCTTCCTTCTTCTGTCCGGCACGCCGTCGCTCGGCCTTCCGACCGTGCCCACCAATCTCTGGGGCGGCATGATGGTCTCGGTCGTCGTCTCGGCGGTCGGCATCGTGGTCTCGTTGCCGCTCGGCATCCTGCTCGCGCTCGGCCGACGTTCGAACATGCCCGCGGCGAAGCTGTTCTGCGTGATCTTCATCGAATTCGTGCGCGGCGTGCCGCTCATCACGGTGCTGTTCATGGCGAGCGTGATGCTGCCGCTGTTCGTGCCGGACTACATGCAGCCCGACAAGCTGCTGCGCGCGCTCGTCGGCATCGCGCTTTTCGCCTCCGCCTACATGGCGGAAGTCGTGCGCGCGGGTCTGCAGGCGCTGCCCAAGGGGCAATATGAAGGCGCGATGTCGCTCGGCCTCGGCTGGGGACAGATGATGCGGCTCATCATCCTCCCGCAGGCGCTCAAGATCACGATCCCGAACATCGTGAACACCTATATCGGCCTGTTCAAGGACACGACGCTCGTCGTGATCGTCGGCATCTTCGACTTCCTGAAGGCCATCGAGGCCTCGCGCATCGATCCGACCTGGGCCGCGCCGACGGTCAGCACGACGGGCTACATCTACGCCTCCATCTTCTACTTCTTCTGCTGCTACGCGATGTCCGCCTATGCCCGAAGCGTCGAACGACGCTTGGCCGTGGCCGACAAGCGTTGAGGAACACGCGATGACGAACACAGCCCCCGCCGGCCTGAAGCCCGCGAAACTCACCCACGAGACGGCGATCGAGATGATCGGCGTCAACAAGTGGTACGGCGAGTTCCATGTTCTTCGCGACATCGATCTCACGATCGCGCGCGGCGAGCGTGTCGTCGTCTGCGGCCCGTCCGGCTCCGGCAAGTCGACCTTGATCCGCTGCGTCAATCGGCTCGAAGAGCATCAGAAGGGCCGGATCATCGTCGACGGCGTGGAACTCACGAACGACCTCAAGCGGATCGACGAGATCCGCCGCGAGGTCGGCATGGTGTTCCAGCACTTCAACCTGTTCCCGCATCTCACGATCCTCGAGAACTGCACGCTCGCGCCGATCTGGGTGAAGAAGATGCCGAAGAAGGACGCGGAGGAGGTGGCCATGCACTACCTCACGCGCGTGAAGATCCCCGAACAGGCGTTGAAATATCCGGGCCAGCTCTCCGGCGGCCAGCAGCAGCGCGTGGCGATCGCGCGGTCGCTCTGCATGAGCCCCAAGATCATGCTGTTCGACGAGCCGACCTCGGCGCTCGACCCCGAAATGGTCAAGGAAGTGCTCGACACCATGGTGGCGCTCGCGGAAGAGGGCATGACCATGATCTGCGTGACCCATGAAATGGGCTTCGCCCGTCAGGTCGCCGACCGGGTCATCTTCATGGATCAAGGGCAGATCGTCGAAGCCAACACCCCCGACGAGTTCTTCCGCGATCCCCGCCACGAGCGGACCAGGCTGTTCCTCAGCCAGATCCTGCACTGAGCCGACACGCGCCGGCACCGCCGCCGCTCCCCCCCCGTCATGCCCGCGCCTGCGGGCATCCACGTCTTGAACCCCCCCGTCATTGCGAGCGAATGCGAAGCAATCCAGCGGTTGCCGGGGGGGCACCACCCCACGCCCGCCGTGGATTGCCGCGTCGCCGCGCTCCTCGCAATGACGGGGGAAGGCCCCATGGTGTCATCCCGGCCGCAGCGCAGCGGAGAGCCGGGACCCAGGAAACACGAAGGCGCTTCATACGCCCGTTCACGTGATGCCGATCCGCCGCAGCCGACCCGATACGCCACCACGGAAGCGCACCACCTGCGCCTCCTTCTTTTGACGGCGTCAAAATATCTTCCCCAACGGCATATATGTTCTCCCGTCGGTGGCCGAGGGCCCCGCGGAACCTTGAACATCAGGGAGGCGAGAATGCTGAACATGCTGCCGTCGCTGTGGGGCAACGAGCCCCGTGATCCATTCGCGGGCTTCCGTCGCGAAATGGACGATCTGATGCGCGATTTCGGGCGTCGTCTGCCGAGTATCTGGGAAAGCGGAGTGCCGGGCCTCGCCATGCCCTCGGTCGACGTGTCGGAGACGCGCGACGCCGTCGAGATCACCGCCGAGCTTCCCGGCGTGGAGGAGAAGGACATCCGCCTTTCGATCGAAGGCAGTCGGCTGATCCTCGAAGGCGAGAAGAAGGCGGAAAGCACGCGGCACGAAAAGGAGTGCACCCTGACGGAGCGCACTTACGGCTCGTTCCGACGCTCGATCCCGCTGAGCTTCGAGCCCGGTGAGGCCGAAATCGCCGCACGGTTCGACAAGGGCGTGCTGCATGTCGGCATACCCAAACCCGCGACCATGCGCGTCGCGCGGCGCGAGATCCCGATCGCGAACGGCGAAGGGTCCCGCGATGCGGGAAAGGCCGTTCCGGAAAGCGCGGGCGGAGCCGGTGAGACGGTCGCGGGCGGCGAACGCCGCCGCGCCTGATCAGGCCGGGCCGGTCGCGATGGGCCGTCCCGGCGTCGAGGCCCATTCGGACCAGGATCCGTCATAGAGCCCCTTGCCGGTTCGGCCGAAGCTTTCGAGAGCCAGCGTGATGATCGCCGCGGAGACGCCCGAGCCGCAGGTGGTCATCACGGGCTTGTCCGGGTCCACGCCCGCATCGGCGAAGGCGCGCGCCAGTTCGTCGCGCGACTTGAGCCGCCCGTCCTCGATCAGTCGGACGGAAGGCAGGCTCAGAGAGCCGGGGATATGACCGGACGACAGACCCGGACGCGGCTCCGGCGCCTCGCCGCGGAAGCGTTCGGCCGAGCGTGCATCGACCACCTGCACGCCCGCCCCGAGCGCCCGGTCGACATCGGCCATACCGGCGATCGCCCCGTGATCGAGCCGCGGCGTGAAGGTCGCGGGGCGGATGCGGGACGGCTCGTCCGTCCAAGGACGACCTTCGCTTTTCCATTTCGGCGCGCCGCCGTCGAGAATGGCGACGTCCCGCGCCCCGAAGGTCCGGAAGGTCCACCAGACCCGCGGCGCCGAGAACAGGCCCGCGCCGTCATAAACCACGATCCGCTTGCCGTCGCCGATTCCGAGCGCGCCCACCGCACGGGCGAATTCCTCGGGGCCGGGCAGCATGTGCGGCAGCCGCGAGCTCTTGTCGCTGATCGCGTCGATGTCGAAGAACACCGCGCCCGGAATATGCCCGGCTTCATATTCCGCCCGGCCGTCGCGGTTCTGAGCGGGGAGATACCAGGAGCCGTCGACCACCACGAGATCCGGCGCGGAAAGCTCCGCGGCCAGCCGTTCGGTGGAAACGAGATGCGGGTTCGACATGGGGGATCCTCGAAATGCGTTGTCGTTCAGACGAGCGCGATCCGCACGCGGCGGTTCTGCTTGCCTTTCTTCTCGATGCTCGTGACGGCCACGGCGCCGATCTCGCGCGTGTTGCGGACATGCGTTCCGCCGCAGGGCTGGAGGTCCAGGCCTTCGATTTCGACGAGCCGGACGCGTCCCGAGCCCATCGGCGGCTTCACCGACATGGTCTTCACGAGTTCGGGATTGGCGAGAAGCTCGTCGTCGGTGATCCAGCGTTCGGTGACGTCGGCATGCTTGCCGATGATCTCCGCGAGCTTGGCCGTGATCTCGTCCTTCTCGATCGCGTCCGGAATGTCGAAATCCAGCCGCCCCTCGCCGTCGCCGATCGAACCGCCGGTGACGGGGTAGGGGAGCACGACGGTCAGGAGATGCAGCGCGGTATGAACGCGCATCCGCTGGAGACGGACGAACCCGTCGAGCTTCGCCGTCACGGCTTCGCCCGCTGCCGGCAGGTCCTGCCCTTCGGCGGGGACATGCACGATCTCGGTCTTGTCCTCGCCGTAGACCGCCGTCGCGATGCGGATTTCCGACCCGTCCGCGCGGACGAGCGCGCCCGTATCTCCCGGCTGTCCGCCGCCCGTGGCGTAGAAGACCGTCCGGTCGAGGACGATACCGCCCCTCTCGTTCACCGAGAGAACCGTGGCGGACGTTTCGGTCAGATAAGCGTCGGCGCGGAAAAGAAGTTCGGTCGGCATCACTGAAGGTCCGGCTTGATGGCGGAGGCTCGTTCGAGCCAAGCGGGGACGGGCAGCCCTTTCGAACGAAGGAAGTCCGGATTGTAGAGCTTGGAGGCGTAACGGGTTCCGCCGTCGCAGAGGATCGTGACGATCGTCTTGCCCGGCCCGAGATGCCGCGCGAGCCGCATCGCGCCCGCCACGTTCACGCCGGAAGACCCGCCGAGGCAGAGCCCCTCCTGTTCCAGAAGATCGAAGGTGACGGGGATCGCCTCTTCGTCCGGAATACGGAAGGAGACGTCGATCGGCGCATCCACGAGGTTCGTCGTGATGCGGCCCTGTCCGATCCCCTCGGTGATCGAGGAGCCCTCGGCCTTCAACTCGCCCGTCGTGTACCAGGCATGAAGCGCCGCGCCCATCGGATCGGCGAGACCGATGGTGATCCCGGGATTGCGGGCCTTCAGCGCCAACCCCGTGCCTGCGAGCGTCCCGCCGGTGCCCACCGCGCAGATGAAGCCGTCGACCTTGCCGTCCGTCTGCTCGTAGATTTCCGGCCCCGTCGTTTCGACATGCGCCTGCCGGTTGGCGACATTGTCGAACTGGTTCGCCCAGACGGCGCCCTGAGGGTGCTCCCGCGCGAGCCGCTCCGCGAGCCGGCCCGAGACCTTCACGTAATTGTTGGGGTTGGCATAAGGCACGGCCGGAACCTCGACCAGTTCCGCGCCGACCTGCCGCAGCATGTCCTTTTTTTCCTGCGACTGCGTGTCGGGGATCACGATCACGGTCCGGAAGCCCAAGGCGTTGCCGAGCAGCGCCAGCCCGATGCCCGTATTCCCCGCCGTGCCCTCGACGATGATCCCGCCCGGTTTCAGCCGGCCGCCTTCCACCGCATCGCGGATGATCCCCGCCGCCGCGCGGTCCTTCACGGAGCCGCCGGGGTTCATGAACTCGGCCTTGCCGAGAATGGTGCACCCCGTGAGGGCGGACGCGCCTCGAAGCTTGATCAGCGGCGTACGCCCGACGGCGTCGACGATGCCGTTCCGGATGGTCATGGCTCTGCGCTTTCCTCGTTTCCCCGGCTCGCCGACGCTAGTGGCCGATCCGGCGCTCGGCAAGCCGATGCTCCCTCGCAGGAAGCCCCGTCCTCCTTCGAAAGAAGGGGGTGTTGCGACAATAAGGCTCGGCCTCGATACGTGAAAATACGAATGGAAGATGGCGCGGAAAACGCGAATTTCGGGCATGTTCGGCTCAGTGGATGATCCGCTCGGCGAAGCGGTTCGTAGCGAGGCGTAACGAAGCTTCCGGTTCTGCGGGCCGGCGACGAAGAGGCACTAGTCTTGATTCACGACTCCAAAGGCGCCGGACGCGACAAACCCTTGGACGCCCTTCTTGCGGGTTACGCCGCGGGCACGCTCGGCCCCTCGCTCCACCGCCTCGTCGCCGCTCATCTCGCGATCAAGCCCGACAATCGCCGTTTCGTCCGCATGCTCGAGGCGAGTGCCGCCTCCGAATTCGAGAATTCCGCTCCGGCCCCGATCAATGATCGCGACGCGCGCCTCGCGGCGATCTTCTCGGCGACCGAAGAGAACGCGTCCCCGCGCCGCGTCGACGGGATCGTTCCCGCTCCGCTCGTGGATTTCATCGGGCGCGACCTGTCGGACATCCGCTGGAAGACCGTACTGCCCGGCATCCGCGAGCATCGCGTGTCCGACGATTCGAACGGCGAAGCGTCTCTGCTGTGGATCAGGCCCGGCCGCATCATGCCTGCGCACACGCATGAGGGCGTCGAAGTCACGCTGGTCCTCAAGGGAGGCTTCTCCGACGCCACGGGGCACTATCGGCGCGGCGACATCGCCATCGCCGATCACGAAGTCGATCATCGTCCCCGCGCCGACGAGGACGAGGACTGCATCTGCTTCGCGGTCACGGATGCGCCGCTTCGCCTGACGGGCCCCGTCGGCCGGCTCGTTCAGCGCTTCATCGGTCACTGAACCGACGGCCGCTCCCGACCGTAGACGGTCGGGGAGCACCGATGTCCATACCTTACAGAGCCCGTCCGCAGGACGGCATCGCTTGGGTGACCGGAGCCAGCTCCGGCATCGGCCGCGCCGTTGCGCTCGAACTGGCGCGCCGCGGCTGGATCGTCGCCGTCACCGCGCGACGGGAGCCCGAGCTCGCCGCCCTCGTCAACGAGATCCGCGCGCCCGGACGAATCGTCCCGCTCGCCGCGGACGTCACCGACGCCGAGGCCGTCGCGGCGGCGGTCGCCAAGGTCGAAGCCGAATACGGCCCCGTCGTCCTGTCTTTCCTCAATGCGGGCATCTATGTCCCCGTGAGCGGGACCACGATCGACGTCGGGGTCTATCGCCGGACCTTCGACGTCAACGTCATGGGCACGGTCAATGCCCTCGCCGCCGTCCTGCCGCGCATGGCGGCGCGGGGCAGGGGACAGATCGCCGTCAACGCCTCCGTGGCGGGCTACGGCGGCCTGCCGCGCGCGGCCGCCTATGGTGCGAGCAAGGCGGCGCTCATCAACATGGCGCAAGCGCTCAGCTTCGACGCGAACCCCGCGGGCGTCACGATCCAGATCGTCAATCCGGGCTTCGTGGAGACGCCCGCCACCGCCGTGAACGATTTCAAGATGCCGTTCCTGCTGACGACGGACGAGGCCGCGCGGCGCGTCGTCGAAGGTTTCGCGCGGGCCGGCTTCGAGATCACCTTCCCGAAGCGCTTTTCCTATCTTCTCAAGGCGCTGAACCTGTTGCCCTACGGGGCTTATCTGGCGCTGGTCGGCCGGTCCACCGGCGCGGGCGACGCTTCCGCCGGATCGGGATCGGAACCGCCGCGCTCGGGCTGATCCGCGAGCGCGCGGGCGAGCGCATCCGCGGCCGCACGATCGAGAGGAAAGCGGAAGACGAGCGCCACGGCGGCGATCTTCAAAAGCGACGGCAGGCCCGCATAGAGAAACGCCAACACCGTGAGCCCGCGCTCCGTCACGATCCCCTGCGCCGGGTCGAATCCCGAGGCGGCGAGGAGCGGAAAGGCGATCCCGACACCGCCGGCCAGCGCGAGCTTGGTCGCGAGCGTCCAGAACGAGATGTAGAACCCCGCGCGTTCCTCGCCCGACCGCGCCGTGTCCACGTCGATCACGTCGGCCTGAATGGAGGCGGGGAGAACCACGTCGGCCCCGAGCGCGAATCCCGTCACCGCCGTGATCACGGCGAAGACCGCGACGTCGCCCGGCCCGAGAAACGGTGCGAAGACGAAGGCCGCGATCGCGAGCCCCATGCCGAGCGCCCAAGCGCGATGCTTCGAGGTCCGGGCCGCAAGCTTCAGCCAGATCGGCACGCCGAGAACCGCGCATGCGAAATACAGCACGAGCAGCGGCCCGACCGCGTCGGGCGCTTCGAGCCTGCGGGAAACGAAGAAGACGAACAGCGCCCCCGGCAGTCCGTTGGCGAGGCCGTTGATGAAGAAGGCGCCGAGCAGCCGCCGGAACGGCGCATTGGCGAAGACCTCCCGAAGCCCTTCCATGAAGGGCTTGCGCGCCCGACGCCGCTCGACGGGCTCGGGAACCGCGAGGACGGTGATCAACGCCGCGAGCGGAAGTCCGATCCCGACCGTCACGGCGAAGGCGTTCAGCACGTCTCTTTGGCCGGGGAGTCCGAATTGCGGGAGAAGCGCGGGCGTCGCGAGCGCGATGAAGGTACCCGCCACGGTCAGCCCTTCGCGATAGGCCGCGACGCGCGTCCGTCCCGCATAGCTGCGCGACAGTTCCGCACCCCAGGCCCCGTGTGCGATCTGCGTGGCCGTCCAGGCGATCGAGAGCAAGCCGCCCCATAGCAGCAGATGCATCGTCGTCGCGCCCTCCGGCGGGCGAAACACCATGAAGGCCGCGGCCGCCGTCATCGGCGCGGACAGCAGCAGCCAGAGCCGGCGGCGGCCGAAGCCGGGTCGGAACCGGTCGGCGAGGATGCCCGTCACGGGGTCGCTCGCCGCATCGAGAATGCGCACGAGGAGCAGCGTTTGCCCCACCGCCGCCAAAGGCAGCCCGAGCCCTTCGGAGTAAAAGGCGGGCACCAGCACATAGAAGGGCAGCGCCAGAACCGCGAGCGGCAGCGCGGGAAGCGCATAGGCGAGCAGCGTCCCGGTCGACGGTTCGGCGGCGGGACGGCTCATGAGCGCGGATCCGGCCGCGAGGCGACGCGCGCGCTCTTCGCAGTCGGCTCAGCTCTTGGCATAGACCAATTGCCGGACGTCGATGTTCCCGGAACGGAAGCCCGCCTCGCAATAGGCAAAATAATATTCCCACATCCGACGGAAGCGTTCGTCGAAGCCCAAACCCTCGAGTTTCGGCCAAGCCGCGCGGAAATGGTCGCGCCATTCCGCGAGCGTCTTTGCGTAGTCCCAGCCGAACACGCGCTCATGCTTGAGCCCGAGGCCCGCCTGTTCCCCCAATTCCTTCATGATGCCGGGGGAGGGCAGCATGCCGCCCGGAAAGATGTAGCGGCGGATGAAGTCCACCTCGCGGCGATAGGTCGGAAAGAACCGATCCTGGATCGTGATGACCTGGATGCCCGCGCGGCCGCCGTCCTTCAGCCGCTCCGACACCTGCCGGAAGTAAGTGGGCCAATACTGCTCGCCGACCGCCTCGAACATTTCGATCGACGCGATACGATCATAACGGCCCGTCTCGTCGCGATAGTCTTGAAGTCGAATATCGACTCGTTCGTTCAAGCCGCTCTCGAACATACGTTTCTTCGCATATTCGAACTGCTCCGTCGAAATCGTGAGCCCGGTCACCCGGCAGCCGATCTCCTTGGCCGCATATTCCGCGAAACCGCCCCAGCCGCAGCCGATCTCGAGAACGTGATCGCCGGCGCCGATGCGGGTGTCGCGGGCGAGGGCGGCATATTTGTTCGTCTGCGCCTTGGCGAGGTCTTCCTTGCCGCTTTCATAGAGCGCGGCGGAATAGGTCATCGTCCGGTCGAGCCAAGCTTCGTAGAAGCGGTTTCCCAGATCGTAATGGGCATGGATGTTCCGGCGCGAGCCGGAGCGCGTGTTGCGGTTCATCCAATGGCGGAACTGCTGGAGCATCCGCACCCAGGGCCGTCCGTCGAGCAGCTGCGCGATCATTTCGTGATTGGCGCAGAACAATTCGAGGAAGCGGGTGAGGTCGGGCGTATCCCACTCGTCGCGCAGATAGGCTTCGGCGATGCCGATGTCGCCGCCGTCGGCGAAGCGCCGCGCGAATTGGAGATCGCGGATGACGATCTCCGCCGACGGCCCCGCTTCCGCGCCTTGGAAACGCAGAACGCGGCCGTCCGGCAGGCGCGCGTCGAGCCGACCCCGCCGGATGCGCGTGGCGAAACGGAAGGTCTGCCGCGCGACGAACGGGAGGCCCGCGATCTCGCGTTCGATCGTATCGGGCGTGACCTCGATCACGGCGGGGACGTGGATGTTCATCGTCGTGCTCACGGTTCGACGCGGGAAGTTCGAGGGCGGGCCTCGGGATCGAGATCGACGAAACTTGCAGGCGCGGGCGGCGGCGGGCGGGAAACGAGCCGCATGCCCTTGAACCAGAGCCGCCCCGCTTCCCAGTGAATGCCCGCCAAGACCTTGAGGGTCAGCAGCGGTATCGAGAAGAATGCACGCAGAAGGGCGGGTGTCGTCAATATTTCCTTTTTGCCGATGAAGGTCGCCGACAACAGCGGCCCCTCGGCGTCGGTCTCGATGATGCGCAGCGCGACCTCGTCGGTCGGCGGACGGATGCGGAACAGGTACCGCATCTCCATCCCGTTGAACGGAGAAACGTAGAACAGCTTGCCGCGTTCCTGCCTGAGACCCGCGGCGCTCAACTCGCCCTCGCGCACGGGCGCCACATAAGTGTGGCGTTCGCCGAACGTGTTCCTGACCTCGTAGAGCACGCCGCGCAGCCGATCCTCCGCGTCATGGACGAAGAAGACCGAGAGCGGGTTGAACACGAAACCCAGGATCCGCGGATAGCAGAGCAGCAGGACGCGTCCGCCTTCGACCGTCTCGCCCGCGCGGCGCAGCATGTCACGGGCATAGGAGTCGAGCGGCGTCCCGTCCCTCGCGCCGTGGTCCCTCGGGTCGAAGCCCGCGAGGTTGAAACGTCCGACGGAGAAGAACGGCGACGCACGATCCGCCTCCTCGAGGCGGGAGACGTCGATCGCAAGAGAATAGACTTCATAGGCGAAGCGATGCGTCACGGGCTTCATCCGTGCATGCATGACCTCGCCGCGATAGAGCGCGGCGGCTTCCCGCGGGGGCGGGAAGACGGGCGTCGTCGTCATTCGGCCGCCTCCGCCATCGCGGGCCCCGTATTCCGCCAAGGCACGCTTGCGCCCAAGGCCTCGGCGACGCGCAGACCCGAGGCGAGGCCGTCCTCATGGAAGCCGTAGCCCTGCCACGCGCCGCAGAACCATGTCCGGCGACGCCCTTGGATTTCGTCCATGCGCTTCTGCGCGGCGATCGCCGCCTCGTCATATTGCGGATGGGCATAGTCGAACCGTCCGAACACGAGATCCTCCCGCGGGGGTTTCGGAGGATTCAACGTCACGAAGAGCGGACGGTTCTGGTCGATGTTCTGAAGCGCATTCATCCAATAGGTCACGCAGACGTCGGCATCCGGATCGTCGCCCTGAATGACGTTCCACGCGGCCCAGGCCCGACGGCGGACGGGCATCAGGGACGGATCGCGGTGAAGCCAGACGTCGTTCGCGCGATAGCGGATCGCGCCGAGGATCTCCCGTTCCGCGGGCGTCGCGTCGGCGAGCATCGCGAGCGTCTCGTCCGAATGGGAGGCGAAGACGATCGCGTCATGGGTCTCCGTCGCGCCCGTCGCGTCGGTCACGTGCACGCCCGCATCGGTCCGTTCGACGCGCACCACGCCCGCACCCGTCCGAATGCGGTCGCGGAACGGAGCCGTGATCTTCTCCACATAGCTCCGGCTGCCGCCCTTCACCGTGCGCCAGACCGGCCGGTTCCACTGCATCAGGTGATGGTTCTCGAAGAAGGCGACGAAGCTCGCCGCCGGAAAACCCGTCATCGCCGTCGGCGACATCGACCAGATCGCCGCGCCCATCGGCACGAGATAGCCGTCCCTGAACCGCTTGGAGAAACCGCGGACCTTGAGATAGGCGGCGAGCGTCATCCCCTCCATGAATCCCGAGGCGCGGTCCTCCCGCGCGAGCCTGTTGAAGCGCATGACTTCGACCAGCATCGAGAGATAGGCGGGCGAGAAGAAGTTCCGTCGCTGCGCGAAGAGCCCGTTCAGAACGTCGTGGGTCCGTCCGCACCATTCGAAGCGGCCGCCGTGCATGGACAGCGCGAAGCTCATGTCCGACGCCTGCGTCTCCACGCCGAGATGCGCGAAGAGCGCCGTGAGGTTCGGATAATTCATCTCGTTGTAGACGATGAAGCCCGTATCCACCGGGATCGTCTCGCCGTCGTAGAACACGTCCACCGTGGCCGAATGCCCGCCGAGCCGCGAATTCTTCTCGTAGACCGTGATCGAGGCGCCGGACGTGCGGGAGAGGGCGAAGGCGGCGGCGTTTCCGGCGATGCCGGTGCCGACGATGGCGATGCGCATCGAGTGTTCTTCTCCGAAACCGGGCGCTCAGGCGGCGCCCTTGAGGGACTGGAAGGCGGCGAGCGCACGGTCGCGAGCGCCTTCATGCTCGACGATCGGCCTCGGATAGGCTCCGCCGAGCTTAAGCCCGAACTGAGCGAGTCGCTCGGGCGAAGCGGTCCACGGCTTGTGGATCAGCTTTGCGGGAAGCCGCGCGAGTTCCGGAACCCAACGCCGGACATAATCTCCCTCGGGATCGAATTTCTCGCCCTGAATGACCGGATTGAAGATCCGGAAATAGGGAGCGGCGTCCGCGCCCGATCCCGCGACCCATTGCCAGCTCGCCGGATTGCTGGCGGGGTCGGCGTCGGTCAGCGTGTCCCAGAACCATTCCTCGCCCGCTCGCCAGTCGAGAAGCAGGTGCTTCACGAGGAAGGAGGCGACGATCATCCGCACCCGGTTGTGCATCCAGCCCGTCGTCCAGAGCTGCCGCATCCCGGCATCGACGATCGGGTAGCCCGTCCGCCCGCGCTCCCACGCCCGCAAGGCCGGCTCGTCGCAGCGCCAGGGGAAGGCGTCGAAGCGGCGATTGTAATTGGCGACGGCCAGATCGGGATTGTGGAAGAGGAGGTGATAGCCGAATTCCCGCCAGCCCAATTCGGCCTGAAGGATTTCGAGATCGCGGTCCGAAGCGCGGCCCGCGCCCGCCCGCACCGACTGCTCGGCGGCATGCCAGACCGTCCGCGGCGAGACTTCGCCGAACCGCAGATGCGGCGAAAGGCCGGACGTGTTGTCGAGATCCGGGCGGTTGCGGAGCTCGGCATAGCCCGCGAGCCCGCTCTCCAGAAATTTCGTGAGACGCGCCCGTGCGCCCGTCTCGCCGGGGGTCCAAGCCTCGCGCAGTCCGCCCGCCCAGTCCGGCGTGGTCGGCAGGAGATCGAGGTCCGCGAGCCCGAGACCGTCGAGACCGTCGAGAGCGAAACCTGCGATGCGGGACGGCGCGGGCAACGGCATGGGGACGGGCCGGACGGCCCGCGCCGCCCGCCAGAACGGCGTGAAGACCTTCATCGGATCGCCCGCCTTGGTCGTCACCTCCCAAGGCTCGTAGAGCAGCGAACCGTTATGGCTCTTCACCGTCACGCCCGTCTCTTCGAGATGAGCCTTCAGCGCACGATCGACCGAGATCCCGGAAGCGTCGTAGCGACGGTTCCAATGGATCTCCGTCGCGCCGGTGCGTCGGATCAGGTCCGGAACGACGTCCGCGTCTCGCCCGCGCAAAAGCAGGAGCCTCGCGCCGCACCTCTCGAAATCCTCGGCAAGGCGGGCCAGCGAATGATGCAGCCACCAGCGCGAGGCTCCCCCGAGCCGTCGCAGCCCCGGGCTCTCCTCGTCGAGACAGTAGAAAGGAAGAACGGGGCGGCCCGTCGCGACCGCGGCGGACAAGGCCGGGTTGTCCGCAAGACGAAAATCGAAGCGGAGACGGACGAGGACGGGACGATCCATGGGGCGGATGCACTCTTTCCTGCACGACCCGTCCCGTCGGACGGCCATTACAAGGCGATTACGGAGCCGTCACCGCGACGGATCAGTCCGGCGCATCGACCCGCTCGCCGAGCCGACGAAGCGCTTCCTCGCCGCCGCGAACGCCGGCGAATGACCTGCCGCGCGCTCTGGGCTAAGCTCGACTCGTATGCGTCCAGTCCCCGAGTCCCGCATGATGTTCCCTTTTCGGCTCCGCTCGGCCTCGAGTCTGGTGTTCCTCTCCGCCGTGCTTCTCGCCGCACCCGCCGGAGCGGCCGCTCCGCCGCCGCCCCCGGAGAAAGCCGCGCCCGCCAAAAAGTCGCCCCCGCCCGGTCTCACCGGAAACACCGTACCCAAATGCGAGGCGGGGACATATGCCGCGGGCGGCTTCTGCCGTCCGTCGCCGCCCGATCATTACGTGCCGAGCGGTGCGCTCTATCCGATCGCCTGCCCCAAGGGCGCGAAGGCGCCCGCCGGTGCCCGCAGCCCGACCGCCTGCGTCGATCCGAACAAGAAGGACGGCAAGAAATGACGGAGCCGGCGCCGCGCCTGCGGCGTCGAAACGCGTCTCATGAGCGCAGAGCGCCACCGGCGGGCCGAAACTGACGCGAGGTGATGGAAACGGGTCTGCCGCGGACGGAGCGGAGACGAGGATCGATGGCTCCGGCGGTAGGATTCGAACCTACGACCAACGGATTAACAGTCCGCTGCGCTACCGCTGCGCCACGCCGGAACGACCGATCCCGAGCCCGAAGGCCGGACCCGACGGTTTCAAGCGACCGCGATGAAGCGATCCCGCCGAGCGACGCGGGGATACAACGCGCTCGGCCGTTGCGCAAGCGCGTAGGCCACGAAAAATGCCGCCGTCGGTGATTCCCGAGGGTCGCCCCTTGTGCGCGGACCCTTCCGTTGCTATCGAACCCGCCTGATCCGCCTCGGCGGGTCGGGAGGCCTCGTGGCGGAGTGGTTACGCAGAGGACTGCAAATCCTTGCACCCCGGTTCGATTCCGGGCGAGGCCTCCAGATTTTCCGGCACACTCGCCGCGTTTCATCCGAACATCGACGGAACGGCGGCGCTTCGGGGGCTCGGGAGCCCGTGCGCACGAGCGTGGCGGTTGACGCGCGCGCAGGTCACGGTATCTTCCGTTGCGGAAGATTGTTCGAAGGCGGAAACCGTCGAGGCCCGACGTGCAATTCGATATCGGCCATCCTGTGAACTTGCCTTTCGTTCTGCCGTCGCGCAAAACCCCCATGCTGCTGCGGCGAAGTTTCGCCGTCCGACTCGCGGAGTGTTTCTCGATGGCCGATTTTGCGCAGAAGCGCCGGATGATGGTCGACAACCAGCTCAGAACCTATGACGTGACGAGCAGGGCTCTCCTGACCGCCATGGACGAGGTTCCTCGCGAAGTCTTCGTTCCTGCCGCCGAACGTGAACTCGCCTATTCAGACCGCGCCGTTCCTTTGGCGGAACAGGGCGAAGGCCATGGCCGCGAGCTGATGACCGCGATGACCTTCGCGCGTCTCGCCCAGGCGGCCGTCGTCACGCCGGAGGACAAGGTTCTCGTCGTCTCGGCGGGCACCGGTTATGCGGCGGCCGTGCTCTCCCGGCTCGCGGGCGAAGTCTTCGCTCTCGAATCGGATGCCGCGCTGTGCGCGAAGGCCGAGAAGACGCTCGCCGGGATCGGCGCGGAGGTGACCGTCGCCGCGGGCGATCCCGCCGCCGGACTGCCCGCCTCTGCGCCCTATGACATGATTTTGATCGACGGCGCCTTCGAGACCGAACCGACGAACCTGCTGGCGCAATTGGCGCCCGGCGGCCGTCTCGTCGGCGTCCGAGGCGCGGGTCGGTCGGCTGCCGTCGTGGTCATCCGCCGATCGGGCGACGATTTCGGCGAAGAATTCGTCACGAACGCGGCCGCACCGGTCGTTGAAGCCTTTCGAAAGCCTAAAGCTTTCGTATTCTAAACTCGCTCCGTCGGGCATTTTCCCGGCGGGAATCACCCTGCGATGCCCGAGCGCTCCGCTCGGGCTCACTGGAGTTCGCACATGGTCTTCGGACGGATCGGTATCGCGGCCGCGTTGTTGGCATCGCTTTCGGCGACGAGCGCGCTCGGAGCCGAGACCATCGAGAGCGCGCTCGCAAAGGCCTATGTCGCCAACCCCGATCTCAACGCGCAGCGTGCGGCGGTCCGGGCCAATGACGAGACCGTCCCGCGCGCTCTGGCCGGCTATCGTCCCCGCGTGACGATCTCGGGCACGGCGGGCTTGACGGACAGTTCGACGGTTTCGGGTTCCAGCATCTCGGGCGACCGTTATCTGCCGCGCGGCGGGTCGCTCCAGATCGACCAGAACATCTACACTTTCGGAAGAACCGAAAACAGCGTGGCCGCGGCCGAGACCGGCGTTCTGTCGGCGCGGGAGCAGCTCCGGAGCGCGGAACAGGCCGTGCTGCTCGACGCGGCGACCGCCTATATGGACGTTCTTCGCGATACCGCCTTCCTCGATCTTCGTCGGGCGAACATCGAGGTGCTTCGGGAACAGCTCCGCCAGACTCAGGATCGCTTCAGCGTCGGTGAAGTGACCCGCACCGACGTCGCGCAGGTCGAGGCCCGGCTGGCCGCGGCGCAGGCCGAATCGAGCGCTGCCGAGGGGACGCTGAAGGCCAGCGTCGCGCGCTACCGGCAGGTGATCGGCGCGGATCCGCGCTCGCTGGCTCCGGCCCGCCCGCAGGACAAGCTTCTTCCGCGCAGCCTCGAAGAGGCGGTGAAGAGTTCGCAGGCCGAACATCCGGCCATCGTGGCGGCGAACTTCAATGTCCGGTCGGCCGAGTTCAACGTCAAAGCGGCGCGCGCAGATCTCTACCCGTCCATCGGGGTCACGGGAACCGCGCAGAAGCAGTTCGATTATCAGGGCGCCAATCGTGAGCTCGATTCCTTCTCGCTGGTCGGACGCCTCAGCGTGCCGATCTATGAGGGCGGGGAGACCTATGCCCGCGTCCGTCAATTGCGCGAAACGCTGACCCAGCGGCGGCTCGAGGCCGATTTCGCACGCGATCGCGTCCGCGCGGCGGTCGTGGCCTCGTGGAGCCAGTACGAAGCGGCGCGCGCCCGCATCGCCTCCGCTCAGGCGCAGGTCGAAGCGTCGACGATCGCTTTGAACGGCGTCCGCGAAGAAGCACGCGTCGGCCAGCGCACCACTTACGACGTGCTCGTTCAGGATCAGGAACTGCTGAGCGCGCGCGTGAACCTGGTCTC
Source organism: Hyphomicrobiales bacterium (assembly GCA_027483795.1). Classification (GTDB taxonomy): domain Bacteria; phylum Pseudomonadota; class Alphaproteobacteria; order Rhizobiales; family Beijerinckiaceae; genus JAIXZO01. Next base: position 42,357 of record JAIXTT010000093.1, read on the forward strand.
CGCCCAGCGCGACCGCGTCGTCGCCTCCTACAACGTGCTGTCGGCCATGGGACGCCTGTCGGCCGTGCGTCTCGCTCTCAAGGTTCCCGTCTACGATCCCGCCGCTCATTACGGCGCCGTCCGGAACAAGTTCATCGGTACGGGCATCCAATGACGAATATCGTCCGCTCGCGTCGCTTTTCTCTTCAAGCGGACTTCAAGCATTCTCGGCTTTGATTAAAATGGTTCCCGGACTTGTGATTCTCTAGTTCTGCGTGATTTTTCGTTGAAGCCGGGAGCGAACGCGATGAATGCGCTGAACAGCAGAGCCGACGAGCCGTCGATGGAGGAGATCCTGGCGTCGATCCGCCGGATCATCACCGAAGACGAAGATCGGATCGTAGGGGCTGCGGCGGGCGTTCAAGCGCCCGCGGCGCCGGCGGAACCCCAGCGCTCCGCCCATCGGCACGATCCTTACGCCGCGCCGCAACCCGCCGTGCATTTCCAGCCCGCGCCCGCGCCGGTCGAGCCGCCGGCCTATCGCCAATCGCCTCAGCACTACGCGACGACGCCTCAACCGGCGCCTCAGCCCTATCCGGCTGCGCCTCAGCCCGCGCCTCAAGCCTATGCGGCGGCACCGCAGCCCGCTCCCCGCGCGCCGGAACCCGCCCAAACCTTCGGCGACGGCGTCGGCGACGCCTTCAGGGCATTGGAGGAGACCGCCCGGTCCCGCTCCTCGCTGACCTTGGAAACGGTCGTGGCGGAAACGCTCCGTCCGATGCTCCGCGAATGGCTGGACATCCATCTTCCCGGCATCGTGAAGGACATGGTCCGCGACGAGATCGAACGGATCACGCGCGGCGGGCGCTGATCTTTTCCGCGCCTTTCGAGCGTTGACGAACGGCTCAGGCTCGGGTTTCTAGCGGCTTCCTGCAAGAAACCCGCCCCCGAGGGCGTGAGGACGTCTGCGCCATGATGGAAAAGACCTTCGACCCGGCCGCCGTGGAAGGCCGAATCGCGGAGCTTTGGGAATCGGAAGGCGCGTTCCGCGCGGGTCGCCCGGACAGGGCGCAGGGCGCGCCCTATACGATCGTCATCCCGCCGCCGAACGTGACGGGCTCGCTCCATATGGGGCATGCCCTCAACAACACGCTGCAGGACGTTCTCTGCCGTTTCGAGCGCATGCGCGGCCGCGACGTTCTGTGGCAGCCCGGCACCGACCATGCGGGCATCGCGACACAGATGGTCGTCGAGCGCCAATTGGCGCAGCGCGGCGAACCCTCCCGCCGCGACATGGGCCGCAAGGCTTTCCTCGAGCGCGTCTGGGCGTGGAAGGAAGAGTCCGGCGGCACCATCGTCGGCCAGCTGAAGCGCCTCGGCGCGTCCTGCGACTGGTCGCGCGAGCGCTTCACCATGGGGACGGACGGCGCGCCTGACGACCAGATGGTCCGCGCCGTCACCAAGGTCTTCGTCGAACTCCACCGCAAGAAGCGGATCTACCGCGCGAAGCGGCTCGTGAACTGGGATCCGCATTTCGAATCGGCGATCTCCGACCTCGAAGTGCTTCAGGTCGAAAAGCGCGGCAGCTTCAAATGGGATCGCCCCGCCGTCGACGCCGAGGAGCCGAAGCCGCTCGATCTCGCGGCGCTCGAAAAGCTCCTCGCCAAGGACGCGAGCGGGCATCTCTATTATTTCGACTATCCGCTCGAAGGGGCGTCCTACGACGCCGCGAATCCGGACACCTTCATCCGCATCGCGACGACCCGCCCCGAGACCATGCTGGGCGACACCGCGATCGCGGTTCATCCCGAAAACGAGCGGCTGAAGCACCTCATCGGCCGCAAGGCCGTGCTCCCGCTCGTCGGCCGCCTGATCCCGATCGTCGGCGACGACTATGCCGACCCCGAAAAGGGCACGGGCGCCGTGAAGATCACGCCCGCGCACGACTTCAACGACTTCGAAGTCGGCAAGCGGCACACGCTCGCGCAGGTCAACATCCTCGACGACAAGGCGCGCATCCTGATCGAGGGCAATCCCGACTTCGCCGCCATGGCCGGTCCGGACGCGGGCGAGGTGAGGGCGCTTCACGGTCTCGACCGTTTCGCCGCGCGCGTGAGGGTCGTGGCGCTGATGGCCGAGCGCGGCCTCGTCGCCAAGATCGAGCCCACGACGCACACGGTCCCGCACGGCGACCGCTCGAACGTCGTGATCGAGCCCTATCTGACCGACCAGTGGTACGTCGACGCCAAGACCCTCGCCGAGCCCGCGATGGAGGCCGTCCGCACCGGCAAGACCCAATTCGTCCCCGAGAACTGGGAGAAGACCTACTTCCAGTGGCTGGAAAACATCGAGCCCTGGTGCATCTCCCGCCAGCTCTGGTGGGGTCACCGGATCCCTGCCTGGTACGGGCCGGACGGAACGGTCTTCGTCGAGCATTCGGAAGACGAGGCGAACGCCGCCGCCGCGAAGCATTACGGCAAGGCTGCAGCGCTCACCCGCGACGAAGACGTCCTCGACACGTGGTTCTCCTCCGCGCTCTGGCCCTTCTCGACGCTCGGCTGGCCGGACGCGACGCCCGAGCTCGCGCGCTACTATCCCACCAACGTCCTCGTGACGGGCTTCGACATCATCTTCTTCTGGGTCGCCCGAATGATGATGATGGGCATCCATTTCATGGACGAAGTCCCCTTCTCGACCGTCTATATCCACGCCCTCGTCCGTGACGAGAAGGGCGCGAAGATGTCGAAGTCGAAGGGCAACGTGATCGACCCGATCGATCTCGTCGACCGCTACGGCGCGGACGCGCTGCGCTTCACGCTGGCCGCCATGGCCGCGCAGGGCCGCGACATCAAGCTCTCGACCCAGCGCGTCGAAGGCTACCGCAATTTCGCGACCAAGCTCTGGAACGCCGCCCGCTTCGCCGAAATGAACGGCTGCGTCCGCACGGATTTCGACCCGAAGAGCGCGAAGCTCCCGCTCAACCGTTGGGCGCTGGGCGAACTCGCCAAGGCCGTCGACGAGGTCACCGCCGCCATCGAGGCCTATCGCTTCAACGATGCCGCGAATGCCGCCTATCGCTTCGTCTGGAACGTCTTCTGCGATTGGTATCTCGAACTCGCCAAGCCCGTGCTGACGGGCGAGGACGAAGTCGCCAAGGCCGAGACGCGCGCCTCGGTCGCCTTCGTGCTCGACGGCATCGCCAAGCTGCTCCACCCCTTCATGCCCTATGTCACGGAAGAGCTTTGGGCCGTGAAGGGTGCGGAAGGTCCGAAACGCGAGACGATCCTCGCGCTCGCCGACTGGCCGAAATACGAGGGTTTCGTGGATCCGTCCGCCGAAGCGGAAATCGGTCGCCTCGTCGATCTCGTCTCCGAAATCCGTTCCGCGCGCTCCGAAACCAACGTCCCCGCCGGCGCGCAGATCCCGCTCGTCCTCGTCACGTCCGACGCGGAAACGAAAGCATGGGCCGGACGTTGGAACGATACGTTGAAGCGTCTTGCGAGGCTCTCCGACATCTCCTTCGCCTCGACGCCGCCCGCCCAATCCATTCAGATCGTCGTCCGTGGCGAAGTGGCGGCGCTCCCGCTCGAAGGCGTGATCGACATCCCGGCCGAACATGCGCGCTTGGCCAAGGAGATCGAAAAGCTCGACGGCGAGATGAAGAAGATCGAGGCCAAGCTCGGCAATGCCGACTTCATGGCCCGCGCGCCGGAAGAGGTCGTCGAGGAACAGCGCGAGCGTCTCGAGGAAGCTTCCGCCCGCCGCGAAAAGCTCGCGGAAGCCTTCGGCAGGCTCGGCGGAGCGGGCTGATCGGCGTCAGGGCCGGGCTCGTCCCGGCACCCCGCCGCGCTGCGGCGCGAGAGTCCTACCGCGCCTCGCGCCGGATCACGAAGCGGATCTCCGTCTCGGACTTCTCCTGCCCGAGCAGCGTATCGCCCACGGTGCTGACGAGATGCGGAATGTCGATCACCGCCAGCGGATCGGTACAGACCACTTCGATCTCGTCCCCCGGCGCGAGCCCCTGCAGGGCCTTGCGGGTCTTGAGGGCGGGCAGGGGGCATTTCAGCCCCTTGAGGTCGAGCGAAACCGGCATCCGAAATCCTGAACGAGCGTCGCGGGGACGATGACAAACCGCAGCGGCGCGCTACACATGTCCCGCATGACGCCACTGTCAACCCGTGCCCGCCCGCCGTCGAGTTCCGGCGCGCTCGTTCCCCTCCGCGACGTGCTCGACCGTTTCGCCGAGCGCGTCGGCGCGTCCGGTCTCCGCCCCGCGGGCGCACCGCGCTCGGCGCCCTCGCCGCATGACGTCCCCGACCGCGATCTTGCGGGCAGAACGGGATACGCCTGCGCCTCCGACGATCTCGTCGGCGCGACGCCGCAATCCCCGTCCTTTCTCGCCGCAGCGCCCGTATTCGTCCGCCCCGGCGATCCCGTGCCGCCCGGTTGCGACTGCGTTCTGCCCGTCGACGCCGTGGAGGAATTCGCCGGAACGGCCTCGGCGACCGCTTCGGCCTACCCGGGCGAGGGCGTCCGCCGTCGCGGGGACGAAGCCCGGGCGGGCGATCCCGTCCCGACGGCCTTCACCGCCGGCGCCTCCTCCCTCGCGGCCCTCACCGCCCTTGCCGCGGCCTACGGCCTCACGCTCCATGACGACGACCTCGCGCCCCTCCTCGAAGGCCCCTCCGGCCCCGGGATCGCGCTGACGGGCTGTTTCGAGATCGAGCCGACCGAAACCGGGTTCCGCATCCCCGCTCGCCTCCCGAGCCTCGTCCCCTTCCTCTGCGGCGTTCTTCTTCCGTTGGGCGACCGTGCGTCGCAGGCCCCGCCCGCACCGCACTGCATGCCCTTGAGCCGTCGCGTCGTCTCGACGGTCGGCGTCGCCGATCTCGTCCTCTTGCGCGAGACCGCCGGATGTTTCGAACCGCTCGCGACGGGCGTCGTTCCTCTGTCCGCGCTCGCCCGCGCGACCCATCGCACCGTTCTGCCCCCAGAAAACGAGGGATCGGCGGAAGGCGCACTCATCGAGGCCTTTCCGCTGTGACACGTTCCGCCGCGCCCTCTCAGGGGCAATTCCTCACCGTCGTCTCGCGCGACGAGGCCGTCCGCCGCTTCGCCGCGGCCTATGACGCGCGCACCCTCGGCGACGAGACCGTCCCGCTCGACGACGCCCTCGGCCGCGTCACCGCCGCGCCCGTGCGCGCGCCCGTCGACGTGCCGCCCTTCGACCGCGCCATGGTCGACGGTTTCGCGCTGCGCGCCGCCGATTGCGTCGCGGCCTCGGAAAGCGCTCCCGTCGCATTGCGGCTCAACGGCGAGCACGTCCATTGCGGCCATGCGCCGACGCTCGCGGTCGGCCCCGGCACGGCGACGCCCATCGCGACGGGCGGGCCGCTGCCCCGCGGCGCGGATGCCGTGGTGATGATCGAGCATACGGAACCGGGCGAAGACGGCGTCGTCCGCATCCAGCGCCCCGTCGCGCCCGGCGGCGGCGTGGCCTTCGCGGGGTCGGATCTCGCTCTCGGCGAAACGATTCTGCACGCGGGCATGGTCGTGACCGCCCGCGAGATCGGCCTCGTCGCGGCCTGCGGCGTCGCCGCTTTGGCGGTCCACCGGCGTCCGCGCGTCGGCGTGATCTCAACGGGCGACGAATTGACGGAACCCGGCCGACCGCTGCGGCCCGCCGCGATCTACGACACCAACGCCCCCGTCGTCGCCGCCGCGATCCGCGAGAACGACGGAGAACCCGTGCGTTTCGGCGTCATCGCCGACGATGCGGATGCGCTGCGCGCCGCCATGAAGCGCGCCCATGCGGAATGCGACATGGTGGTTCTGTCCGGCGGCACCTCGAAGGGGGAGGGCGATCTCACCCACCGCATCGTCGGGGAATTGGGCGCGCCGGGCCTTGTCGTCCACGGCGTCGCGCTGAAGCCCGGCAAGCCCCTCGGCCTCGCGGTCTGCGACGGAAAACCCGTCGTGCTTCTGCCCGGCTTCCCGACGAGCGCGATGTACACGTTCCACGACATCGTCGCCCCGGTCCTGCGGCGTATGGCGGGTCTTCCGCCGCGGTCCGAGACCCGCGTCGAAGCCACCGTGCCCCAGCGCGTTCCCTCCGACGTCGGGCGGACGGAATATGTCTCCGTCGCGCTCGTCGAAGGCGAAGACGGATTGACGGCGCATCCCGTCGGCAAGGGCTCCGGCGCGATCAGCTCCTTCGCGCAGGCCGACGGCTTCATCACCGTCGACGCGCTCGCCGATCAGCTCCCCGCCGGCACACGCGCCGATGTCCGCCTCTTCGGCCCACAGGTCCGCGTTCCCGATCTCGTGATCATGGGCAGCCATTGCACGGGTCTCGACGTCGTCGTCGGCGCGGCGACCGCACGCGGCCTGTCCGTCCGCGTCGTCGCGGTCGGCAGTCTGGGCGGCCTGCGCGCCGCCATGCGCGGCGAATGCGATCTCGCGCCCGTCCATCTGCTCCATCCCGAGAACGGCATCTACAACCGCCCCTATCTCGGAGAGGGCATGAGCCTCGTCCCCGGCTGGCGGCGGATGCAGGGCGTCGTCCATCGCAAGGGCGATGCGCGCTTCGAAACCCGCACCCCTGAAGAAGCCGTCGAAGCCGCGCTCGCCGATCCCGAATGTCTGATGGTCAACCGCAATCAGGGCGCGGGCACGAGCATCGTCATCGAGAAGCTTCTGGGCGGCGCTCGGCCCGGCGGCTATTGGAACCGCCCGAAATCCCACAATGCCGTCGCCGCCGCCGTCGCGCAGGGCCGCGCGGATTGGGGCGTCGCCATCGAACCCGTCGCCCGCGCCTACGGCCTCGGCTTCCTCCCGATCGGGCCGGAACATTACGACTTCGCCGTCGCGGCGGGTCGGGAGGCGCGACCTGCCGTCGCGGCCTTCCTCGAATGCTTGCATGCGCCGGAGGTTCGCGCTTCCGTCGCCGCGCTCGGCTTCACGCCCGCGGAGGATTGATGCGTCGCCTGTTCGCCATTCTGTTCACGCTCGCGGCGGTTTCGCCCGCCACGGCGGAAATGCGCGGTCACGGCGGACCGGTCCGCGCCTTGGCGGTCTCGCCCGACGGCCGCACCGCGATCTCCGGCAGTTTCGACACCTCGGCGATCCTCTGGTCGCTCGAAAAGGGCACGGCCGAACAGGCGCTGCGCTTCCATGACGGCGCGGTCAACGCCGTCGCCGCCCTGCCGGACGGCCGCTTCGCCACAGCGGGAGAAGAGGGCCGCATCGCGATCTGGAAGCCCGGCACGCCGGATCCCGTCCTGTCCTTCGAGGCGCACAAGGGCCCCGTCGCCGCGCTCGCCGTCTCGCCCGACGGCGCGCTCCTCGCGAGCGCCTCTTGGGACGGCACCGCGCGTCTCACCCCGCTCGCGGGCGGCGAGGCGCGCCTCCTCTCCGGTCATCAGGGCAACGTCAACGGCATCGCCTTCCTGAAGGACGGCACGATCGTCACCGGCGGCTACGACGCCGTGGTCCGCTTCTGGCCCGCCTCGGGCGGAGAGGCACGCGTCATGCGGCTCGCGTCCCCCGTCAACGCGCTCGCCGTCGCGGGCGATCTCGTCGCCGCCGCCGGAGCGGACGGAACCGTGCGCTTCGTCGCGCCGGATCTTCGTCTCGTCCGCGAGGTCGAAACCCAACCCTTGCCCGTCATCGCGCTCGCGGCCTCGCCGGACGGTCGCCGCGTCGCCGCCGCGCAGATCCGCGGGTCGGTCACGCTGATCGACGTCGCGACGGGGCGCGTCGGCGTCACGCTCGTCGGGCCGGGCCTTCCCGTCTGGTCCGCGGCCTTCACGCCGGACGGCAAGGAGCTTCTCACCGGCGGCGGCGACCGCATCGTCCGCCGGTGGGACGCCGCGACGGGCGAGCATATCGGCCCGGTCGTTCCCTCGCCGGGCGTCGATCCCTTGGCCGAGTTCCGCGGCAGCCGCGGCGCGGAAGTGTTCCGCGCCTGCGCCGCCTGCCACACGCTCACCGTCGACGGCGGCAACCGCGCCGGTCCCACCCTGCACAAGGTCTTCGGCCGGAAGATCGCGACCGCGCCGGGCTACGTCTATTCCGACGCCTTCAAGACCATGGACATCGTCTGGACGCGCGAAACGATCGGTCGCCTCTTCGAGCTGGGGCCGACGATCGTCACCCCCGGCACCAAGATGCCGGAACAGGTCGTCTCCGATCCCGACGACCGCAAGGCCCTGCTCGATTTCCTCGAGGCGACGACCCGCTGAGCCTCAGAGCCTGATGATGCGCACGGTCTCGCCCGCCGAAGCCGCAGGGGCCTCCGGCGGCCGGATCAGCAGCGCGTCGGCTTCCGCGAAGACGCGCAGCATCGAGGAATCCTGCCGCGGGAACTGTGCCACGAGCGGCAAGCCGTGCGCGTCGCGCCCCGTGATGCGCACCCGCACATAGTCCTGCCGTTTGTCGTTGGCGGGCAAGGCTTCGGCGAGCGTCGCGGGCTCCGACGGATCGCGTCCCGCCTCCGGATCGCCGCAGAGCGCCCGCACCAGCGGCGTCAGGAACAGACGACCGCAGACGATGGCGGAGACCGGATTGCCCGGCAGGCCGAGAATGCGCGTGCGACCCAGCCGGCCGAAGATCAGCGGCTTGCCCGGCCGCATCGCCACCCGCCAGAAGCCGAGTTCCATGCCGCGCGCCGTCAGCGCCGACTGCACGAGGTCGTGATCGCCGACGGATGCGCCGCCGAGCGTCACGATCACGTCCGCCCCCAAGGCTTCCGCCTGCGCGATCCCGCGTTCGAGCGCCGGGAAGTCGTCCGTCGCGATGCCGAGATCGATCGCCTCGCCGCCCGCCGCTTCGGCAAGACCCGCCACCGCGAAGATGTTCGAGGCGACGATCTGGTCGGGCCGCGCCGCCTCGCCGGGGCGCACGAGTTCGTCGCCCGTCGCGAGCAGAGCGATCTTGGGCCGCCGCCGCACGGGGATCGATGCATGCCCCATGGCCGCCGCCAGCGCGACCGCCCGCGGGTCGAGCCGCCGTCCGGCCCGCAGGAGAACGTCGCCTTCCGCGAAATCGAGCCCCGCCGGGCGGATGTGACGGCCGGGCGCCTCCGCGGCGGTCGGCGTCACGCCTGCCTCGTCCCGGATCGCGTACTCCTGCAGAAAAATCGTGTCCGCGCCCTCCGGCACCGGAGCGCCCGTGAAGATCCGGACCGCCTCGCCGGGCCCGACGCGCCCCGCAAAGGCCCGTCCGGCCGGCGCTTCGCCGATCACCTTCAATGCGCGCCCGGCCGAAAGATCGGCGGCGCGGGCGGCATAGCCGTCCATCGAGGAAGCGGGGAAGGGCGGTTGCGTCCGCGTCGCCGCGAGGTCGCGGGCCAAGGTCCGGCCCGCGGCGGCGGCGAGGGCGACGAATTCCGTCTCGGTCGGTTCCGCACCCGCCAGAATGCGGCTCAGGGCGTCCTCGACGAGCAGAAGGCCCATGTTCAAGCCTCCGCGCGCCAATCGCCGGATTTGCCGCCGCTCTTCTCCAGCACGCGCACGCCTTCGATGCGCATGCCGCGGTCCGCGGCCTTGACCATGTCGTAGACCGTGAGACAGGCGACGGAGACCGCCGTCAGCGCCTCCATCTCGACGCCCGTCTGCCCCGCGAGCTTCGCCGTCGCCGACACGCGGACGCCGGGCAGGTCGTCGTCGAGCACGAGGTCGACCGCGATCTTCGAGAGCAGCAGCGGATGGCAGAGCGGGATCAGCTCATGCGTCTTCTTCGCCGCCATGATGCCCGCGACGCGGGCCACGCCCAGCACGTCGCCCTTCTTGGCGTCGCCCGCGCGGATGAGTTCGAGCGTCTCCCGCTTCATCACCACGCGGCCTTCCGCCACGGCGATGCGATGCGTGACGTCCTTTTCCGAAACGTCGACCATGGAGGCCGCGCCGGAAGCGTCGATATGGGTGAGCTTGGTCATGCCGTGATCGTCGCCGTTTCGTCACCGAAGAGAAGAGCGCGCGTCGCCGCAGCCACGTCTTCCTTCCGAATCAGGCTCTCGCCGACGAGATAGGTTCCCACCCGCGACCGTTGCAGCCGTTCGACGTCCGCATGCGTGAAGATGCCGCTCTCGCCCACCACGATCCGGTCCGGCGGAATGCGCGGCGCGAGGTCTTCCGTCACCGCGAGCGAAACCTCGAAGGTCCGCAGATTGCGGTTGTTGATGCCGACGAGCTTGGTGTCGAGCGTCAATGCGCGGTCGAGTTCTTCGCCGTCATGCACTTCCACCAGCACGTCCATGCCGAGATCATGCGCGCAATCGGTCAGCACGCGCGCCTCTTCGTCCGTCACGGAGGCCATGATGACGAGGATGCAGTCCGCACCCCAGGCGCGGGCTTCGAACACCTGATAGGGCTCGAACATGAAGTCCTTGCGCAGCGCCGGCAGCGCCGTCGCCTTCCGCGCCGCGGTCAGGAATTCCGGCCGGCCTTGAAACGACGGTTCGTCCGTCAGCACCGAAAGACAGGTCGCGCCGCCCGCCTCATAGGCCGCCGCCAAGGCGGGCGGGTCGAAATCCGCGCGGATCAGCCCCTTGGACGGGCTCGCCTTCTTGATCTCCGCGATCAGCGCCGGTCGTCCCGCCGCGAGATGCGTCTCGATCGCCCGCGCGAAGCCGCGCGGCGCGTCGGCGGCAAGCGCGCGCCGGCGGATCTCCTCGGGGGAGACGAGCGCCTTCGCGGCCTCGATCTCCTTGCGCTTATAGGCTTCGATGCGGGCGAGGATGTCGGACACGGCGTTCCTCACGCGTTCGAAACGGAGACGAGCTTCTCGAGCGCCTTGCGCGCCCGCCCGTCGTCCACGGCCGCCGCGGCGAGCTTCACGCCCTCCTTCAACGAATTGGCGCGACCCGCCACGACGAGGCCCGCGCCCGCATTGATGAGCGCGATGTCGCGATAGGCCGTCCGCTTGCCCGCCAGCACGTCGCGCAGCGCGGCGGCATTATGCGCCGGATCGCCGCCCTTGAGGTCGGCCGGGTCGGCACGGTCGAGTCCGGCTTCCTCCGGCGTCACGACGAAGCGCCGGATCGCGCCGCCTTCGAGCGCGCAGACCATCGTCTCGCCCGTCGTCGTGATCTCGTCGAGCCCGTCCGAACCATGCACGATCCAGACGGTCTCCGCGCCGAGCGTCTTCAGAACATGCGCGAGCGGTTCGAGCCAAGTCTCCGAAAAAACGCCGAGAACCTGCTTCTTTACGCCCGCGGGATTGGACAGCGGGCCGAGCAGGTTGAAGATCGTCCGCGTCCCGAGCTCCACACGCACCGGCGCGACATGGCGCATCGAGGCGTGATGCGTCTGCGCGAACATGAAACCGACGCCCGCCTCGCGGATGCAGCGGTCGACCCCCTTCGGGTCGAGCCCGATCTTCACGCCGAGCGCGGAGAGGATGTCGGCGGCGCCCGATTTGGAGGACGCCGCGCGATTGCCGTGCTTGGCGACATGGACGCCGCAACCCGCGAGGATCAGCGAGGCGAGCGTCGAGACGTTCCAGCTGCCCGAATTGTCGCCGCCGGTACCGACCACGTCGATCGCGCCGGGGACGGTGTCGACGCGCAGCATCTTGGCCCGCATGGCCTGCACCGCGCCCGTGATCTCGTCGACGGTCTCGCCGCGGACGCGGAGCGCCATCAGGAACGCTCCCATCTGCGCGAGCGTGGTCTCGCCCGACAGGATCACCCCGAAGGCGTGTTCGGCCTCCTCGCGCGTGAGCGGTGCGCCCGTGGCGAGCTTGGCGATGAGCGGCTTGAACGAATCCATCAGCGGGAACCCGAAAGCGACGGCCGGTGCGCCTTGTTCCAGGCGGCGGCGAGGTCGAGGAAATTGCGGAAGATGGTTTGCCCGTGCTCGGACAGGATGCTTTCCGGGTGGAACTGCACCCCGTGCACGGGAAGCGTCTTGTGCGAGGCGGCCATCACGAGGCCGTCCTCGCTTTCGGCCGTCACGGCGAGGACGTCCGGCATCGTGCCGCGATCGATCACCAGCGAGTGATAGCGCGTCGCACGGAACGGCCCGTTGATCCCGCGGAACACCGTCTCGCCGCGATGCCCAATGGTCGAGACCTTTCCGTGCATCGGCATCGGAGCGCGCACGACGTCGCCGCCGAAGGCCTGGCCCATCGATTGCAGCCCGAGACACACGCCGAACATCGGGATCGTCGCGGAGGCCTTGGCGATGAGATCGAGGCAGACGCCCGCCTCGTTCGGCGTGCAGGGACCGGGCGAGAGCACGATCGCGTCGGGCCCCTCGGCCATGATCTCGTCGGCCGTCATCGCGTCGTTGCGCACCACCTTCACCTGCGCCCCGAGCCGGCCGAGGTCGTGATAGAGGTTCCAGGTGAAGCTGTCGTAATTGTCGACCAGCGTGACGGCGGTCATGAACGCGGCTCCCTTCCGTCTCCCGCGAGGAGGGGTGAGAAGAAACGCCGATCCGCCCGCAAACCGCAAGCCCGCATCACTGCCCCCGTTTCGCGACGGAGGCGAAGCGCAGCGCCTCTTCCGCCGCACGGAACAGCGCCTTTGCCTTGTTCACGCATTCCTGCTGCTCCGAGGCCGGGTTCGAATCGTGCACGATGCCCGCGCCCGCCTGCACATGCATCCGGCCGTCCTTCACCAAGGCCGTGCGCAGCACGATGCAGGTGTCCATCTCGCCGTTCGCGCCGAAATAGCCGATGCAGCCCGCATAAAGGCCGCGCTTGTCCCGCTCCAGTTCGTCGATGATCTCCATCGCGCGCACCTTCGGCGCGCCCGAGACCGTCCCCGCCGGGAAGCCCGCGGCCAGAGCGTCGAGCGCATCATGACGTGCGTCGAGCCGTCCTTCGACATTCGAGACGATGTGCATCACCTGGCTGTAGCGCTCCAGGAAGAAGCTGTCCGTCACCGTGACCGTCCCGATCTCGGAGACGCGCCCGACGTCGTTGCGGCCGAGATCGAGCAGCATCAGATGCTCCGCCCGTTCCTTCGGATCGGCGAGCAGATCCTCGCCGAGCGCCTTGTCTTCCGCCGCGCTCGCGCCGCGCGGACGCGTTCCCGCGATCGGTCGGATCGTGACCTTCCCGTCGCGCACCCGGACGAGGATTTCCGGCGAGGAGCAGACCACCTGAAACCCGCCGAAATCGAGATAGCAGAGAAACGGCGCGGGGTTCACGCGCCGCAACGCGCGATAGAGCGAAAAGGCGGGCAGCGTGAAGGGGGCCGTGAACCGCTGCGAGAGAACCACCTGAAAGATGTCGCCCGCGCGGATGTATTCCTTCGCCTTGGCGACCATGCCGAGATAATCGGCCTCCGGCGTATTGGAGACGGGCGTCGGCACGGGCGTTTCCGCCCCGTCCCGCGCGCCGTGGGGCAGGGGAGCCTCGAGCCTCGCGGTCACGCCTTCGATGCGGTCGAGCGCCGCTTCATAGGCCGCCTTCGCGCCGACGCCCGGCTCGGTCCGAACGGGCGTGATGACCGTGATCTCGTCCTTCACCGCATCGAAGACGACCATCACCGTCGGCCGCACGAGGATCGCGTCCGGAACGCCGAGAATGTCGGGCTTGGCCGCGGGCAGGCGCTCCATCGCCCGCACCATGTCGTATCCGAGATAGCCGAACACGCCCGCCGCCATGGGCGGCAACGCATCCTCCGCGGGTACGGCGCTTTCGGCCAGCAGCGCCCGCAGCGCCGACATCGGATCTCCCGCGACCGGCGAGAACGCGTCGCGCGCGACGAGCGCCGTCCGGTTGATCTCCGCCTTGCCGTCGATGCAGCGCCAGATCACGTCCGGCGCGAGCCCTATCATCGAATAGCGCCCGCGCACCGCCCCGCCTTCGACCGATTCGAGGAGGAACGTGTCCGCCGCACCGCCCGCGGTCAGCTTCAGATAGGCCGAGACGGGCGTCTCCAGATCGCCCACGAGCGAGGTGCCCACGAGCTGCGCCGTGCCCGCATCGTACAAGGCCTCGAAGGTCTCGAAGGAGGGGAGACGCGCCATCGGATCACTCGGCGCCCGCGCCGAGCGCGAGACGCAGACCCGCCGGGTTCAGCGCGACGCCGAGTTCCTTCTTCGACTCCGACACGTAGATGTTGACGATGTCGTCGCCCAGCGCGAGCTCCAGATCCTTGGCGAGCGCCTTGGCGGCTTCCGCGTCGATGGCGGGCGTTTCGGCCTTCACCACCTTGAACACCACCCGTTCGTCCTGCCGCTTTCCGAGCGCTGCGGCGACCTTGTCGACGGGCGTCAGAAAGATCTGCGAGACCGCCGCCGGCGACAGGCCCTCGGGCGCCGCCGTCCGCACCATTCCGGAAGCGGTGATCACGTTCGCCCCCAGCGAGGCCGCGACGTTCTTGAAGTCTTCGCCGCCCGCGATCCGCCGAACGGCGTCGGCGGCCTTCGCCGAGACGAGGTCGGCCGTCTTCTCGGCGGTCCAGACCGCCTCGACCTGCGCACGCGTCTCGGCGAGCGTGCGCTCGCGCGCGCCCTCGATGCCGTCCACCGAAAACCAGATCCAACCGCCGTCGCGCGTCGCGATCGCTTCGTTGTCGACCCCGACGTCCGAAGCGAAGATCCCCGGCACGAGGGCCGTGGGCTCCGGCACGCGGCCCGGCGCACCCGCCTTGTCGCGGCCCGTCCGGTCGATCTCCACGGCCGCGAGCGTGAGCCCGGCCTCCTTGGCGATGTCGGCGAGCGAGCGGGCCGAAGCGCGCTGATCTTCGATCTTGTCGTGCAGTTCGCGCACCTTGTCGACGGCCCGCGTCCGGGCGATCTCCGCCGCGAGCACCGGCGCCGCTTCCTCGTAGCTCACGACCCTTTCGGGCTCGATCGCGGTCACCAGCACGAAGACTTGTCCGAACCGTCCGGCGACGGGCCCCACGGCCGTCCCGACCGTGGCCGAGAAGGCCGCCTCGGCCGCGACGGCGTCGACGATCTCCCGCCGCGTCACGAGGCCGAGATCCACGTCGGATTCCTTCATCCCGAGTTCGGCGGCCACCGCGTCGAAAGCGTTACCGGCGGCGAGCTTCTCGGCGGCCGTCTTCGCCTTTTCGGCGTCGTTCAGCACCATCTGCCGCACCGCCCGGCGTTCGGGCGAGGTCAAGCGCGTGGCCTTGATGCGGTCATAGGCGGCGCGGATGTCGGCCTCCGCCACGGCCTTGGGGTCGGCGACGGTTGCGGGCGTCAACGCGAGAACGGTCGCCTTCCGGTATTCGGGAGCGCGGAACTCGGCCTTCCGGCCGTCGAAGAAACTCGCGAGCTCGGCCTCGGTCGGCGCGGGGATCGTGCCCGCCGCCTCAGCCCCGAGCGTGAAGGCCACCACCTCGCGCGTTTCGGCACGATAGCGGTTCACGGCGTCGATCAGCGAGCCGGGCACGCCCGGAGCGCCCGCCAGCGCTTCCGCGATCTGGCCGCGCAGATAGACGTTGCGCTGGCCTGTCAGGAAGCTCTTCTCGGAGAAACCGTTGGCCCGGAGGATCTCGTCGAACATCGCGCGGCTGAAGCGGCCGTCCGATCCCTTGAAGTTCGGATCGTCCAGCACCGCCTTGGCGATGGTCTCGTCGGAAATGGCGAGGCCGTACTGCTTCACCCGCGCGTCGAGCGCGGCATCGGAGACGAGCTTGTCGAGCACGCGGCGGTCGAGACCGAGCTGGCGCGCCTCGTCGCCCGTCAACGTCCGCCGGATGCGGCGAGAAATGCCCTGAATCTCGTTCTGATAGGCTTCACGGAAGGCCTGCACGCCGATTTCGGTCGAGCCGACCTTGGCGACATGCTGCGCCCCGACGCCGCGGATCATGTCGCCGATGCCCCAGACCGCGAAGCTCAGGATCAGCAAGCCGAAAAGTACGGCGACGACGATGCGGCCGAGCCACGTCTGCCCCGCCTTGCGAAAGCCCTGCATCATGAGACGAACGATCCGGTTCCGAGGAGGCGGGGAGGGGTCCCCGCGAAAAGCGGCGCATCATAGGGACGGGGGTCCCCTCCCGCAACGGGAGCGAGCCGTCGATCTGCGTTCCGCGTCCCTCTTTCTGTTCGGCCCCGCCTCTGCTAACCGGAACCGCGCTTCATTCGGGAGGAAACGACGCATGACTCCGGGCATTCGGCCGCTCGTCGCGGGCAATTGGAAGATGAACGGCCTCGAGGCTTCTCTTTCCGAAATCATGGCCATGGCCGCGCGTTTCGATGCGGGCCTGCGCGAACGGACGGATCTTCTGGTGTGTCCGCCCGCCACCATGATCGCGGCCGCGGCGCGCGCCGCTTCGGGCACCGGAATCGCCGTCGGCGGGCAGGACTGCCACGCCAAGGAATCGGGCGCGCATACGGGCGACGTCTCCGCCGAAATGCTCGCCGATGCGGGCGCGACCCATGTCGTCGTCGGCCATTCCGAGCGCCGCACCGACCACGCCGAATCGGACGCCGTCGTGAAGGCCAAGGCCGAAGCCGCCCGTCGCGCGGGTCTGATCGCGATCGTCTGCGTCGGTGAAACGCGTGCCGAACGTGAGGCGGGCCGCACGCTCGACATCGTGCGTGGGCAACTTTCGGGCTCCATTCCCGCGGGCATGTCCGCCGCCGATCTCGTGATCGCCTACGAGCCCGTCTGGGCGATCGGCACGGGCCTGACTCCGACCGCCGCCGATGTGGCCGAGGTCCATGCCGCGATCCGTTCGGCTCTGGCCGGATCGGTCGGCGCGCCGGAAGCCGCGAAGGTCCGCATCCTCTACGGCGGATCCGTGAAGCCTTCGAACGCCGTCGAACTGATGAGCGTCGCCGATGTCGACGGCGCGCTCGTGGGCGGAGCCAGCCTCAAGGCCGCCGACTTCATGGCCATCGCCGACGCCTTCCGCGCCTGACGCGCCCCCGCCGTCATGCCCGCGCCCCCACCGTCATGCCCGCGCATGCGGGCATCCACGTCTTGCCTCCGACATCGCAAGGAAGACGTGGATCCCGGCGCTGCGCTGCGCTCCGGCCGGAATGACGACGAGAGCGACGCCCCCGGCCGCTCCCCGCACCCCTTTCTATCCGCGCTCGAACCGGCTAAAGAATAAGCACCCTCCCGAGCTGCACGAAAAATGAACTTCATCCAGCCCTTGGCCATCGGCCCCGTCCCGCTCGACGGACGGGCCTTCCTCGCTCCCATGTCGGGCGTGACGGATGTCGGGATGCGGCGCATCGCGCGGCGTTTCGGCGCGTCCGTCGTCGTATCGGAAATGGTCGCCTCGGATGAATTGGTGAAGGGTTCCTCCGAAGCCGCTTTGCGCGCCGAGGGCCGGGGCGTCGAGCCTCACGTCGTCCAGCTCGCGGGTTGCCGAGCGGAATGGATGGGCGAGGCCGCCCGTCTCGCCGAAGCCTCCGGCGCGGCGGTGATCGACATCAACATGGGTTGTCCCGCCAAGCGGGTGACGGGCGGCTATGCGGGTTCCGCCCTCATGCGCGACCTCGATCACGCGCTGTCCTTGATCGAGGCGACGGTCGCCGCCGTCTCGGTGCCCGTCACCGTGAAGATGCGGCTCGGCTGGGATCACGAAAGCCTCAACGCGCCCGAACTCGCGCGCCGCGCCGAGGCGGCGGGCGTACGGCTCGTCACCGTCCACGGCCGGACGCGGCAGCAATTCTACAAGGGAACGGCGGATTGGTCGGCCATCGCCGCCGTCAAGGCCGCCGTCTCCATTCCGGTCGTCGCGAACGGCGACGCCGCCACGGCCGCGGACGCACGCACCATGCTCGCCCGATCGGGCGCCGACGCGGTGATGATCGGCCGGGCGGCGCTCGGGCGGCCTTGGCTCGTCGGCGGCGTCGCGCGGGCGCTCGAACACGACGGCGAGGTCCTCGAACCTTCGCCCGAGGCCAAGTCCGACGCGGCGGTCGAACACTACGAGACCCTTCTTTCTCTCTACGGCCGTGAAACAGGCCTGCGCCATGCCCGCAAGCATCTCGCCGGCTATGCCGACGCGCATGCCGCCTGCGGCCACGACGTCCCGCAATCGGTCCGCGCGCGCATCGTCGTCAGCGAGGATCCGGCCGAGGTGATCGCGCTCCTGCGTGCGGTCTTCGTTTCCGCTCCCGTGGAGAAAGCCGCATGACCGATCTTCCGCTCGACCGCACCGCACGGGCCGAAGCCGTCCTGAACGTGCTGCCGCTGCCCGTGCTCATCATCGGCCCCGATGACCGCGTGACGGACGCCAACGTCGCCGCCGAGACCTTTTTCCTCATGAGCCGCGCGGTCTTCGGCCGCCATCGGCTCGAGGAGATCCTGCCCTTCGGCTCCCCCGTTCTGGCGCTCGTCCGAGAAGCGCGCCGCACCGGCGGATCCTTCAACGAATACCGCATCGATCTCGGCACGCCGCGGATCGGTTCGGACCGTGTCGCCGACATCTTCGTCTCCCATGCAGGGGAGGGCGACCACGTCGTTCTGATGCTTCAGGAAAAGACGATTGCCGAAAAAATAGACAGGCAATTGACGCATCGGGGAGCGGCGCGGTCGATCTCGGCGCTCGGCTCGATGCTCGCGCATGAGATCAAGAACCCGCTTTCGGGCATCCGCGGCGCAGCCCAACTTCTCGAAACCACGGCCTCGGACGAGGACCGCGCCCTCACGCAGCTGATCTGCGACGAGGCCGACCGGATCGTCACGCTCGTCGACCGGTTCGAGGATTTCGCCGACGGCCGGCCGATGCGTTTCGAGGCTCTCAACATTCACGGAATCCTCGAACACGTGAAGCGTCTCGCGATGTCCGGTTTCGCCCGTCATCTGCGTTTCGTGGAGAACTACGACCCGTCCCTGCCTCCCGTTTTCGGCAACCGGGACCAGCTGATCCAGGTCTTCCTCAACCTCGTGAAGAATGCTGCCGAAGCGATCGGCCACGACTCGCTGGAAGGCGAGATCGAGCTCACCACGGCCTATCGTCCCGGCGTGCGCATGGCGGTGCCGGGCAATCCGGTCCGCGTCGCGCTGCCGCTCGAAATCTGCGTCCGCGACAACGGGCCGGGCATCAGCCTCGATCTTCAGCGCCACCTGTTCGAGCCCTTCGTCACCACCAAGGCGTCCGGGACCGGCCTCGGTCTTGCTTTGGTCGCCAAGATCGTCGGCGATCACGGCGGGGTGGTGGAACCCGACTCTCTGCCGCGCCGCACGACGTTCAGGGTGCTCATGCCCATGCACATCGCGCGCGACGGTCGCGCGTCCGAAAGCGGGAGGTGACCATGCCCAGCGGCACCATTCTTGTCGCCGACGACGACGCCGCGATCCGCACGGTGCTGAACCAGGCGCTTTCCCGCGCGGGCTACGAAGTCCGCAGCACGGGACAAGCTTCCGTTCTCTGGCGTTGGGTGCAGGCCGGGGAGGGCGACCTCGTCGTGACCGACGTGGTCATGCCCGACGAGAACGCCTTCGACCTCCTCCCGCGCATGAAGAAGGTCCGGCCCGATCTGCCGATCATCGTCATGAGCGCGCAGAACACCTTCATGACCGCGATCCGCGCGGGCGAGCGCGGCGCCTATGAATATCTGCCGAAGCCCTTCGATCTGAAGGAGCTGATCTCCATCGTCGGCCGCGCGCTTTCGCGGACGCGGGAGACGCCGTCCCCCGATCAGGGCGCCGAGCAGCCGGACGAAATCCCGCTCGTCGGCCGTTCGCCCGCGATGCAGGAACTCTATCGCGCCCTCGCGCGCCTCATGCAGACGGATCTCACCGTGATGATCACGGGCGAGTCCGGCACGGGCAAGGAACTCGTCGCCCGCGCGCTGCACGACTACGGCAAGCGCCGACGCGGCCCCTTCGTCCCCGTGAACATGGCGGCGATCCCGCGCGACCTGATCGAGAGCGAACTGTTCGGCCATGAGAAGGGCGCCTTCACGGGCGCGCTGCAGCGCTCGACGGGCCGTTTCGAACAGGCCGAAGGCGGCACGCTCTTCCTCGACGAGATCGGCGACATGCCGATGGACGCGCAGACGCGGCTTCTCCGCGTTCTGCAGCAGGGCGAATACACCACTGTCGGCGGCCGCACGCCGATCAAGACGAATGTCCGCATCGTGGCCGCGACCAACAAGGATCTCCGCGTCTCGATCCGTCAGGGCCTGTTCCGCGAGGATCTCTTCTTCCGTCTCAACGTCGTGCCGCTGCGCTTGCCGCCGCTGCGCGAGCGGACGGAAGACATCCCCGATCTCGCGCGGCATTTCTTCTCCCTCGTGGAGAAGGAGGGGCTTCCGCGCAAACAGATCGACAGCGCCGCGCTCGACAGGCTCAAGCGTCATCGCTGGCCGGGCAATGTCCGCGAATTGGAGAACATGGTCCGTAGGCTCGCGGCGCTCTATCCGCAGGAAACGATCACCGAACTGCTCGTCGAGACCGAACTCGCCGAACCGGATGCGATCGCGGGAACGGGGTTCGGCGGCGAGACCGCGCCCGAGGCCGCGACGCTCTCCGAGTCGGTCGAACGCCATCTCGCGACCTATTTCGCCCAATTCGGCGCCGATCTCCCGCCGCCCGGCCTCTATCACCGGATCCTGCGCGATCTCGAAGCTCCGCTGATCACCGCCGCGCTCGCCGCCACCCGCGGCAACCAGATCAAGGCGGCGGAGCTTCTCGGTCTCAACCGGAACACGCTGCGCAAGAAGATCCGCGACCTCGAACTGCCCGTCGTCCGCACGCTGCGCTGACCTCCCGCACCGTCCCGCCGTCATGCCCGCGCATGCAGGCACCCGCGTCTTTCCGGCGGCTGCTCCTAGCGGACGTCGCCCGCCCGAAACGCGGGCATCCGGGCGTTCCGGTGGCTGCCGCCCGACGCCGCCCCTCGCCAGAATCGTCTTTTCGGTGCAACACTGTTGCTGTACTGCAACGTTCCATCCGGGCGGCGTCCATCGTCGCCGGTGGGGTGCGAAGGGGTCCATGACCATCGTTCAAGGCGACACGGCGGCGGGTTCCATCGCCGCTCTCGAAGGCGGACGAGGGCGCGCGGGTTTCGGCGCGGCCGTCGTCGTGCTCGCGCTCTGCTCGGCTCTCGCGACCTTCCTCGTTCTTGCGGGTCTCGTTTCGGTCACGGCCACCCACGAGGTCGTGGTCGGGCTCTTCGCCGTCAACGCGCTTCTGATCTTCGTCCTCGTCTGGCTCGTGGCCGCGGAAGCGATCCGGCTCATCCGCGCACGCCGGTCCGGCGTGGCGGCGGCGGGGCTTCACGCCCGCATCGTCGGTCTCTTCGCCTTCGTGGCGGCACTGCCGGCCATCCTCGTCGCGGCGGTGGGCTGGCTGACGCTCGAGCGCGGCATCGACATCTCCTTCGGCCGCTACGTGCGCGAGCTTCTCACGACCTCGGTGGAAGTCGCGCGCGAATTCCGCGAGCTGCAATGCCGCGCCATGGGCCGCGAGATCAATCTGATGGCCGCGGACATCGGCCGCGCACGCGGCGCCTTCGATCAGAACCGCGGCTTCTTCCGCGATTTCATGCGCTCGCGCTCGACCTTTCTCGGCTTTCCCGTCGCCGTGATCACGACGCGTGACGCGACCGTTGTGGAAGCCGTCGAACTGCGCCAGACGCCCGGCTTCCGGCTTCCTCCCGCGCAGGACTATGCGGCGGCGGACGACGGCGAGGCCTGGTGCCTGATCCCGAGCGAAGGCAACGTCTTCCGCGCCATCCTGAAGATTCCGGGTTTCGACGATCTCTTCCTCGTCGTCGCCCGCGGGGTCGATCCCAAGGCGCTCGAATTCCCCCAACAGGCCGAGGCCGCGGCGGCCTATTACGAAGTTCTGACGGAGCGAAAGCTCGGCGTGCAGGTCGCCTTCGCCAGCATGTACGTGCTGATCTCGCTCATCCTGCTGCTGTCGGCCGTCTGGCTCGGCCTGAGCTTCGCCAACCGGCTCGTCGCGCCCGTCCGACGCCTCATCCACGCCACCGATCAGGTCGCGCTCGGCAACTACCATGTGCAGGTGCCCGTCGGCGCGCAGGAAGGCGACCTCGCCCATCTCGGCGAGACCTTCAACAAGATGACCGGCGAACTGCGTCGCCAGCATGATCGCCTTACCGCGGCGAGCGACGTGATCGACCGCCGCCGCCGCTTCACCGAGGCGGTTCTCTCGGGCGTTCCCGCGGGCGTCGTCGGCCTCGACGGCAAGGGCCGCATCACGGTGCTCAATCCGTCGGCGGAAGCCGTTCTCGGCGACACGAAATCCTCCGTCCTCGGTCTTGCTCTGGTGGACGTGGTGCCCGAAATCGAACCGCTCATCGCCGAAGGCGGCGACCGGGCCCGCGACGTTCAGGGCCAGATCGTCATGCGCCGGGACGGGCGCGAACTGATCATCAACGTCCGCATCACGAGCGAGCGCTCGACCGATGCGGAAGGCGGCACCGTCGTCACGCTCGACGACATTTCCGATCTCGTCGCCGCGCAGCGCACCTCCGCCTGGGCCGACGTCGCGCGCCGCATCGCGCATGAGATCAAGAACCCCTTGACCCCGATCCAGCTGTCGGCCGAGCGCATCCGGCGCAAATACGGCCATCAGATCACGGGCGACCGCGAGGTCTTCGACCGTTGCACCGAGACGATCGTCCGGCAGGTGGACGACATCAAACGCATGGTCGACGAGTTCTCCTCCTTCGCGCGCATGCCGAAACCGATGACCGAATCGGAAGACATCGCGGCCGTCGCGCGGCAGGTCGTCTTCCTGATGCGGGTCGGCAATCCGGAGATCGACTTCGTCGAAGAGATGCCGGAAGGCCCGCTGGTGGCGCGGTTCGATCGGCGGCTGCTGTCTCAGGCGATCACCAACATCGTGAAGAACGCCGCCGAGGCCGTGGCCGCCGTGCCCGAGGAGGAGAGAGGACCGGGCGAGGTCCGCCTTCGCGTGGAAAGCGAGAACGGCATCGTGCGGATCGAGGCGATCGACAACGGCAAGGGCTTCCCGGTCGAGCAGCGGCGACGCCTTCTCGAACCCTACATGACGACGCGCGAGGGCGGCACGGGCCTCGGCCTCGCGATCGTCGGCAAGATTCTGGAAGACCACGGCGGCGGGATCGAACTCCTCGACCGGGACGACGAGCGGCGGGGCGCGAGGGTCCGGCTCTGGTTCCCGATCGAGGGGCCGGATCCCGCAAACGAGAAAGCGGGCGGGCAAGCATCATGAGCGCCGATATTCTGATCGTCGACGACGAGGCCGACATCCGCGAACTCGTCGCGGGCATCCTCGAGGACGAGGGCAACAGCACGCGCACGGCCGCCAATTCGGACGAAGCGCTCGCCGCGGTGGCGCAGCGTCGCCCCGGCCTCGTCTTCCTCGACATCTGGATTCAGGGTTCGCGGCTCGACGGTCTCCAGATTCTCGATCTCTTGAAGGAACAGCACCCCGACCTTCCGGTGGTGATGATTTCCGGCCACGGGAACATCGAGACCGCCGTCGCCGCCATCCGCCGCGGCGCCTACGACTTCATCGAAAAGCCCTTCAAGGCCGACCGGCTGATCCTCGTCGCCGAACGCGCGCTCGAAGCGTCGAAGCTGAAGCGCGAGGTCAAGGAACTCCGCGCCAAGGCGCCCTCGGCGGAGAAGATCGTCGGACGTTCCCAACCCGCGAACCAATTGCGCACGGCGCTCGAACGCATCGCGGGCACCAATGCGCGGGTGATGATCGTCGGGCCGTCCGGCGCGGGCAAGGAACTCGCGGCCCGCACCGTCCACGCCGTTTCGCCGCGCAGCTCCGGTCCCTTCGTCGTCCTCAACGCCGCCACCATGGATCCCGACACGGTGGAATCCGAACTCTTCGGCGTGGAAGGACCGGACGGCCGCATCAAGAAGATCGGCGCGCTCGAGGAAGCGCACGGCGGAACGCTCTATCTCGACGAAGTCTGCGAAATGCCGCTCGAGACGCAGGCGCGCATTCTGCGCGTCCTCGTCGAGCAGAACTTCACCCGCGTCGACGGCGCCACGCGCGTGCATGTCGACGTCCGCGTGATCTCCTCGACGGCGAAGAGCCCGGAGGCGGAGATCGCCGCGGGCCGCTTCCGGCAGGATCTCCTGCACCGGCTCAACGTCGTGCCGGTCCGCGTTCCGTCGCTCGCCGAGCGCCGGGAGGACGTGCCGGATCTCATCGACTTCTTCATGGGCCGCCTTGCGGCCGCTTCGGGACTCGCCCGTCGGGAAGTCGCCGACGATGCGATGGCCGTTCTTCAGTCCTATGACTGGCCGGGCAATATCCGCCAATTGCGCAACAATGTGGAACGCATGCTGATCCTCGCGGCGGGTGAACCCGACGCACCGATCACGGCCGAAATGCTGCCGCCCGACGTCGGCTCCATGGTCCCGTCGACGCCCAACGGGAACGGCGGCGAGAAACTCATGTCCCTTCCGCTCCGCGAGGCGCGCGAGGTCTTCGAACGCGAATATCTGGTGGCGCAGATCGGCCGTTTCGGCGGCAACATCTCCCGGACGGCCGAATTCATCGGCATGGAACGGTCCGCGCTCCATCGCAAATTGAAGAGCCTCGGCGTGGGTTGATCCCCGCCCGCGCGCCTTCAACCTTCGGTGCGGCTTGCGCTCGCTCGTCATTACGGGCGTAATGGAGGCGATCCGGCGGCTCTTCCGAGGGCGTGACCGGACCGATCAACCCGGGCCTTGCGCCCGGGACCAGAAACCAGAGGCGAGCATGGCCGGCGAACGCGCCCAGAATTTGCAGGATACCTTTCTCAACAACGTCCGTAAGCACAAGATTCCGCTCACGATCTTTCTCGTGAACGGCGTCAAGCTTCAGGGGGTCGTCACCTGGTTCGACAATTTCTGCGTCCTTCTGCGCCGGGACGGGCATTCGCAACTCGTCTACAAGCACGCCATCTCGACGATCATGCCGGGACACCCCATTTCTCTCTTCGAGGCCGAAGAGGCGGCGGCGAAGGAATAAAGTGAGCGGAGAAGAGCGCGGCCGGGACAAGATCGTTTCGAAGCCGCCGGCGGAACCCGAGAAGGCGATCGCCTCCGGTACGCCGACCCTCGTGATCGGTCCTTATCCGAGCAGAAGCGCGGCAGGGGAGGGCGATCGGCCCCCCAATCTCCGCGAACGTGCGGCCCGTCTCGGCGAGGCCGTCGGCCTTGCGGCCGCGATCGATCTCGCCGTGGTCGAATCCTTGGACGTCGTGATCCGGGCTCCGCGCCCCGCGACCTATCTCGGCAAGGGCAAGGTCGAGGAGGTGAAGGGCGTCATCGCGGCGCACGGCATCAAGCTCGTGATGATGGACACCGCGCTCACGCCCGTGCAGCAGCGCAATCTCGAAAAGGAATGGGGCGCCAAGGTCATCGACCGGACGGGCCTGATCCTCGAGATCTTCGGCCGCCGCGCGCGGACCAAGGAAGGCACGCTTCAGGTCGAACTGGCCCATCTCGACTATCAGAAGAGCCGTCTCGTCAGGTCCTGGACCCATCTCGAACGCCAGCGCGGCGGTTTCGGCTTTCTGGGCGGCCCGGGCGAGACGCAGATCGAGGCCGACCGCCGCATCATTCAGGAGCGCATGGTCCGGATCGAGCGCGACCTCGAACAGGTCAAGCGCACGCGCACGCTCCATCGCGCGGGCCGCAGGCGCACGCCCTATCCGATCGTCGCCCTCGTCGGCTACACCAATGCCGGCAAGTCGACCCTCTTCAACCGCCTGACCAAGGCCGAGGTCTTCGCCGAGGATCTTCTCTTCGCGACCCTCGATCCGACGGCGCGCGTCGTGAAGCTGCCGCACGGCGCACCCGTGATCCTGTCGGACACGGTGGGTTTCATCTCCGATCTTCCGACCATGCTGGTCGCGGCCTTCCGCGCCACGCTGGAAGACGTGATCGAGGCCGACGTGGTTCTCCATGTCCGCGACGTCTCGCACGGCGACACCGAGGCGCAGGCCGCCGACGTCTCCGCCATTCTGCGCGATCTCGGCGTCGATCCCGACCGCCACGAAAAGCTGATCGAAGTGTGGAACAAGGTCGACGCGCTTCCCGAGCACGAGCGCGAGGCCTTGCTCACCCGCGCCGCCATGCGGCCCGCCGAGACGCGACCGGTGGCGATTTCGGCTCTGACCGGGGAGGGGACCGACCGCCTTCTCGCCCTGATCGAGGATCGTCTGGCGGGCGGACGGCCCGTCTACCGCGTGACCGTATCTCCGTCGGACGGCGCGACGCAGGCATGGCTTCATCAGGAAGGCGAGGTTCTGGAACGTCGCTCCGACGCGGACGGCAACGCGGTGCTTCTCGTCCGCATCGCGCCGGAAAAGGAACCCCGCCTTCTCAGACGTGCGCCCGGCGCGAAAAAGGTGAGGTGAGGGCACGGCGACCGGGCACTCCCGCCCTCCTGCCCGCAACATCCCCCGTCATGCCCGCGCCTGCGGACATCCACGTCTTCCCTCGGCGTCTCGCTCGACCGGCGAAATCAAACCCTCTTCGCCGCCTGCCAGAGCGCTTCCATCTCCTCCAGCGAAGCCTCCGCCGTCGTCCGCCCGCTCTCCGCAAGTTTCCGTTCGATGAAGCCGAAGCGCCGTTCGAACTTGGCGTTCGCCCGCCTCAGCGCCTCTTCGGGATCGGTCTTCGCGTGCCGCGCGAGATTGGCGACCACGAAGAGCAAATCGCCGATCTCCTCGGCCACATGCTCCGCATCGCCCTCGTCGAGGGCTTCCGCGATCTCCTCGGTCTCTTCGCGGATCTTGTCGAGAACGAGCCGCGCATCGTTCCAGTCGAACCCGACCGTCGAGGCCTTGGCCTGCAATTTCTCCGCGCGGGTGAGGGCGGGGAGGTTTTGCGGAACGTCGGAGAGAAGCCCTTGATGCTCCTCGACGGGAAGCCCCGCGGCCTGTCGCTCCGCCCGCCGCTGCGCCTTTTCCTCCGCCTTGATCCGGCTCCAGAGCCCCTTGACCTCGTCGGGGCTCAGATCGCGCGCCTCGCCGAAGATGTGCGGATGCCGGCGGACGAGTTTCGAGGTGATCGCCATGACCACGTCGGGGAAGGCGAAGAGACCTTGCTCCTCGGCCATCCGCGCATGGAACACGACCTGCAGCAGCAGGTCGCCCAATTCGTCCTTGAGATCGAGGTAATCGCCGCGGGCGACCGCGTCGGCCACCTCATAGGCTTCTTCGATCGTATAGGGGGCGATCGAAGCGAAATCCTGTTCGAGATCCCAAGGGCACCCCGTCGCGGGCGTACGCAGCGCGGCCATGACGGCGATCAGGCGGGCGATGTCGGTAGAAGGCGTCATGCGGAATGTCGTCCCGAGGTTCCGCGCCTCTTTTAGAACGTCACGTCCCGCGGGAACAGACGGGCCGCGCACCGCCATGTCCTGTCCGCCGAGCCCTCTCGGCGTCATCCCGGCCGCCCCCTCCATGTCATCCCGGCCGCAGCGAAGCGGAGCGCCGGGATCCACGTCTTCCTTCGACGCACCCTCCGGAAAGACGTGGATGCCCGCATCCGCGGGCATGACGGCGTGATGCCTGTGTTCGCCTCTCCGCGTCATCCCGGCCGCCCCTCCATGTCATCCCGGCCGCAGCGAAGCGGAGAGCCGGGATCCGCGT
Organism: Hyphomicrobiales bacterium; assembly: GCA_027483795.1. Taxonomy (GTDB): domain Bacteria; phylum Pseudomonadota; class Alphaproteobacteria; order Rhizobiales; family Beijerinckiaceae; genus JAIXZO01. The sequence continues at coordinate 69,826 of JAIXTT010000093.1, forward strand.
CTTCCTTCGACGCACCCTCCGGAAAGACGTGGATGCCCGCATCCGCGGGCATGACGGCGAGGGTGGGCGGGCATGCCCGAATGTTCCCCGTCATTGCGAGGAGCGTAGCGACGCGGCAATCCATGGCGGGCATGGGGCGCGGACTCACCGGCACCGACCGCTCCATTCCCACGATTCGCATAAGATGTATTATGGAACTTTCATGGTCCCATACGACGTCGAACCCGACCCCGAACGCTCAATGGATCCGGAATTCGATCGTCATGCCGTCGAAGGCCGGCTCCACGTTCGACGGCAGATCGCGCTTCAGCGTGTCATAGTCGAGATCGGTATGAAGATTGGTCAGGATCGCTCGGCCGGGCTTCAGCGCCTCGATCCAATCGAGCGCTTCCTGCAGCGAGAAATGCGACGGATGCGGCGTCGTCCGAAGCGCGTCGACGATCCACACGTCCAGCCCTCTGAGCGCATCGACGCTTTCGGGCGGTATCGCATTGAGGTCCGGCGTATAGGCCACGTCGCCGAAGCGGAAGCCGAGCGCATCGATCTCACCGTGACGGAGCGGAAAAGGCAGGGTCCGGATCGCTCCGCCCGCACCATCGATCTCGACGAAACGGTGATGCTCGATGCGGTGTTCCGTCAGGATGGGCGGATAGTTGCTCTCCGGCGTCGCCGAGAAACAATAACCGAACCGGCGATGCATCGCTTCGGCCGTCACGAGATCCATCCAGACGGAGATCCGCTTCCGGTTATGCATCACCAAGGGCCGGACGTCGTCGATGCCGTGCACATGGTCGGCATGCTGGTGGGAGAGCAGAACGCCGTCGAGCGAGGTGACGCCCACGCTCAGAAGTTGCTCGCGAAGATCCGGAGAAGCATCGACGAGAACTTGCGTTTTCCCGATCGCGGATGTGCGCTCGACGAGGATCGAGCACCGCCGTCTGCGATTTCTCGGCTGGTTCGGATCGCAACGCCCCCAGCCTTGCCCCACGCGGGGTACGCCGCCGGAGGAACCGCAGCCGAGGATCGTGATCGTCGCATTCATGCGGGCCGCCGCGCCTTGGAGAACAGCCGGAAGAAATTGTCCGTCGTCGCCGCCGCGAGCGCCTCGGCCGAAACGCCCTTGACCTCGGCGAGGACGCGCGCCGTCTCCGCGACATAGGCCGGCTCGTTGCGTTTCCCTCGCCGGGATTGCGGCGCGAGATAGGGCGCGTCCGTCTCGACGAGCAGCCGGTCGAGCGGCGTTTCGGCGGCCACGGCCCGCACTTCGTCGGATCGCTTGAAGGTCAGGATCCCCGAAAACGAAACATACAGCCCGAGCTCGACCCCGACCCTCGCCAGTTCCGGCGTCGAGGAGAAACAATGGAGAACGGCCTTGAACGGGCCTTTTCCCGTTTCCTCCCGGAGCACACGGATCATGTCGTCGTCCGCGTCACGCGCATGGATCACGAGCGGCAGGCCCGTGACGCGCGCCGCGGCGATCTGCGTGCGGAACACCCGGTCCGCCACGTCGCGCGGAACCTTGTCATAGTGATGGTCGAGCCCCGCCTCGCCGATCCCGATGCATTTCGGATGCGCCGACAGCGAGACATAGGTTTCGAGCGGAACGTCGGGCTCCTCGCCCGCGCTCAGCGGATGCGTGCCGACCGTGCACCAGACGTCGTCATGCGCCTCCGCGATCGCGCGATAGACGTCGAAGCGCGCGACGCGCGTCGAGATCGTGACCATGGTCCGGACGCCCGCCGCCCGCGCCCGCTCGACCACGGCAGCGCGTTCGGCATCGAAATCCGGAAAATCGAGATGGCAGTGGCTGTCGACGAGCATCAGGCGGTCGCCTCGGGCTCCGCCTCGACATAGCGCGGAAAGATCGGCGCGGGGGCCGGAAGCGCCCTGCCCGCCTGCAGCCGACCCGCCGGACCCACGTCGATGAAGCTGCGCCGGTCGGCGGGAGCCGCCAGAAGATCGAGCAATCGGCCGGCCGCGGTCGGCAGCACGGGCTGGGCCATGATCGCGACCGCGCGCAGCACTTCGAGCGTGACGGCGAGCACGGCCTCGAAGCGCGCCGGATCGCTCTTGCGTTTCACCCAAGGCTCTTCCGACGCGAAATAGCGGTTGGCCTCCGCCACCACCTTCCAGATCTCGGCGAGCATCGCATGCAGCGCGAGATCGTCCATCGCCGCGCGCGCCTTGGCGGGCAGCGCGTCGGCCATCGCGAGCATCGCCTTGTCGGCGTCCGTCTCGGGCCCCGACGACGGGGCGTGACCCTCGAGATTCTTGGCGATCATGGACAGCGACCGCTGCGCCAAGTTGCCGAGATCGTTGGCGAGATCGGCGTTGATGCGACCGACGATCGCCTCATGCGAATAATTCCCGTCCTGGCCGAACGGCACTTCGCGGAGGAAGAAATAACGCAGCTGATCGACGCCGTAATGCTCGGCGAGCGTGAACGGGTCGATCACGTTGCCGACCGATTTCGACATCTTCTCGCCGCGGTTGAAGAGAAAGCCGTGGCCGAAGACGCGCGCGGGCAAGGGCAGTCCCGCCGACATCAGGAACGCCGGCCAATAGACCGTATGGAACCGCACGATGTCCTTGCCGATCACGTGAAGATCGGCGGGCCAGAAGCGCGAACGTGCGTCGCCCGCATGCGGAAAGCCCGTCGCCGTCAGATAATTGGTGAGCGCGTCGACCCAGACATACATCACGTGCTTGAGATTGCCCGGCACGGGAATGCCCCAGTCGAACGCCGTCCGGCTGATCGAGAGATCCTTGAGCCCGCCTTTGACGAAACTCGTGATTTCGTTGCGCCGCTCGTCGGGGCCGATGAAATGCGGCGAGGTGTCGTAAAGCTCGAGAAGCCGGGCCTCGTAATTCGCGAGGCGGAAGAAATAGCTCTCTTCCTCCACCCATTCGACGGGCGTCCCGGTCGGGCCGCGACGGACGCCGTCCGTGCCGACGACGGTCTCGGTCTCGGCGTAATAGGCCTCGTCGCGGACCGAATACCAACCGGAATAGCTCGCAAGATAGATGTCGCCCGCCTTCTCCATCCGGTCCCAGATCGCCTGCGACGCCTCGTGATGGCGCTCTTCGGTCGTGCGGATGAAGTCGTCGTTCGACGCGTTCAGCGCCTCGGTCATGCGGCGGAACACGGCCGCGTTGCGATCGGCGAGTTCGCGCGCGGTCACGCCTTCCTTGGCGGCCGTCTGCAGCATCTTCTGCCCGTGCTCGTCCGTCCCGGTCAGAAAGAAGACGTCGAAACCGTCGAGACGCTTGAACCGCGCGATCGCGTCGGTCGCGATCAATTCATAGGCATGCCCGATATGCGGCGAGCCGTTCGGGTAGGAAATCGCGGTCGTGACGTAGAAACGGGGCTTTTCGGCCATCATCGTCCTCGGCGGGCCGCTCCGTGCGGCTTGTTCAAGCGGCGCGGGAACGGCGGACGGCCTCGGCCAGATCGGCGAACAGGGTGAGAACGAGGGCCCGGCGATCGAGATTGAAGCGGTCGGCTTCCCGCGTTGCGCGCGCGATCTTCTCCCATACCTCCGCCAGAGGCGCAAGGCGCGCGGACCCCTCCCCGGCCCTCGAACGGGCCTGCCGACCGAGCCATTCCTCGACCGTATCCATCACGGCCTCGAAATCGGCCTCGCCCTCCCGTTTGGCCACGGCTTCCGCCATCTGATGGATGTCCGCACGGCGGAGATCGGGCAGAGCCTCGAGCAGGTCGGTCACGATCGCGATGATGTTGAGCGTCCTTTCGTCGAGACGCTTCAGGGCCGTCCGCACGGAGCCTTCGGCCACCGCAGCCGCCCGCGCCGCGGCCACCGGATCGGCCGCGATGCCGGGCGCGCTCAACGCTTCGACGATCTCGTCCCGCGCCAGCGGCCGGAAGCTCAGTCTCCGGCACCGCGACCGGATCGTCGGAAGCAACCTCCCCGGCACATGATTGACGAGAAAGATCAGCGATTTGGCCGGCGGTTCTTCGATCGCCTTGAGAAGCGCGTTGGAACTGTTCCTGTTCAACTCGTCCGCCGAGTCGACGATCAGCACGCGCCAACCGCCCTCCCCGGCCGTGGAGCCGAAAAAGGCCACCGCGTCGCGCGCGGCATGGACGGAGATTTCCGTCGGCACGCTCTTCTTCTCCCCGTCGGCACGCCGACGCAGCACATGGAGGTCGGGATGCGAGAAGGCGAGAACGCGCCGCGCGGACGGCCGGTCAGGGTCCACGTCGAGATTTCGGGCCGCGAGGACCGTCGCCGACGACGGATCGGGATGTTCGAAGACGAAGCGCGCCGCACGATAGGCGAAGGTGGCCTTGCCCACCCCTTCCGGCCCGGACAGGATCCAGGCATGCGGCATGCGTCCGGACCGATAGGCCTCGAGAAAGGCCGCCTCGGCCGCGTCCTGCCCCACGAGACGGCGCGTCTCGCGCGGATGAGGCGCACCCGGCAACGCGTCGGCGGAGAGATCGTCCTCGCTCATGCGGAGACCGCGAGGCGTTGATGCAGGCGCGAACGAACCGCCGCGAAGACGGCCGCGGCCACGGCGTCCACGTCTCCTTGCGCGTCGATCACCGCGAAGCGTGCGGGCTCGGCGGCGGCGATGTCGAGATAGGCCTTGCGCAGCGCGGCGTGGAAGGCGGAGGGCTCTCGTTCGAAACCATCGCCCGCCGCCGCGCCGCGGCGTGCCGCGGCCCGCGCGAGCCCGATCTCGGCGGGCAGATCGAGAAGGATCGTGAGGTCGGGGCCGGAGTCGCCGACCACGAGGCCCTCGAGCGTCGCCACCGTCGCCGCGGGAAGCCGGCCGAGCGCGCCCTGATAGGCGCGCGTCGAATCCGAGAACCGATCGCAGACGATCCATTCCCCGCGCGCCAGAGCGGGACGGATCAAGGTCGCCAGATGATCCGCGCGGGCGGCATAGAAGAGAAGCGCCTCGGCGGTCGCGCCGAAACGCGGATGGTCCGGATCGAGAAGAAGGCCGCGGATGCGTTCCGCGCCTTCGGAGCCGCCCGGCTCGCGCGTCGCCGATGCTTGAAGCCCGAGCGCGTTGAGCCTTTCGACGAGCAGTCGTACCTGCGTGGATTTGCCGGTGCCCTCGCCGCCTTCGAAGGTGATGAAGACGCCGCGCGCGTTCGGCCCTGAAACGGTCATGGCACGCGCCTCCCTGCATGCTCCGCCGGGACGATGCCCGGCGTGCGGCGGCAAATCAACGGGAGAGCCGTCAGAGCCCGCGGACGCGCGGCGGCGGCGCGAAGACCGCCGCGACGGGCTGGGACCCGCCCGACGAGAGCGAAGCCGCGCGGAACCCGTCGGCCGAGGGCCGAACCGGCGGCAGCGGAACGAGCACGGGCGACGGTGCGGAGGCCTGAGCCGCCGCGGCGGGAACGGGCGCGTTCGCGGGGCCCGTCGGCACGAAGGCCGCCCGCGGCGTCACGGGCGAATAGGCGCCCACCGTGAACGGACGATCGGGCGGAACGGGCGTGCCGGGCATCGGCTTGCCGGACAGGAGCGCAGCGACCTCGTCGGCCGCTTCTTCCTTTTCCACGAGCGCCGACGCACGAAGCGCGGGCCGCGCGACGGGCGTCACGGGCGAAGCGCTTGCCACCATGACGGGCGCCGCGCCGCCGAGCTGGGCGGGCGTGCCGTCGGTCCTGAGCGTCGCAAGCAGAACCGCGTCGTCATGACCTTCGAGCGGCGCGCGGCCGATATAGTCCACGCGGATACGGGCGACGCCGAGATGGCGGAAATTCAGCGCATGCGCGACCCGCTCGGACACGTCGACGAGCCGGCCGTCATGGAACGGCCCGCGATCGTTGACGCGCGCGATCATCGAGCGGCCGTTGAGCGTATTGGTGAGCCGCACATAGCTCGGCAGCGGCATGGTCGGATGCGCGACCGAAATCGATTCGCGGTCGAACACTTCCCCGTTCGCGGTCCGGCGGCCATGGAACGACGTGCCGTACCAGGAGGCGGTTCCGACCGCGCTATAGCCGGGCTCTTCCTTGGGAACATAGAGACGGCCCGCCACGACATAGGGGCGACCGGTCTTGTCGACGCCGCCGCCCTTCGGCACGCGCTCGCCGTCGGCGACGACGCGGGGGCTGGGGCTGACGCCGTATTTGGGATCGACGCCGGCTTTCTTCGGGTCCGCGCCGCAATTGGCGACGAGAAGACCCGTCGCGACGACGAGGGCCGCGCGGGCGGCGGTGCGGAACGTGAGGGCGGAGGTCTGCGCGAGGCGCGTGGAACGCTGGTCCTGCAAAAGTCCTGTCCGTCTTTCGGGCGTGCTTCCTTCGAAGCGCCGCTTCCCCTTCCCGACCGTCGCCGGGCCTCGTTCGTGGAGCTTATCTCCGTCGACGGTTGATGTAGCGTTAACGCCTTCGAGGGTGTTCGGCAAGCCGAGGGGGTCGGCGCACCCTCACGGGCCGAAGCGCGCCACGCCCTTTTCGCCGTCGTCGCGATGCCAAGAGACCTTCTCGCCCGGCAGCAGATCGAGCGTGAAGCAGAAGGTGCGGCCGTCATACCAGCTCCGCCATTTCTGACAGACGCGTTCGCCGTCGACCCACCAGCGTCCGCTGTCGGTCGGCGCGAGGAAGCGCCCGAGCCCCGCCGCCTGACCCGACCCGTCGACATGCCCGTCGGCGCGGTAGAAGAGCGGCAGCTCCCCGCCCAAGGGAACCGCCAGATAGATCCGTTTTCCGGCCAGAAAGCGCTTGAGCCTCTCGCCCGAAAGCCTCTCCGCGCCCGAATTCGCGCCCGCCGCGTCGCTCCGCCCGCCCGAGGCGGCCGCCCGTTCGACGGTCGCAAGCATGAGCGCGGCGAGAACGACGGCGGCCGCCGTCGCCGAAAGCCGGCCCGATCCGAAACGCCGTCCCTGAAACGCCATGGCTTCGACCTCCGATGCCGATGCAATCGCTACGGCCCGCAACGTCCGCCGGATCATGCCGTTCCGCTGCCGGATCCCGTCGCCCCGTCCGCCGCTCTCGACCGGATGCGGCGGTGTGCTATAGAACCCCTCGACCTCACGGGCCCCGCCGCCCGCGGGTCCGTGGGAAGGGTGGCCGAGCGGTTTAAGGCAGCGGTCTTGAAAACCGCCGTGGGCGCAAGTCCACCGTGGGTTCGAATCCCACCCCTTCCGCCA
>JAIXTT010000067.1 GCA_027483795.1 Hyphomicrobiales bacterium
AACCGTACCGAATGACCTCAAAACGCATTCCGGCGTGTCTCTCAGGATATCTTCCGACATCCCCGCAAGAACACCGCCGCCTGCGTTTCTCTTTCTTCTTCTTCAATTGTCAAACAGCGAAGGGCGATTGCTCGACCTTTTCGTCCCGCTCCAAGAACACGCGTTTCTATCCCAACCCTTTCGGGCCGGGCGAAGCATGCGCCCCTTTCGACGGAGACACCGAAGGGCCGCGCCGCCACACCGAAGTGCCCGCAACGCCGCCGTCGATGGCCGCTATATAGTGGACGGCCCTTTCCGCTGTCAACGCGATCAAGCGGAATTTTTCGGCACTCGGCCGCTTTTTTCGGCCCGTGTTTTGAAAACGTCATGAGAATCATGATGATAAGTTGCTTTCCACAGGCGGAGGGCAACGTCGACCGTGCTCGTTCGAGCGTTCGGAGCCCTGCGCCCGCCGGCCGGATCCCGCCGCGAGCCCGCTTCGGCCTCATAGTGCCGGGCTCTGCTGTCGCGGACGAAGCTCTCGGCCTGAAGACCGTTCGATAACGTGGGGAGCATGCCCGCCCGCTTCCGCCGGACGCTGCGGGCCGCAGCAGGGCCTCCGCTTCGTGCGACCTCCGCTCGGAGCCGTCGCCGTGATCATTCCGGAAGAAAACGACGAAAGGCCGAGGAGCCACGGGCTCCTCGGCCTGAAACGTCATGCCTCTCCGGCCGTCGTCGGATCAGGCGCGGTCGAAGCGGTCGAGTTCCATCACCTTGGTCCAGGCGGCCGCGAAATCGCGCACGAAGCGCACCTTCGAATCGTCCTGTGCATAGACCTCGGCGATGGCGCGGAGCTGCGAATTCGAGCCGAAGACGAGGTCGACGCGCGACGCCGTCCACTTCACCTCGCCCGTCTTGCGATCCCGGCCTTCGAAGGCGTCTTCGTGGTCGTTCACGGCCTTCCACGCGACGTTCATGTCGAGCAGATTGACGAAGAAGTCGTTCGTCAGCATCTCCGCCCGCGTCGTGAACACGCCCTGCGTGCCGGAATGGTTGGCGCCGAGCACGCGGAGACCGCCGACGAGCGCCGTCATCTCGGGAGCCGACAACGTCAGAAGCTGCGCCTTGTCGACGAGCAGCTCTTCCGCCGACGTGGTGAAATACGTCTTCTGATAGTTCCGGAAACCGTCGACGACGGGTTCCAGCACCGCGAAGGACTCGGCATCCGTCTGCGCCTGCGACGCGTCGGTACGGCCCGGGGTGAAGGGAACCTCGATCTCGTGGCCCGCCTTCTTCGCCGCGGCCTCGACCGCCGCAGAGCCGCCGAGCACGATCAGGTCGGCGAGCGAGACGCGCTTTCCGCCCTTCGCCGCGGCGTCGAAGTCCTTGCGGATGCCTTCGAGCACCGCGAGCACCTTCGCGAGATCGGCCGGGCGGTTGATCTCCCAGTCCTTCTGCGGGGCGAGGCGGATGCGCGCGCCGTTCGCTCCGCCGCGCTTGTCGGAGCCGCGGAACGTCGCGGCCGACGACCAGGCCGTATAGACCAGCGTCGCGATCGAGAGACCCGAGGCGAGGATCTTCGCCTTGAGGTCGCGGATGTCCGTCGCATCGATCGTCGGATGATCGACGGCGGGAACCGGATCCTGCCAGATCAGGTCTTCGGCCGGGACCTCGGGGCCGAGATAACGGACCTTCGGACCCATGTCGCGATGGGTCAGCTTGAACCAGGCGCGGGCGAAGGCGTCGGCGAACTCGGCCGGGTTCTCGTGGAAGCGGCGCGAGATCTTCTCATAGGCCGGGTCCATGCGCATCGCCATGTCGGCGGTGGTCATCATCAGCGGCTCGCGCTTGCCGGCGTCATGGGCCGCGGGCGGCATGTCCTTTTCGGCGAGGCTTTTCGCCGCCCACTGCCACGCGCCGGCCGGGCTCTTCACGAGTTCCCATTCATAGCCGAGCAGCACGTCGAAATAGCCGTTGTCCCATTGCGTCGGATGGGCCGTCCAAGCGCCTTCGATACCGCTGGTGATCGCGTCGCCGCCCTTGCCGCTCTTGTGCTTGCTCAACCAGCCGAGGCCCTGCGCCTCGATCGGTGCGGCTTCCGGCTCGGGGCCGACGAGGGCGGCATCGCCCGCGCCGTGCGCCTTGCCGAAAGTGTGGCCGCCCGCGACGAGCGCCACGGTCTCCTCGTCGTTCATCGCCATGCGCGCGAAGGTCTCGCGGATGTCGCGCGCCGAGGCGAGCGGATCCGGCTTGCCGTTCGGGCCTTCCGGATTGACGTAGATGAGACCCATCTGCACGGCCGCGAGGGGGTTCTCGAGTTCACGATCGCCCTTGTAGCGCTTGTCGCCGAGCCAGGAGTCCTCGGCGCCCCAATAGATGTCCTCTTCGGGCTCCCACACGTCGACCCGGCCGCCGCCGAAGCCGAAGGTCTTGAAGCCCATGGATTCGAGCGCGACATTGCCCGTGAGGATCATCAGATCCCCCCAGGAGAGCTTGTCGCCGTATTTCTTCTTGATCGGCCACAGCAGGCGGCGGGCCTTGTCGAGATTGCCGTTGTCCGGCCAGCTGTTGAGCGGCGCGAAGCGCATCGTGCCCGAGCCCGCGCCGCCGCGGCCGTCGCCCGTGCGGTAGGTGCCCGCGCTGTGCCAGGCCATGCGGATGAAGAAGGGTCCGTAATGGCCGTAG
>JAIXTT010000027.1 GCA_027483795.1 Hyphomicrobiales bacterium
CGCCGCGGCGGATCTTGTAGGACGCGACGCCCGACTGTTCGGCGATGATGCGGGTGGCGAGCTGTTCGGCCGACATTTCGAGCGAGAAGAAGCCGACGATGCCGCCGTCGACGCGCTTGATCGTGCCGTCCTGCTGCTTCTGACCCATATAGGCCCGGGCCACGTTGAAGGCGATGTTGGTGGCGAGCGCGGTCTTGCCCATGGCGGGACGGCCCGCGAGGACGACGAGGTCCGACGGCTGCAGACCGCCCATCATGCGGTCGAGATCGGACATGCCGGTGGCGATGCCGGACAGCTTGCGGTCGCGCTTGTAGGCTTCGGCCGCCATGTCGACGGCGGCGCGCAGCGCGTCGGAGAAGCCGAGGAATCCGCCCTCGTAGCGGCCCGTTTCGGCGAGTTCGTAGAGCGCGCGCTCGGCCTCCTCGATCTGCTCGCGGGGCGAGGCCTCGACGGGGGCGTCGAAGGCGACGTTCACCATGTCCTCGCCGATCCGGATCAACCGTCGACGCATGGCGAGATCGTAGATCGTGCGGCCATAGGCCTCGGCGTTGATGACGCTCGTCGCCTCGGCGGCGAGGCGGGCGAGATACTGCGAGACCGTAAGGCCGCCGAGATCCTGATCGCCGAGGAAGGTCTTCATCGTGATCGGCGTGGCGAGCTTGCCCGCGCGGATCAGCGAAGCGGCGACCTCGAAGATGCGGCGATGGATCTCCTCGTGGAAATGCTCCGGCTCGAGAAAGTCCGAACAGCGGTAATAGGCGTCGTTGTTGACGAGGACCGCGCCCAGCAGCGCCTGCTCCGCCTCGATGTTGTGGGGAGCGGTGCGGAATTGCGGTTCGGGATCGGGCAGACGGACGACGCTGTTCGCCATGGGCGGACGATCCCTCGGGTGGATGACTCGACGAAGTGTGCTCGTAGCACCTGACCGGCCGCGTGGCGCGCCCGCGTTCCGGCGGGAGCGACGGCGTCCCCGTTACTCACAGGCCCGCATGTTTCCGCTTGCGTGTGGTCGAAGCTTCCTTCCGCCGTCATGACGGGGGAGGGGGAGCGACCCCTCATCCGGCGCTTCGCGCCGGCTTCTCCCGCAAGGGGAGAAGGGAGGGGGCTGCCGTCGTCATGCCCGCCCGCACCGAAGACGTGGATGCCCGCAGGCGCGGGCATGACGGGAGGCGCGGGCATGACGGGGGAGGGGGCGGAAAAGGAAACGGCGGCCCGGGGGCCGCCGTGGAAAGCTCATAGGCCGGGGACGAGCCCGGCGTCGCGGAGAGGGAAGCCCTCAGCCGACGATCTCGTTGCCGGCGAAGAACTGCGCGATCTCGATCGCGGCGGTTTCGGCGGCGTCGGAGCCGTGGGCGGTGTTCTCGCCGACCGACTTGGCGAAGAGCTTGCGGATCGTGCCGTCGGCCGCATTGGCCGGGTTCGTCGCGCCCATGACTTCACGGTAGCGCGCGATCGCGTTCTCGCCTTCGAGAACCTGAACCACGACCGGGCCCGAGATCATGAAGTCGACGAGTTCGCCGAAGAAGGGGCGCTCGCGATGGACCGAATAGAAGGTCTCGGCCTGTTCGCGCGTCATGCGGATGCGCTTCTGCGCGACGATGCGCAGCCCCGCCTTCTCGATGACGGCGTTCACCTGACCGGTGAGGTTCCGCTCGGTCGCGTCGGGCTTGATGATCGAAAAAGTGCGCTCGAGAGCCATGCTCGTTCCTGCCGAAAGAGGGAGAATGTCGTGAAGGTCGCGGACCTATACCGAAGGCGCATCCGGGCGACAACCCGCACGGGGGCGCCGCCGTGACATAGGGCGCTCACATTGCGGCGGCCACCGCCTCCAGCGCCAGTGCGATGCCGATGATGCAGGTCGCCGCCGCCACCGCGAGCGCGGCCGGAGAGAAGCTGTCCATGTGCGCACCCGTGACTTCGCCGTTCATGGGGTGAGGGGGTCGCCGATTCGACGGGCCGAAACGGGGCGCGTCCATGGCGGAAAAAGGCCGAAACGCTCAGTTCGGGCTGAGAAGGGCGGGCGATGCGGCGTCGCCCGCGACGCGGACGCGTCCGTCCTCGACGACCGCGCGGCCCGAGGCGACGAGGGCCAGAGCGAGCGGGTAGAGACGATGCTCGGCTTCGAGGACGCGCGCGGCGAGCGTGTCGGGCGTGTCGTCGGACAGGACGGGCACCGCGGCCTGCGCGACGATGGGTCCGGCGTCCACGTCGGGAACGACGTGATGGACGGTGCAGCCGTGGATCTTCACGCCCTCGGCGATCGCGCGCTCATGGGTGTGCAGCCCCCGGAAGGAGGGCATCAGCGACGGGTGGATGTTGATGAGACGCCCGGCCCAACGCGCGATGAACCAGGGCGTCAGCACGCGCATGAAGCCCGCGAGGCAGACCAGTTCGACGCCCGCCGCGACGAGGGCGGCGTCCACCGCGCGCTCGAAGCTTTCGCGGTCCGGGAAGGCCTTGTGGTCGACGGTCAGCGTCGGAAGGCCCGCGGCGGCGGCGCGATCGAGGCCGGGCGCGCCGGGGCGGTTCGACAGGACGAGCACGATTTCGGCCGGATAGGACGTGTCCGCGGCCGCCGCGATCAGCGCCGTCATGTTCGAGCCGCGGCCCGAGATCAGGATCGCGGTCTTCCTGCGGGCGGTCGTCACGGGGCGAGGCTTCCGACGGTGTTCACGCGCTCGCCGCCGTCATGGGCGACGACCTCGCCGAGGCGGACGACCGTTTCGCCCGCGGCCGCGAGCGCGGCGGTCACGGCGTCGGCCTTCGCGGCCTCGACGGCGATCACCATGCCGATGCCGCAGTTGAAGGTGCGCAGCATCTCGTATTCGGCGACCCCGCCCGTCGCGGCGAGCCATTCGAACACCGGAAGCACGGGGATCGCCGAGAGATCGAGGCGGACGCCCGTTCCCTCGGGCAGGACGCGGGGGATGTTGTCGATGAAGCCGCCGCCCGTGATGTGGGCGAGCGCCTTGATCGCGCCCGTGGAGCGGATCGCGGCGAGGAGCGGCTTCACATAGATGCGGGTCGGTTCGAGCAGGGCCGCGCCGAGCGTCTTCTCCGGCGCGAAGGGGGCGGGCGCGTCGTAGGACAGACCGGAGCGCTCGACGATGCGACGGACGAGGGAATAGCCGTTCGAATGCACGCCCGAGGAGGCGAGGCCGAGCAGCACGTCGCCGGGGCCGACGTCGGGCCGGGGCAGCAGCGTGCCGCGCTCGGCCGCGCCGACGGCGAAGCCCGCGAGGTCATAGTCGCCGCCGCGATAGACGCCGGGCATTTCGGCCGTCTCGCCGCCGATCAGCGCGCAGCCGGCGAGAAGACAGCCCTCGGCGATGCCCTTGACGACCGAAGCGCCGACGTCGGGGGCGAGCTTTCCGGTGGCGAAATAGTCGAGAAAGAAAAGAGGCTCGGCGCCTTGGACGACGATGTCGTTGACGCACATGGCCACGAGGTCGACGCCGATCGTGTCGTGCACGCCCGTCTCGATCGCGATCTTGAGCTTGGTGCCGACGCCGTCATTGGCGGCGACGAGGATCGGATCCTTGAAGCCTGCCGCCTTCAGGTCGAACAGCCCGCCGAAACCGCCGATCTCCGCATCCGCGCCGGGGCGACGGGTGGAGCGGACGAGCGGCTTGATCGCGTCGACGAGCGCGTTGCCCGCATCGATGTCGACGCCCGCGTCGGCATAGGTGAGGCCGTTCGGCCGCTCGTCATGGTTCATGTCGCACTCCCGTCGTCAAGGCGGGGATAAGCCGACCGCGCCGCGCGGGCAAGCGCGGAAAGCGGCGAAGCGACGTCGTCGAGCGGGGATTGTGCTGCGATCGCATTCGCAACTGTCGGTGCGTCGACATCTAAAAGTTTATTAGTATTAATGTTTTTGACTGAGATTCGGCTACTGAGAGTAGCAAGAGCAATGATGAATTATAAGCAGTATAAAAGAACCAATATTCGGTGTCTGTTCGCCTTGCTGCTTTCTTCGACGGCCGTGATGTCGATTCTTCCACTGCGTGCGCAGACCTTGGCGGATCGCGTTACGGCGGTCGAGGGCGAATTGTCGACGAAGGCGACGAAGGGGGAACTCGCGGCCGAGGCGGCGAAGACCGCCACGGCGATGGACGGGTTGGCCACGACCGTCGCGGAGCAGGCGTCGGCGATCGAGGCCGCCAATCAAAATCTCGCGACCCAGGCCGCGAACACGGCCGCGGCCATCGATGCGACGAACAAGGATGTGGCGGCCGTGAAGGCGACCGCCGATGCGACCGCGGCCAAAGTCGACGATGCGACGACGGGTCTTGCGACGAAGGCGAGCAAGGCGGAGCTCGCGGCCGAGGCGGCGAAGACGGCGGCGGTGAAGGCGACCGCGGACACGACGGCGGCGCGGGTCAACCATGCGACGACGGGTCTCGCGACGAAGGCGAGCAAGACGGAGCTTGCGGCGGAGGCCGCGAAGACGGCCGCGGCCATCGATGCCACGAACAGCAATGTCGCGGCGGTGAAGGCGACGGCGGATGCCACCGCGGCGAAGGTGGACGACGCGACGACCGGTCTTGCGACGAAGGCGAGCAAGACGGAACTCGCGGCGGAGGCGGCGAAGACGGCTGCGGCCATCGATGCGACGAACAGCAATGTTGCGGCGGTGAAGGCGACGGCGGATGCCGCCGCGGCGAAGGTGGACGACGCGACGACGGGTCTTGCGACGAAGGCGAGCAAGACGGAACTGGCGGCGGAGGCGGCGAAGACGGCTGCGGCCATCGATGCGACGAACAGCAATGTCGCGGCGGTGAAGGCCACGGCGGACGCGACGGCGGCGAAGGTCGACGATGCGACGACGGGTCTCGCGACGAAGGCGAGCAAGACGGAGCTTGCGGCGGAGGCGGCGAAGACCGCGGCGGCCATCGATACGACCAACAAGAACGTCGCGGCGGTGAAGGCCACTGCGGACGCGACGGCGGCGAAGGTCGACGATGCGACGACCGGGCTGGCGACGAAGGCGAGCAAGACGGAATTGGCGGCGGAGGCCGCGAAGACCGCGGCGGCCATCGATACGACGAACAAGAACGTCGCGGAGGTGAAGGCGACGGCGGATGCGACGGCGGCGAAGGTCGACGATGCGACGACCGGGCTGGCGACCAAGGCGAGCAAGACGGAATTGGCGGCGGAGGCGGCGAAGTCGGCCGCGGCCATCGAGACCACCAACAGGAATCTTGCGACACAGGCGGCGAATACCTCCGCGGCGTTCGATGCGACGAACAAGAACGTCGCGGCCGTGACGGCCAAGGCGGATGCGACGGCGGCGAAGGTCGACGACGTGAATACGGGACTCGCGACCAAGGCGAGCCGTACCGAACTTACGAACCTTGCGGACAGGGTCGCGGCCGACAAGGCGGCGGTCGGAGGGATGATCACGGCGGCGGAGGGCAACGACGCGGCGATCTCGGTCGGCAAGGCGAGCGTCAGCGTCGCGGGGGCGGGCGGCGCGGGCCGGCGTCTCACGGGCCTGGCCGCGGGCGTCGACGACGGCGACGCCGTGACGATGGGGCAGCTTCGCGGAGCGACGGCCACCTCCACCCAACTCGGGACGTCGGCGGTGGCCAGCGGAGAAAACGCGACCGCCATCGGCGTCGGGGCCACGGCATCGGCGGCGGATTCCACGGCGGTGGGTCAGGGCGCGCAGGCGACGGGTGCGCGGGCGCTCGCCATCGGCGTGGGGGCCAAGGCGACGGGCTCGGTCGCGATCGGCTTCAACGCCGTTTCGAACGGCGGCGGAACCGCGGTGGGCGACGGAGCGATCGTCGAGACCGGGGCGACGAACGCCACGGCGCTCGGCAACGGCGCGGTGGTGCGGGCCGCGGCCCGCAACGCCGTCGCCCTGGGCGACGGTTCGATCGCCACGGAGGCGAACACGGTCTCCGTCGGCCGGGCCGGCGCGGAACGACGGATCACGAACGTCGCGGCGGGCGTCGCGCCGACGGACGCGGTGAACGTCGGGCAGCTCGACGGTTTGCGCGACCGGGTCGATCGGAACGCCAAGCGCGCCTATTCGGGCATCGCGGCCGTCGCGGCGCTGCAGAGCAATGCGCCCTACGTCCCCGGAAAGGTCTCGGTGAACGGCGGCATGGGCCATTTCCAAGGCCAGACGGCCTTCGGCGCGAACCTGTCCTATTGGACCGTCAGCGGGAAGGTGAATCTGAATGCGGGCGTCGCCGTCTCGACCGCCGATCCCGCGCCCGTCATGCGGGTGGGCGTCAGCTTCGTTCTGGATTGAGGCCGCGATGACGCTCGCAGGCGTTTTGCGGAAGGCGACGATCGTGATGATCGTGCCGATCCTCGCGACGGCGACCGCCGCGCAGGCTCCCGCGCAGACCGCGGGCGATCCCGCCGCCCGCCGCCCGCCGCCCGCGGCTCAGCCGGGAGGCACGGTGCGCCCGCCGCCGCGACCCGCGGACGGCGCGGCGGGAGCCGTCCCCATATCGGCCCCGCCCGCGACGCCGCCGTCTTCCGTCGCCGCCCCCGTTCCCGTCGCGCCGCGGGTCGACAAGATCCTGCTGCAGGCCCGCGATGCCGGAGCCGCGACCTGTCGCGAGACGCTGGGGCGCATGACGTCGCGCGTGATCGATGCGCCGCATGAGGCTTTCTCGACCTGGTCGGCGGCCGAGCCCGATGCGCGCGGGTTTCAATCCATGGTCGTCAGTCGCTACGAGAGCCCGGTGGCGCCGCGCGCGGCCTCGGTCTTCTTCGCCGCGCCGACCGCGCCCGGCCGATGCGACGGGGTGCATGTCGAAATCTTTCCGACCGGGCGGCCCTGCGCCGACGTGGAGACGACCTTGCGACGGGAGGGGCGGATCCTCGCCGATCTCGGCGGCCATCCGGTGATCGAGGATCCTGCCGGAACGCGGCACGTCCTGCTCAACAGCGCGGGCGGCGGCTGCGTGATCGTCGCATCCGGATTGATCCTGCCCCGTTGAGCGCGTCCGTCCGGTGGATTTCGCGTCGTATCGTCCCTAAATTCGGAAAGGGAAACGGCGAGGCCTGATGATCCCGAATCTGATCACGATCATGCGGTTGCTGCTCGTGCCGGTGACGATCGCGATGATCGGCCGGGAAAACTGGCCTGCGGCCTTCGCCGCCTTCGTGGTGGCGGGCGTGTCGGACGCGGTCGACGGCTTCATCGCGCGCCGTTTCGACATGCGCACGGCGCTCGGCGCCTATCTCGATCCGCTCGCGGACAAGGCGCTGCTGGTCTCGATCTATGTCAGCCTTGCGGTGATCGGCATGGTTCCCGGATGGCTCGCGATCCTCGTGGTGTTCCGGGACGTGATGATCGTGAGCGCGGTGGTGTTGAGCTGGGTGATGGACAAGCCCGTCGCCATCCGGCCGTTGTTCCTTTCGAAGGCGAATACGGCCGCGCAGATCGTCTTCGCGGCCTTCGTGCTCGGCGGTTCGGCCTTCGGCTTGGGCATCATGCCCTTCATCGACGAGGCGGTTCTGGCGGTCGCGGCCTTGACGCTGGCTTCGGCCGCCGCCTATCTCGCCCGGTGGCTGCGCCACATGACGACCTGACGTCGTTCGAGGAAACCCGCCGGGCATGCCGATGCAACGCCATCTCTTCTTCTGGTCCGGGGTTCTGCTGGCCTTCGGGCTCTTGCTCTGGCTGCTCAGCGATGCGCTGCTGCCCTTCGTGGCGGGGCTCGTCATCGCCTATCTGCTGCAGCCGCTCGTCGCGCGATTGACCGTTTGGGGCCTGCCGCGCGGCGTGGCGGTGGCGGCCGTGACGAGCGTCGTCGTGATCGTTCTGGTGACGGCGGTGCTGATCGGCGCGCCGCTTCTCGTGCGCGAGATCGCCGACCTCGTCGGGCGGGTGCCGGGCTATCTGGAGCGACTGCGCGAACTCTATGCGCATTCTGCGGCCGCGGAGGCGCTCGGGGCGCGGTTCGAGGTGCAGGAACTGACCTCCTCGCTCGGGGGCGCGCTGGGAAGCGTGAGCTCTTGGCTGACCTCGGCGGGCAAATCGCTGCTCTCCGGCGGCATGGCCTTTTTCGGCGCGATCTCGACGGTGGTGCTGGCGCCGATCATCGCCTTCTATCTGCTGCTCGACTGGAACCGGATGGTGGAGACGGTGGACGGCTGGATCCCGCCCGCGAACCGCGAGACGGTGCGGATGCTGTTCCGCCGGATCGACAGGGCGCTCGCGGGCTTCATCCGCGGCCAGAGCCTCGTCTGCCTGTTCCTCGGGAGCTGGTATGCGATCGGGCTGATGTTGATCGGGGTGAATTTCGGCCTGCTGATCGGGATTTCGGCGGGCGTTCTGAGCTTCATTCCCTTCGTCGGGACGTTCATCGGCCTGTTCTTCGGCCTGATCGTGGCGACCGCGCAGTTCTGGCCGGAATGGTGGCCCGTGGTCGCGGTGGCGGCGGTGTTCGGGACCGGACAGTTCCTCGAGGGCAACATCCTGTCCCCGAAGATCGTGGGCGAGGCGGTGGGGCTGCACCCCGTCTGGCTGATCTTCGCGCTGTTCGCCTTCGGCTCGCTGTTCGGCTTCGTGGGACTGCTCGTGGCGGTGCCCGTCGCGGCGGCGCTCGGCGTGCTGATCCGTTTCGCGCTGGAGCGCTATCGGCAGAGCGCCTTCTTCATCGGTCCGGTCGACGCGTCTTCCGGACGGGGTTCGGACGCCGCCTGATGAGCGACGCGCCGCGCCAGCTCGCGCTCGATCTGCCCGTCGCCGCGAGCTTCGCGCCCGAGGATTTTCTGGTCGCGCCGTGCAACGAACTCGCCTTCGGGTTCCTGGAGGACTGGGAGGCGGGGCGCGATCCGGTCGTGCTGCTCGTCGGTCCGGCGGGATCGGGAAAGAGCCATCTCGCGGCCGTTTGGGCGGCGCGGACGGGGGCGAAGATCCTCGCGATCTCCGACCTTGCGGGGCGATCCGTCCATGACCTCGCGGCCTTGCCCGCGCTCGTCGTCGAGGATTGCGACCGGGAACGGGGCGAGGATGCGGCGCTCTTCCACCTTCTCAACGCGGTGCGGGAACAGGGCGGGCGTCTGCTGCTGACGGCGCGGACGGGCCCCGGACAATGGGGCGCGACGACCGCCGATCTGCTCTCCCGCCTTCGACTCGCGCGACGCATCGACATGGGCGAGGCGGACGAGGCGCTGCTCGGCGCGCTGCTGGTGAAGTTCTTCGTGGAACGGCAGATGCGCGTGGATGCGGGCGTGGTCGACTATGTGCGCCTGCGCATCGAGAGATCGGCCGCGGCCGCGCGCGCCTTCGTCGAAGCGCTGGACCGCGAGGGGCTGGCGCGCCGCCGGCGCATCACGCGCGCGCTCGCCGCGGACATTCTTCGTCGCGAGGATGAGGACGATCCGGTCTTGCCGTTGTAAGCTGTTCGTCATTGGATCGTCGTGATTTGCGGCGAAGTTCGCGCCGGCCGGGCGCGCGGGAGCAGTTCAGTGAGCGAAGACGTCGAACAGCGGGTCGAGCCGCGGGAAACGCGGGTCGACGAGACCCGATCGGCTCCGGCTCGGGCGCCCGTTACCGACGGCGGGGCGCTGCGACATTCGCCCGAGCGCTTCATCAATCGCGAATTGTCCTGGCTCGAATTCAACCGGCGCGTTCTCGAAGAGGCGGAGAATCCGCACCATCCGCTGCTCGAGCGGCTGCGCTTCCTGTCGATCTCGGCGAACAATCTGGACGAATTCTTCATGGTCCGCGTGGCGGGTCTGCGCGGGCAGTTCCGTGCCGGGCTGACGCAGCTCTCGCAGGACGGACTTCTGCCGGGCGAACAGCTGGCGCGGATTTCGGACGCGGTGGCGGAACTCGCGGCCGCGCAGCAGCGGCGCTGGCGCGAGCTCCGCGTCGAGCTGATCGACCAGGGGATCGTGCTCGTCGACGGGGGCGAGGTGACCGCTGCGGAGCGGACCTGGCTCGAAGAATACTTCCTGCTCAACGTCTTCCCCGTGCTGACGCCGCTCGCGATCGATCCGGCGCATCCGTTCCCCTTCATCCCCAATCTCGGTTTCTCGCTCGCGCTCGAACTGGTGCGCGGCGCGGACGGGCGGCCTTTGAACGCCTTGATCCGCATTCCGAACAAGGTCGAACGCTTCATCCGCATGCCGGATTTCGCGGAAACGGGCGCGGTGCGCTTCATCGCGCTCGAACAGGCGATGTCGCTCTTCACGAGCCGGCTGTTCCCCGGTTACGGGGTGCGCGGGCTCGGCGCGTTCCGCGTGATCCGCGACTCGGACATCGAAATCGAGGAGGAGGCGGAAGACCTCGTCCGGCTGTTCGAAACCGCGCTCAAACAGCGCCGTCGCGGCTCGGTGATCCGGCTCGAAGTGGATGCGTCGATGCCCGAAGGGCTCCGGCAATTCGTGGCCGACGAGATCGGCGTGCTGCCCGACGAAGTCTTCATCGTCGAAGGCGTGCTGGCGCTCGAGGAGCTGAAGGAGCTCGTGGCGCTCGACCGGCCGGACCTGAAATTCCCGCCCTACGCCCCGCGCCATCCGGAACGCATCCGCGATCATGCCGGGGACTGTTTCGCGGCGATCCGGCAGAAGGATCTCGTCGTCCACCACCCCTATGAATCCTTCGACGCGGTGGTGCAGTTCCTGCAGCAGGCGGCGCGCGACCCGAACGTGGTGGCGATCAAGCAGACGCTCTATCGGACCTCGTCGGAAAGCCCGATCGTGCGGGCGCTGGCGGAGGCTGCGGAAGCGGGCAAGTCGGTGACGGCGCTCGTCGAACTCAAGGCGCGTTTCGACGAGGAAGCGAACATCCGCTGGGCGCGCGACCTGGAGCGCGCGGGCGCGCAGGTCGTGTTCGGCTTCATCGAGCTGAAGACCCATGCCAAGCTGTCGATGGTGGTGCGGCGCGAGGGCGGCGGTCTCGTGACCTATTGCCATCTCGGGACGGGCAACTACCACCCGATCACGGCGAAGATCTACACGGACCTGTCCTATTTCACGGCCGATCCGATGATCGCGCGGGACGTCGCGCGGATCTTCAACTACGTGACGGGCTATGCGGAGCCCGCCGAACTCGAGGCGCTCGCCGTCTCCCCGCTGACGCTCAAGAAGCGCCTCCTTTCGCATATCGAGGAGGAGGTCGCGCATGCGAAGGCGGGGCGGCCCGCATCCATCTGGGGCAAGTGCAACTCGCTCGTCGACCCCGTGATCATCGACGCGCTTTATGACGCGAGCGCGGCGGGCGTGCAGGTGGACCTCGTGGTGCGCGGCATCTGCTGCCTGCGTCCGGGCATTCCGGGCCTGTCCGAGAACATCCGGGTCAAGTCGATCATCGGGCGGTTCCTCGAACATTCGCGCATCTACGCCTTCGGCAACGGGCATCCGATGCCGAGCGCGCATGCGAGGGTCTACATCTCGTCGGCCGACCTCATGGCGCGCAATCTCGACCGGCGCGTCGAAGCGCTGGTGCCGATCACCAATCCGACGGTGCACGAGCAGGTGCTCAACCAGATCCTGCTGGCCAACATGCTCGACAACGAGCAGAGCTGGCGGGTGCTGCCGGACGGGACGAGCGAACGCATCGTGCCGGCCGAAGACGAGCGCCCGTTCAACGCGCATCGCTACTTCATGACCAATCCCAGCCTGTCCGGGCGCGGAAAGTCGTTGAAAAGTTCCAGCCCGCGTAGCCTTCCGGGCCGGAAGGAGCGTAGGTAACGCTCCGACGGCTCCGATCCGGAGCGACGGGCAGGGACCGCATGAACGCTCAGGGACGTCTGGATGTCGGCGCACCGGTCGCGATCATCGACATCGGATCGAATTCGGTGCGACTGGTCGTCTATGAAGGGCTGACCCGCTCGCCGACGCCGCTCTTCAACGAGAAGTCCATGGCGGGCCTCGGCCGCGGCGTGACGACCACGGGTCGGCTCACGGACGAGGCGATGGACAAGGCGCTCGGCGCGCTCCGCCGCTTCCGGGTGCTCTGCGACACGATGCGCGTCGAGGACATCACGGTGGTGGCGACGGCCGCGGCGCGGGACGCCGAGAACGGGGCCGACTTCATCAAGCGCTGCGAGGAGATCCTCCGTGCGCCGATCCGGCTGATTTCCGGTCGTCGCGAGGCGGAGCTTTCGGCCAAGGGCGTCATTTCCGGCATCCGGAAGCCCGACGGCGTGGTCGGCGATCTCGGCGGCGGCTCGCTGGAGCTGATCGACGTGCATGACGACGTGCTCGGCGAGGACGTCTCCCTGCCTTTGGGCGCGCTGGCGCTGCAGGACCGTTCGGGCTCCGACCTGAAGAAAGCGGCGAAGATCATCCGTGACGCGCTCGTGGGACGGCCCGCGCTGAAGAAGCTCAAGGGCCGGTCCTTCTATGCGGTCGGCGGCACCTGGCGCTCGCTCGCGCGGCTGCACATGAAGCAGCGCGGCTATCCGCTGAACGTGATGCATCATTACGCGATCCCGGCGCGGGACGCGGCCGATTTCGCGCAGCTCGTGGAGCGCGTCACGACCGAGACGCTCGATTCCATCGAGGCCGTCTCGGCCGCGCGTCGCCCCTTGATCGTCTACGGCGCGCTTCTGCTCGAAGAGATCATCCGGATCGGAAAGCCGAACGACATCGTGATTTCGGCCGCGGGCGTGCGCGAGGGGCTGCTCTACGAGCGGCTCGACGACGAGGAGCGCCGCGAGGATCCGTTGCTCGCGGCGGCGGCGGAACTCAACGTGCTGCGTTCGCGCTCGCCTCGGCACGGCGAGGAACTGCGCGGCTGGACCGACGGGCTGATGCGCTCCAGCGGTCTCGACGAGACGCCGGAGGAGAAGCGGCTCCGCCACGCGGCCTGTCTCGTGGCCGACATCGGCTGGCGCGCCCATCCCGACTATCGCGGGGAACAGGCCTTCAACATCATCGCCAATGCGGCCTTCATGGGCGTCGACCATCCAGGCCGCGCCTTCATCGCGCTGACGCTGGCCTATCGACATCTGAGCCTGTCGGACGATCAGGTGAGTCCGCGCCTGCGGGAACTGGTCAATGCGCGCATGATCGACCGCGCGCGCATTCTCGGCGCGGCGATGCGCGTGGCCTATCTGGTGAGCGCCGCCATGCCGGGCGTGCTGCCGCGCACGCCGCTGCGCTGCGAAAGCGGGCGGATCATTCTGGATCTGCCGCCCGATATCTCCGCGCTCGCCAACGAGCGGCTGATGGGACGCCTGAAGGCGTTGTCGCGCGTGCTCGGCCGCACGGCCGAATTCGGCACCGCCCAGGACTGAGGCGCTCCGTCAGCGCTGGAAGGAGACGACCTTGCCGTTGTGGATGGCGAGGCCGAGCCGGCCGTGCTTGAGCGCGAGGGCGCTTTCGCCGAAGATCGTCCGCCGCCAGCCCGAAAGCGCCGCGACGTCCGCCTCGTCGTCGGCCGCGATGGCTTCGAGATCGTCCACGGTGGCGATCACCTTCGGCGCGACGCGCTCGGCGTCCGACACCATCTTCAGAAGCACCTTCAGGAGCTCGACGGTCGCCGGGCTGTAATTGCGGCGTTCGCTCCGCTCGAGCGCGGGGAGGTTCTTCGGATCACGCTCGATGCCGCGTTCCACGGCGGCGATGATCTCGCCGCCCGAGCGCGACCGCTCGAAGCCCGAAGGGATCGAGCGCAGACGGCCGAGCGCTTCGACGGAGCGGGGAGCGGAGGTCACGACGTCCATCACGGCGTCGTCCTTCAGCACGCGGCTGCGCGGCACGTCGCGCGCACGGGCCTCGCGCTCGCGCCAGCCGGCGAGCTCGATCAGGATCGCGAGCTCCTTCTGCTTCCGGATGCGGCCGCGCAGGCGCTGCCAGGCGTCCTCGGGATGAAGCTCATAGGTCGAGGGGGAGGTGAGGACCTTCATCTCGTCGTCGAGCCAGTGGAGCCGGCCCGAGGCTTCGAGATCGCGCTGGAGCGCGAGATAGACCTCGCGGAGATGGGTGACGTCCGAGCTCGCATAGACGAGCTGGGCCTCGGAGAGCGGGCGCTGCGACCAATCGGTGAAGCGGGAGGACTTGTCGATCCGCGCCTTGGCGAGGTCATGCGCGAGCTGTTCGTAGGAGACGCTGTCGCCGTAGCCGCAGACCATGGCCGCGACCTGCGTGTCGAAGACGGGCGAGGGAATGCAACGGTCGAGATGCCAGAGGATTTCGAGATCCTGACGCCCCGAATGGAAGACCTTCATGACCTTCTCGTCGCGCATCAGGGCGAGGAAGGGCGCGAGGTCGATTTCGGCCGCCAAGGGATCGACGAGAACGAACTCGTCCCGGCTCGCCATCTGGATGAGGCAGAGCTTGGGATAATAGGTCGATTCCCGCATGAACTCCGTGTCGACGGTGACGAACGGATGCAGAGCGAGGCGCCGGCAGGCCGCGGCGAGGGCTTCTGTGGTCGTGATCAACGGCATGAGACCGGATCATTAACGGAGTCGGCGCTACGGGTCCAATGCGTCTTGCGCGTCGGTCCGCGGACGGCGCGCGCCTTGACAAAGCGCGGCCGTGCATGCGTCTTCCGCGCGACTTTCCAATCCTCGGATCGGGCTCGCGCGAGCCCTCCGTATTCTCGGGACGGACCCTGATGCACCGTTATCGCACCCATACCTGCGGCGCGCTCCGCGAGAGCGACATCGGCACGGTCGCCCGTCTGTCGGGCTGGTGCCACCGCATCCGCGACCACGGCGGCGTCCTCTTCGTCGACCTGCGCGACCATTACGGCATGACGCAATGCGTGGTGGATCCGGACTCCCCGGCCTTCCGCGACGCCGAGAAGCTGCGCTCCGAATGGGTCGTGCGCATGGACGGCAAGGTCCGCAAGCGCCCCGAGGGCACGGAGAACAAGGAGCTCGCGACGGGCGCGGTCGAGGTGTTCATCACCGAGATCGAAGTGCTGGGCGCGGCGGCGGAACTGCCGCTGCAGGTGTTCGGCGACCAGCCCTTCCCGGAAGAGACGCGGCTGAAATACCGCTTCCTCGACCTGCGCCGCGAGACGCTGCACAACAACATCATGACGCGCGTCGCGGTCATCGACTTCCTGCGCGGAGCGATGAAGGGGCAGGGCTTCAACGAATTCCAGACCCCGATCCTGACGGCGTCCTCGCCCGAAGGCGCGCGCGACTTCCTCGTGCCGTCGCGCCTGCATCCGGGCAAGTTCTACGCACTGCCGCAGGCCCCGCAGCAGTACAAGCAGCTCCTGATGATGGCGGGCTTCGACCGCTACTTCCAGATCGCGCCCTGCTTCCGCGACGAGGACCCGCGGGCCGACCGACTGCCGGGCGAGTTCTACCAGCTCGATCTCGAAATGAGCTTCGTGACGCAGGAAGACGTGTTCGCGGCGGTCGAACCCGTGATCGGCGGCGTGTTCCGTGAATTCGGCGACGGCAAGCATGTGACGCCGAGCCCGTGGCCGCGGATTCCCTATGCGGAAGCGATGCAGAAATACGGCTCCGACAAGCCGGACCTGCGCAACCCGATCGTCATGCAGGACGTCTCGGAGCATTTCCGCGGCTCGAACTTCAAGGTCTTCGCGCGCATGCTCGAGGACGAGAAGAACCGCGTCTGGGCGATCCCCGCGCCGAAGGGCGGGAGCCGCGCCTTCTGCGACCGCATGAATTCCTGGGCGCAGGGCGAGGGCCAGCCGGGGCTCGGATACATCTTCTGGCGCAAGGAAGGCGACCGGCTTGAAGGCGCGGGTCCCATCGCCAAGAACA
>JAIXTT010000021.1 GCA_027483795.1 Hyphomicrobiales bacterium
CCATAGGCCCAAACGCCATGGGGCGTTCGCCGTTTTGAGCCCCCGAACAAGCGGACAGGATCGCGGCCAAGTCGCCGTAAAGCTCCGCGTCCAGACCAGGACCGTCCGCGCGCGGGACGAGAACCACCCGGTCGATCATCGAACGGATCAGATCCATCGCCTCCTCACGGTCGGGACCATCCAGAACCCGCTCCAACTCCGCGACCTTCCGCCGGTAAAGCTCCGGGAGGTTCGGATGAAGCAGGACGTCGAACTCGGGCCCGGTCCCGCCGTCCGCCTCCGTTCCGAGTGCGTCCTTCTCGGCCTGCAGTTCCCGCATCCGCTCCTTCATGGCGGGCTCGTAAAAACCGTCCTCGATCGCCTGCATGAGGCCCGCGATCTTCCGTTCGAGTTCGGTCCGCTTCTTCTCCCTGCCCCGTTCCCTCGCCTTGCGCTCCTCCCGTTCGCGCATCGCCTCCTCCCGAAACCCCGCCACGAATGCGGCCACGATCTCCGGCGCGAGAAGACGCTCCTTCAATCCGTCGAGGACGCGGCTTTCGATCGGAGCGCGCATGATCGTGCGGGGATTGTCGCAGGTGCCCTTCTGCCTTCGCGTCGCGCAGCCGTAACGGTCCTTGCCGACGATCGTGTAGCCGCCGCCGCATGAGCCGCAACGCAGCAGCCCCGAGAGCAGAAAGCGGCTGCGATGGCTCTCGTTGAGCGCAGCACCCGACGCCGAACCGCTCGTCTCCGTCATCGCACGCGGCCGCACGGCGATCTGCCGGTCCTTCGCCTTTTGCCAGAGAGCCTCGTCGACGATCCGGAGTTCGGGGGCTTCCTGCACCTCACGACGCTCGGGCGGGTTCGGGCGCGCGACGCGCCTGCCCGTCCGAGGATCCTTCACATAGCTGCAGCGGTTCCATTCGATGACGCCGCGATAGAGCGCATTGTTCAGAATGCCCGTTCCGCGATCGGCCTGTCCTCGGATCGTCGTGTTCGACCAGGGTCGGCCGCCCGGGCCCGGCACGCCTTCGCGGTTGAGATCGCGCGCGATCGCTTCGGGGCTCCGCCCCGCGGCGAAGGTTCGGAAGATCCGGCGCACGACCGCGGCTTCTTCCTCTTCGATCCGCCTCGTTCCGCCGCCGCCGTCCTCGCCTTGGACGACGCGATAGCCGTAAGCGAGACCGCCCGCGACCTTGCCCTTGAGCACGCGACCCAACTGGCCGCGTCGCGTCTTCTCGCCGAGATCCTTCAGCGCCATCTGCGCCATCATGCCCATGACCGCGACATGGATCTGCGTCACATCCCCGAGCGAGGGCGTCACCAGCCGGATCCCGTAAAACGCGAGACGGTCCTGAAGATCGGCCGTATCCGCAAGCCTGCGCCCGAGCCGATCCACCGCCTCGCAGATCACGATCTCGAAGCGCTTGCGCCCCGCATCCTCCAAAAGCTTCTGGAACCCCGGCCGGAAACGGCTCGCCCCGCTGATCGCCGCATCCGTATAGACCTCCGTCACCGTCCAGCCCTGCTGAACCGCATAACGACGGCAGACCTCCACCTGATCCTCGATCGAAGCCTCACGTTGAAGCGTCGAGGAGAAGCGGCTGTAGATCACGGCTCGCATGGGACGGGCTCCGGCTGTGCGTCATCGAGAAGGCGTTCGATCAGGTCGGTATGCCTGCGGGAGACCTCGACCATGCGGGCCTGGTTGTAATGCTTGTTGGTCACGTCGAGCGTCGCGTGACCGAGGATGCTGCGGGTGATCCTCGCCGATTCCGGCGCGTCGCGAACGAGCGTGGTCACGCTCGAATCCCGGAAGAGATGCGGGGTGAGGTCGTGCTCGAAGGCCCGGGCCGTCCGCTTCTTGATCATGTTGCGGATCGAGACGTCGGCCATCTGCAGACCCTCGTTCGAAATCCAGAGTGCTGGGAGGTCGGTTCCGTGTCCCCCGAGCGAGAGCAGAAAGGGACGATGGATCGCGAGATAGGTCTCTAGTGCTCCGAAGAGTTCCGGCGGAAAAGCGACCTCGAAGGGGCGTTTGCCCTTCATCTCCTCGGCGGGGAAGACGAGGACCGCCGAGCGCTCCCGCAGAACGACCCTGCCGTCGAGATCCATCGATTGCAGATTTGCAATGCGCAGCGGACGACGGATCAGAAACGCGATCATGAAGCCGTCCCGGAACATCAGCGCGCGTTTGTAGCGGGTGAGGTGGGGATCGCTCTGCGCCCTGTCCATGAGATCGAGGCCGAGCCGTTCGAGCCGCTCCGCAGGCTGAAGGCGGGAAAGCTTGTTCCTCAGGGGGCGGGCCGAGGCCCGCGTCCGTTTGACGGCGTTGAGCAGCCAGGACCAGTCGCCAGAGGGATCCATGACGCACGCGCAGTCATGGATCTCCTGAACATGGCAGGCGACCGTATAGGGCGCGTAGTCTTCCTCCCTCATGGCGGCTACGAAGCCCGCTACATGATCGCGCGTTACGACGCTCCCGATGTCGGCGGCGGGATCATGCAGGCCCGCATGAAGGGTCCACGAGACGAGGGCTCCGAAGCCCGAACGGTTCTTGCGGATCGTCGCCCGGCGCCACCGGGTTGCAGGTTTGGGCTCGTCGAACAGACCCGTCTCCGCGAAAGCCTCCTCCCAGCGCGCTCGGCACGGAGCGGGCCAGACTTCGGGCGGGAGATAGGCGATCTTGAACGAGGGAGGGATATCAGACGGCATCGTCATCCTCCTCATCCCCCGACAGGCGATCGAGGACTTCGCCGTAGCGCTTGAACGCGGCGTCCTCCTCAAGGCCAAGGTAGAAGGCGACCGTCGTGCGGATGTCCTTGTGGCCGAGCAATTGGCGGACCGGCTCGTATTGGCCGGGGAAGGCCCGCAGATAAATGAAACCGCACAAATGCCTGAACAAATGTGTGTGCATGCGCAGCCCGGTCTCTTCCAGAATGAAGCGCTGGATCTGCGCGCCGAGCTCGGCGGGCGTCTTCACGCGTCCCGTCCGCGAGACGAACAAGGCCGATGACGAACGATCGGCGAGGAGCAAGGGCCGATAGACGTCGACATAGAGCTCGAGAAGCCGCAGCGCGCTTCCGCCGATGACGAAGTCGAGCGTCTTGCCGTTTTTGACGTCTTCGGCTTCGACGACGATGTGGGCCTGCGTCGGGCTCACCACGTCGAAATGCCGTTCGAGATCGAGCGCCGCCAGGTTCTTCGCGCGCATCGGCGCCTGCAGAAGGATCCGGATCGCCAATGCCGATTGAACCCGAACCGCATCGGCAAGGGTCGGACGATCTACGTCGAGCCGTTCGACGGCCGTC
>JAIXTT010000008.1 GCA_027483795.1 Hyphomicrobiales bacterium
CAGCCGGCGTTGCGCAGCGAAGCGGCCGAGCCCTTGCCCACGTCGCCGAAGCCCGCGACCATGGCGACCTTGCCCGCCATCATCACGTCCGTGCCGCGGCGGATGCCGTCGACCAGCGATTCACGGCAGCCGTAGAGATTGTCGAACTTCGACTTCGTGACCGAGTCGTTCACGTTGATCGCCGGGAAGAGGAGCTTGCCCTCCTTCTGCATCATGTAGAGGCGATGCACGCCCGTGGTGGTCTCTTCGGTCACGCCCTTGATGGCCTGGCCGTTGCGGCCGTACCAGCCCGGGTTCGACTTCAGGCGCTTCTTGATCGAGGCGAAGAGGACTTCTTCCTCTTCATTGGTCGCACCTTCGAGGAAGGCGACGTCGCCGTTCTCGGCGCGGATGCCGAGATGGATCAGCAGCGTCGCGTCGCCGCCGTCGTCGAGGATCATGTTCGGCGTGCCGCCGTCGCCCCATTCGAAGATCTTGTGGGTGTAGTCCCAATAGTCCTCGAGGCTCTCGCCCTTGATCGCGAAGACGGGCGTGCCCTTGGCCGCGATCGCCGCCGCGGCGTGATCCTGCGTCGAATAGATGTTGCACGAGGCCCAGCGCACGTCCGCGCCGAGCGCCTGCAGCGTCTCGATCAGCACGGCGGTCTGAATGGTCATGTGCAGCGAGCCCGCGACGCGCGCGCCCTTGAGCGGCTGCGCCGCGCCGTATTCGGCGCGCGTGGCCATCAGGCCGGGCATTTCCGTCTCGGCGATGGCGATCTCCTTGCGGCCCCAATCGGCGAGACCGATGTCGGCGACGCGGTAGTCGTTGAAATGCTGGCTCATGGGATCTCCCGGCGCATGTCGGACGGTGGCGGGCACGGGGATACGGCCCGCTTCGAGGAATTCGGCGTCCTGATAGCAGGGGCCGGGCGGGGGTGCAATAAAGATATAAAGAAATCTTTATGTCCTACCGGCAAATCCATGCCGGGATGACTTTCGAGAAGGCCTCATCCCGTCAAGGTGCAGCCGTCCGCTATTCGGGAGAAAGGAGCGCCGAGGCGAGCCGTTCGTGATCCGCGTCCTTCTCCCGCAAGGGGAGGAGGGAGTGCCCCTGCCGTCCGACATCGAGAAGAGACGACAGGTCTCGACGGCCCTCCCGAAGGCGGGTTTCCGAACCTGCACCAAGGTGGGGAGCGCCTTGCGGCCGCACGTCTCCAACCATGAGGGCTTATGCGGAAGCCTCGAATGCGGGGGAGGGGAAGCCTTTACTCTTCTTCCCCGAACCGGTCCGCCACCAGCGCCGTGATCGCGTCCATCGCGTCCTGCGCCTCGGGGCCGAGGGCCGTCACCGTGATCGTCGTGCCGATGCCTGCGCCCAGCGTCAGGATGCCCATGATCGAGGTGCCGCCTACGGTCTCGCCGCAACGCGTGACGGTGATCTCCGCGTCGTAGGAGTCGGCCGTCTGCACGAATTTCGCGGTGGCGCGGGCGTGCAGACCCTTCTTGTTGACGATGGGAAGTTCGCGGACCAGAGCCCCGTCGGGAACGGGCGCGGGCGGACAGGGCTCTTCGCTCAATGCGGTCTCGATCTTACTTTCCGGCGAGCACGCGGCTCGCGACATTGATGTATTTGCGGCCCGCATCCTGCGCCTGCGTCACGGCCTTGTCGAGGTCGCAGTCGCCGCGCACGCTGGCGAGCTTGATCAGCATCGGCAGGTTGATGCCTGCAACCACCTCGGTGCGCGAGCCGTTCATCACGGAAATCGCGAGATTGGACGGCGTGCCGCCGAACATGTCGGTCAGGACGACCACCCCGTGTCCGGAGTCGACGCGGTGGACGGCGTCCACGATGTCGCGGCGTCGCTGCTCCATATCGTCTTCCGGCCCGATCGTGATGGTCTCGACCTGCTTCTGAGGTCCGACCACATGCTCCAAAGCAGCTCGGAACTCCACGGCGAGCCGGCCGTGCGTCACGAGCACCATTCCGATCATCGAGCCTTCTCCGGCGCGTCGCAGAGACGCGTGACCTGCATTTTGTGCACTGCGGCGCAAACTTCAAGCCGCTTTTGATCTTTGTTCATCGCGGCGGCGGAACCGTGAAGACGCCGTGACCCAGCGCCGCGAGAACCCTGTCCTCGTCATGCGCCCGGCAGGCGATGCGCCTGATGCCGACGCCGTCGATCTCCGTCGCCTCCTCGTCGATCGTCGGCAGGCGCGACGGCGTCGCCTCCGTGCAGTCGACCACGAGCCTGAGAACCGCGCCTTTCTCGGCCGCGGTCGCGCCGATTCCGAGGCCGCGGATCTCGACGGCGTGGAGGATCGCCCGATGCGGGCGCAGGATCACCCGGTCATGGACCCGTTCCGCGGCGATGCGGTCGTCGCCCACCAGCCGGGCGAACAGGCCGTCGCGCGTCGCCGCATCGACGATCCGCCGCGCCAGCGTCGATTTCCCCGCGCCCGACGGACCGCGGATCAGCACGCCCGCCTCGCCCACGACCACGGCGCTTGCATGGACGTAGGTCATCGCGCCGCCGGGATCGAGACGATGAAGCGGGCGCCGAGGCGGCGCGGCTCGCCGGAGCCGTCGGAGGAATCGAGCCTGTTCTCCGCCCGCACGACGCCGCGATGGGCGTGGACGATCTGGCGCGAGATGGACAGTCCGAGCCCCGAATTCTGGCCGAAGCCCTGTTCCGGACGGTCCGTGTAGAAGCGCTCGAAGATGCGTTCGAGCGCATGGGGCGGGATGCCCGGTCCGTCGTCCTCGACGGCGATCTCCACCATCGACCCGCGCCGGGCGAGATGCACCCGCACCTCCCCTGTCGGATCGGAGAAGGAGCGCGCGTTGTCGAGCAGATTGTTGATCACCTGGCTCAGCCGGGATTCATGGCCGATCACGAAGAAGGCCTCCGCCGGGGCGGGATCCGGCGACACCGTCACCCGGATCTGCGCCTCCGAGGAATGGATCTCGTTGCCGATCGAAGTCACCGTCAGGATCAGGTTCTTCATGTCGACGGGCTCGGCCTCCGCCCGCGCGAGTTCGGCGTCGAGGCGCGAGGCGTCGGAAATGTCGCTGATCAGCCGGTCGAGCCGCCGCACGTCGTGCTGGATCACGGCGAGGAGCCGCGCGCGGCTTTCCTCGTTGCGGGCGAGCGGCAGGGTCTCCACCGCGCTGCGCAGGGAGGTCAGCGGGTTCTTCAATTCATGGGCCACGTCGGCGGCGAAGCTCTCGATCGCGTCGATCCGGTCGTAGAGCGCCCGCGTCATGTCGCGCAGCGATCCCGAAAGATGGCCGATCTCGTCCGAACGGTCGGTGAAGTCGGGGATCTCCTCGCGCACCCGCGTTCCGCGCCGGACGCGGTCGGCCGCCGCCGAGAGCCGCCGCATCGGCCCCGCGATCGTGCCCGCGAACACCGCCGAAACCACCAGCATGACCGCCGCCGCGATCAGGAACACGCGCAGGATCGCCATGCGTTCGGCGGCGATGGTCGCGTCGATGTCGCCGCCCTGCGTGGAGAGCAGCAGCGCGCCGCGCACCGCGCGGAAACGCTGCACGGGCACGGCCACCGAGACGATCGTTTCGCCGCGCGCGTTCACGCGCACCGTGCTCGAGGCCTGCCCGCCGAGGGCCCGCAGCACTTCGGGCAGGTTCCGGGCGTTGGTGGCGCCGATCTCTTCCGCGAGCGGCGTCTCGATCCGACCGAAGCGCCGCTTCACGGTGTTCCATGTCCGCTCGATCAGCGTGTCCGGCTCCATCGTCGGCGGCGGGAGTTCGAACCGGATGATGTCGCCCGCGCGGTAGAGCGAGCGCGAATCCAGCACGAGCGATCCTTCGCGGTCGTAGATGCGGGCGCGCGTCCGCGTCGGCGTCACGAGCCGGCGCAGCAGCGGGGCCACGCGTTCGGGATTGATCGAGAATTCGAGGATGGATTCCTCGGCCGCACCGGCGCTTTCTCCCGCCTGCAGCTGGAGCAGCTTGTCCGGATCGATCGTGATCGTGTCGGTCTCCACCGTCGCGGACGCGGCGATCGCCCCGGCGATGATCTCGCCCTGCGTGAGAAGGCTCTGGACGCGCGCGTCGATCAGCCCTTCGCGGAACTGGTTGAGATAGAGAAAGGCGACGAACAGCGCGAACAGGCCCGCGAGGTTCAGCACGACGATCCGCCGGACGAGGCTCGACGAGGCGCGCGCCGCGAGGACCCGTGCCGCGATCCGCAAGCGGTCGCGCAGCGCCCGCCGGCGTTTGGCGCCGGACTCCGCGCCCTGTTCCGTCCCGACCTCGCTCGTCATTCCGGTCGTCCGTGCGGCGTTCTCACGCTTCCTTGAAGCGATAGCCCACGCCGTAGAGGGTTTCGATCATTTCGAAGTCGTCGTCCACCGCCTTGAACTTCTTGCGCAGCCGCTTGATGTGGCTGTCGATGGTGCGGTCGTCGACATAGACCTGATCGTCATAGGCGGCGTCCATGAGCGCATTGCGGCTCTTCACGACGCCCGGGCGCGAAGCGAGCGCCTGCAGGATCAGGAACTCCGTCACCGTGAGCGTCACCTGCAGGCCCTTCCAGGTGCAGGTGTGCCGTTCGGGATCCATGACCAACTGGCCGCGTTCGAGTACGCGGGCGTCGCCCTCCTTCACGGCCGAGGGCTCGCGATTGCCGGCACGCCGCAGCACGGCCTTCACGCGCTCGACGAGGAGCCGCTGCGAGAACGGTTTCCGGATGAAGTCGTCGGCTCCCATCTTGAGCCCGAAGAGTTCGTCGATCTCCTCGTCCTTGGAGGTCAGGAAGATGACGGGCAGATCCGATTTTTGGCGGAGCCTGCGCAGAAGCTCCATTCCGTCCATGCGGGGCATCTTGATGTCGAAGATCGCAAGGTCCGGCGGCGTCTGCCGCAGCCCTTCGAGCGCCGAGGCGCCGTCCGTATAGGTCTGCACCCGATAGCCCTCGTTTTCGAGGGCGATGGAAACCGAGGTCAGGATGTTGCGGTCGTCGTCCACGAGGGCGATGGTCGGCATGTCTCTCTCTCGAGCGCGGCAAGTACGAAGCTTATATGGGGAGGGAGCGCGGCCGAATCATGGCCTGTGCGGTCCGAATCGTCATCCTGCCCGACCGTCGCCGCATTCCGGCTGCGGCGCTGCAGGCGTCCGCCTTTCGGTTTCGTCCTCGTCGGCGGCTCGTCTATTGTCGCCACGCGCCGCCGTGAGACCTTCGGCATGAGGCGAGGAGAGCGAAGGATGAACGACCCCGTCCGCCCCGCCGACGACGAATCCCGAGCGACGGCCGAAAGGCTGATCCGCTCCGCCCGCCGCGGGTCGCTCGGAACGCTCGAGCCCTCGACCGGGCACCCCTTCGTCAGCCTGACGAGCCTCGCGACCGACGTCGACGGCACGCCCCTGATCCTCGTCTCGCAGTTGTCCCACCATACGGGTCATCTCATGGCGGATCCGCGCTGCTCTCTGCTCGTCGGCGAGGACGGCAAGGGCGATCCGCTCGCCCATCCCCGGATCACGTTGACCTGTCGGGCGGTTCCGGTCGAGCGGGACGGGGAGATCGGCGCGCGGATCCGCCGTCGCTTCCTCGCGCGCCAACCCAAGGCCGCCCTCTATGTCGACTTTCCCGATTTCGGCTTCTTCAAGCTGGAGATCGAACGGGGCAGCCTCAACGGCGGCTTCGGCAAGGCCTTCAGGATGGACCGGTCCGATCTCGTTCTCGACCTCGCGGACGCCGCCGAACTCGTCGCGACGGAGGAGGGCGCGATCGGCCACATGAACGAGGACCATCCCGAAACGGCGAAGCTCTATGCCGAAAAGCTGCTCGGGCTCCCCGCCGCACGATGGCGGATGACGGGAATCGATCCGGCCGGTTGCGACCTTTCGGCGGCCGACATGACCGCAAGGCTGCCTTTCCCCGAGCGCGTGACGGACGGAGAAGGATTGCGCCTCATGCTGCATCGTCTCGCCGTATCCGCGCGTTCAGCCGGGTCCATAACGGGTTAAACCGATTGAAAAAGTTCGAAAGATGAACCGGGCATTTTCCTTGGCTTCTTCTTTCGTCGGGCTGCAACCGTACAGTTGCGAAAACGTCTTGTTTAAGGCCCGTCGTCGTGCTCATAGGTCGAGCGCGGGCTTCGCAGGAGGGCCGCGACGAGCCCGTGCGGCCGAAGCCGGACCTTCCGGGCGGGCGTGACGGGACGAAGCAAAAGGCGGCCGGAAGACCGGCGGCGGGCGAGGAGTTCTCAGGTGATCAACGTCGGTACCTTCAACAGCGCCGCAGGCGCCGAGACCTTCGGATTCAAGGACCTTCAAAAGGTCTTCTGGAACATGGAAGCTCCCCGGCTCTACGAGGAGTCGATCCGCCGTCAGGAAGCGCGCCTCGCCGCGGGCGGCCCCATCGTCGCCCAGACCGGCGTCCACACGGGCCGCTCGCCCAAGGACAAGTTCGTCGTCGAGGACGA
Source organism: Hyphomicrobiales bacterium (assembly GCA_027483795.1). Lineage (GTDB taxonomy): Bacteria > Pseudomonadota > Alphaproteobacteria > Rhizobiales > Beijerinckiaceae > JAIXZO01. Next base: position 6,429 of record JAIXTT010000008.1, read on the forward strand.
TACCACCCGCGACACGATCTGGTGGGACAACAACGGCAAGATGAGCCAGGCCCATTTCGAGGTTCTGCTCGCCGACTTCATCGAGCACGCCAAGGGCAAGGAACTCTTCGCGCAGGATCTCTACGGCGCGGCGGATCCCTCGCACCGCGTCCGCGCCCGCGTGTTCACGGAATACGCCTGGCACTCGCTCTTCATCCGCAACCTGCTGATCCGTCCCCGGCACGACGACATCGCGGGTTACGTGCCGCAGATGACCATCGTCGACCTGCCGAGCTTCAAGGCCGATCCGGCCCGCCACGGCTGCCGCTCCGAGACGGTCATCGCCATCGACTTCACCCGCAACATCGTGCTCATCGGCGGCACGTCCTATGCGGGCGAGATGAAGAAGTCGGTCTTCACCTATCTGAACTACGTTCTGCCGAACAAGAAGATCATGCCGATGCACTGCTCGGCGAATGTCGGCGACGCGGGCGACTCCGCGCTCTTCTTCGGCCTCTCCGGCACGGGCAAGACCACGCTCTCCGCCGATCCGAACCGCACGCTGCTCGGCGACGACGAGCACGGCTGGGGCCCGGAAGGCATCTTCAACTTCGAAGGCGGCTGCTACGCCAAGGCGATCAAGCTGTCGCGCGAGGCCGAGCCCGAGATCTACGACACCACGGAACGCTTCGGCACCGTGATGGAGAACGTGGTGCTCGACGAGCAGGGCCGTCCCGACTTCGACGACGGCTCGCGCACCGAGAACACCCGCATCGCCTATCCGCTGGACTTCATCGCAAACGCCTCCTCGACGGGCCTCGCGGGCATGCCGAAGAACATCGTCATGCTGACCTGCGACGCCTTCGGCGTGATGCCGCCGATCGCGAAGCTGACGCCCGCGCAGGCGATGTATCACTTCCTCTCCGGCTACACCGCCAAGGTGGCGGGCACGGAGAAGGGCGTGACGGAGCCGCAGGCGACGTTCTCGACCTGCTTCGGCGCGCCCTTCGTGCCGCGTCACCCGTCGGTCTACGGCAACATGCTGCGCGACCTCATCGCCAAGCACGACGTCGACTGCTGGCTCGTCAACACCGGCTGGACGGGCGGCAAATACGGCGTCGGCCGTCGCATGCCGATCCGCGTCACGCGCCGCCTGCTCACGGCCGCGCGCGACGGCTCGCTGAACCGCGCCGACTTCCGCACGGACCCCTATTTCGGCTTCTCGGTCCCGACCTCGGTGCCGGGCGTCGAGCCGCACATCCTCTATCCGGTCAAGACCTGGCAGGACAAGGCGGCCTTCGCCGAGATGGCGGGCAAGCTGGTCGACATGTTCCGCACGAATTTCGAGAAGTTCGAGCAGCATGTCGACGCCGACGTCCGCGCCGCCGCTCCCGCGAGCCGTCTCGCGGCCGAGTGATCCGGGACGATCGTCCCGTCCCTTTTCCGCAGACGAAAACGGCGGCCCTCGGGCCGCCGTTTTCTTTTCCGGTTTCTCCGCGCCGTCAGCGGAAGAAGATCAGCGTCACCACCACGAAGGTCGGGATCAGCACCGCACCCGACCAGAGCATGTAGCCGAAGAAGCTCGGCATCTTCACGCCCTGCTCGCGCGCGATGGCGTAGACCATGAAGTTCGGAGCATTGCCGATATAGCTGTTCGCGCCCATGAACACCGCGCCGCAGGAGATCGCGGCCAGCGTCAGCGCGCCCTGCGTCATCAGCACCTGCGCGTCCCCGCCCGCCAATTCGAAGAAGACGAGATAGGTCGGCGCATTGTCGAGGAAGGACGAGAGCGCTCCCGTCAGCCAGAAATAGGCGACGTTGTCGGGCGAGCCGTCGGGCTTCGAGACCAGCGCCACCAGCGAGGCGAAGGGGCCGTCCGCCCCCGCCCGCAGCATCGCCAGCACCGGGATCATCGCCGTGAAGATGCCCGCGAACAGCTTCGCCACTTCGAGGATCGGACCCCAGGTGAAGCCGTTGGCCTCCCGGAACTCCGTCTTGGTGATCTTCATCGAGACCACGGTGACGGCCACGAACACGGCGTCGCGCAGCAGGTTCTGCCATTCCACGGGCGTGCCGAGCACGGTGAAGGCCACGCCGGGCTTCCACGAGGCGCTGACGAGGATCGCCGCGATCACCACGCCGATCAGCGCGAGATTGACGAGCCCGCGGATCGCGAAGGCGGAATCCGGCGTCGGATCCTTGACGGGCGCCAGGATGCCCTCGCGCTTGTAGAGATAAGTGTCGAGCAGGAAGAAGACGCCCAGCACGATCCCCGAAGCGACCAGCGTCTCGCCGAAGAGATGCTTGGTCGTCCAGAAGAAGTCGACGCCCTTCAGGAAGCCGAGGAACAGCGGCGGATCGCCGAGCGGCGTCAGCGAGCCGCCGAGATTCGAGACGAGGAAGATGAAGAACACCACGACATGCACGTTGTGGCGGCGGCCGTCATTGGCACGGATCATCGGGCGGATCATCACCATCGACGCGCCCGTCGTCCCGATGAAGCTCGCCAGCACCGCGCCGATCGCGAGCAGCGCCGTATTGGTCGTGGGCGAGCCGTGGATGTTGCCTTGGATCAGAATGCCGCCCGCCGTCGTGAACAGCACGAGCAGCAGCAGGATGAAGGGCAGATATTCGAGCAGGAAGGCATGCATCAGCGCTCCCGCCGTGGGCGTTCCGCCGAAGATCGCCGCCATCGGCGCCGCGACGAGCAGACCCCACAAGGCCGCGATCTTGCCCTGATGATGCTCCCAGAAATGGGGCGCGAGCAGCGGGAAGAGCGCGATCGAGAGCAGGATTCCGACGAAGGGGACCGCCCAGAGCCGCCCCAATTCGGCGCCTTTCAGCCCTTCGGCCGCGAAGGCCGTTTCCGGCCAGGCGATCGTCGCGGCGGCCGCGACGGCCGCCCCCGTCATCCACGTCTTCATACCCACCCGCCCTTGCTGCGCCGGATCTGTCGCCCGGTCGTTCGGCGGCGGAGATTAACGCGGTCTTCGCCGGGGGGAAGCCCTATTCGATGAAGATCAGGCTCATCAAGAGCAGCACGGGTCCAAGAATGCCGATCGACCAGCGCAGGAAGCCGAAGAAGCTCGGCATCGGAACGCCCGCGCCGCGCGCGATCGCATAGACCATGAAATTCGGCGCATTGCCGACATAGGTCATGGCTCCGAGGAACACCGCGCCCATCGAGATCGCGGCCAGCACCGCCGCGCCTTCCGTCATCAGCCGCGCCGGATCGCCGCCCGCCAGTTCGAAGAAGACGAGATAGGTCGGTGCATTGTCGAGCACGGCGGACAGCGTGCCCGTGAGCCAGAAGAAGGCTTCGGGATTCGGCGCGCCGTCCGGTCCCCGCACGAGCGAGACGAGCGGCGCGAAGGCTCCCGCCTGTCCCGCCTGGAGGATCGCCATCACGGGAATGATGCAGACGAAGATCCCCGCGAAGAGCTTGGCGACCTCGCGGATGGGCTCCCAATCGAAGGCGTTCGCCTCGCGATGCTCCCGACGGGCGACCGCGAGCGATAGGATCGTCACCGCGATCATCACTCCTTCGCGGACGATGTTCTGGATCGGCCAATCGGTTCCGAGGACATGGATCGACCCCGGCTTCCAGCCGCCGCTCAACAGGATCGCGCCGACGATGCAGGCGACGAGCGGCAGCTGGATCATCCCTTCGAGCCTGATCGGCGCGTCGGGCGTCGGGTCCTTCGGCAGGCGACCTTCCTTGGCGTAGAGCCATGAGTCGATCAGGAAGAAGAGGCCGAGCAGGACGACCAGCGTGAACGCCGTTTCCTGCCACAGATGTGTGGTCGTCCAGAAGAAGTCGACGCCTTTCAGAAAGCCGAGAAAGAGCGGCGGATCGCCGAGCGGCGTCAATCCGCCGCCGATGTTCGAGACGATGAAGATGAAGAAGACGACCGTGTGCACCCGGTTCTTCCGGTCGTCGTTCGCGCGCAGCAGCGGGCGGATCAGGATCATCGACGCCCCGGTCGTTCCCACGAAGCTCGCCATCACCGCGCCCGTCGCGAGCAGGCCCGTATTCATGCCGGGCGAGCCGTGCAGATTGCCCGAGACCACGATGCCGCCCGCCGTGGTGTACAGCGCCAGCAGCAGCAGGATGAAGGGCAGATATTCGAGCAGGAAGACGTGGACGACGGCTTCCGTCGCGCCGCCGGGGCCGACCCAAGCGGCGAGCGCGCCCGCGGCGAGCGCGCCCCAGAAGGCGGCGATCTTGCCGTAATGCGCATGCCAGAAATGCGGGGCCAGCAACGGCCCGAGCGCGATCGACAGCAGCATGCCGGCGAAGGGAACCGCCCAGACGGGGCCGAGCGCCGCTCCGTCGAGCGACGCCGCGAAGGCCGTGGAAGGGATGAACGCCGAACAAAGGCCGATGAGAACGGTCGAGATCGTCGGCGTCACGGAGGCTCCTCGGGGCGCGTGTCGTGCGGTTCAGATGGGAGCGGATTTCCGCCGCCGCAAGGCAAAGTCGACGTCGCCCGCAGCCGGGCCCCTGCCGTCATGCCCGCGCCTGCGGGCATCCGCGTCTTCCTGCCCGGACGGGGCTGCGCTCCTCAATGCGCCTCGTCCCAATTCCCCGCGGCCCGCGCATCCACCTGCAGCGGGACCGACAGCGTCACCGCGGGATGCGGGGCGTCGACCATGATCCGCCGCACGACCGGGATCGTCGCCTCCACCTCGCCTTCGGGCAGTTCGAACACGAGTTCGTCATGCACCTGCAGCAGCATCCGCGCGGAGAGCTTCGCTTCGGCGAGCGCGTCCTCCATCCGCACCATCGCGCGGCGGATGATGTCGGCCGCCGAGCCTTGGATCGGCGCGTTGATCGCCGCGCGTTCCATGAAGGCGCGTTCCGCCGGGTTCTTCGAATGGATCTGCGGATAATGCGCCTTCCGCCCGAAGACCGTCGCCACGTAGCCGTTCTGCCGGGCGAAGCGCTTGGTCTCTTCCATATAGTCGCGGATGCCCGGGAAGCGTTCGAAGTATTTCCGGATATAGGCCCCGGCCTCCTCGCGTCCGATGCCGAGCTGGTTGGCGAGGCCGAAGGCCGAGATGCCGTAGATGATGCCGAAATTGATCGCCTTGGCGCGACGACGCACCATCGGATCCATGCCTTGGACGGGCACGCCGAACATTTCCGACGCCGTCATCGCATGGATGTCGACGCCCTCGGCGAAGGCGCGGCGCAGCTGCGGAATGTCCGCGATATGCGCGAGCACCCGGAGTTCGATCTGCGAATAGTCGGCCGACAGGAGCCTGTGCCCCGGCGTCGCGACGAAGGCCTGCCGGATCCTGCGGCCTTCCTCCGTCCGGACGGGGATGTTCTGGATGTTGGGCTCCGACGAGGACAATCGACCCGTCGTCGTCGAGGCCATCGAGAAGCAGGTATGGACGCGCTGCGTCTCGGGATGCACGAAGGTCGGCAGCGCATCGGCATAGGTCGATTTCAGCTTCGCGAGCTGCCGCCATTCGAGGATGCGCCGCGGCAGTTCATGCCCTTGATCGGCGAGTTCCTCCAGCACCTGCGCGCCCGTCGACCACGCGCCCGTCGCCGTCTTCTTCGCGCCGGGCAGACCCATCTTGCCGAACAGGATGTCGCCGAGCTGCTTGGGCGAGCCGAGATTGAAGCTTTCGCCCGCCAAGTGATGGATTTCCGCCTCGAGCCGCGCCATCGACTGCGCGAATTCGCCCGAGAGCCGGGACAGCAATGGCCGGTCGATCGCGATGCCGCGTCGTTCCATCCGCGAGAGCACCGGGGCGAGGGGGCGCTCCAGCGTCTCGTAGACCGTCGCCATGCTCTCCGCCGCCAGCCGCGGCTTCAGGATCGACCAGAGCCGGAACGTCACGTCCGCGTCCTCGGCCGCATATTCCGACGCCTTGTCGATCGGGACGCGGGCGAAGCCGGTGAAGCTGCGGCCCGTGTCGAGCACCGAGGACATCAGCATCGTGTCGTCGAAGGGCTCGACGGTGATGCCGTAGCGCGCGAGCACGAGCCGGTCGTATTTCACGTTCTGCCCGATCTTGAGCACCGTCGGGTCTTCATAGAGCGGCTTCAGCCGGTCGAGCGCCTGCCGCAGCGGGATCTGCCCTTCCACGAGCGCTCCGCCGCCGAAGAGATCGGCCCCGCCTTCGCTCACATGGCCCAGCGGCACGTAGCAGGCGCGGTTCGGCGCGACCGCGAAGGAGACGCCCACGAGTTCCGCCCGCATCGCGTCGAGCGAGGTCGTCTCCGTGTCGAAGGCCGTGACGCCCTCCTCCCGCGCGGCCGCGATCCAGCGGTCGAGCGCGTCGAGCGTCCGCACCGTCTCGTAGCGCGAACGGTCGACCGGGATCGCGGTGATCCGCGCGAGGATGCGTTCGGCGGCCGATGCGGGCGCGCCCGCGCCGTCGTCATGGGGCGGCGTTCCGCCCGCCGTCCTCGGCTGCGCGGCCTCGCCGTCGGGCGAGGGAGCGGGCTTGCCGATGTCGGCTTCCGTCCGGAAGCCCGTGCCCGCGCCGGGTGCGGCGAGTTCGGGATCGGCGTCGACGACCGTCGCGTCGACGTCGTAGGCCTCCGCGACGCGGCGCGTGATCTGGTTGAACTCCATGGCCTTCAGGAAGGCCACGAGCCGGCGCGGATCGGGATCATGCACGCCGATCTCCTCGATCGGCGTGTTCAGCGGAACATGATCCTCCAAGCGCACCAGCGTCTTGGAGATGCGCGCGATCTCCGCGTTCTCCATCAGCGCCTCGCGGCGCTTGGGCTGCTTGATCTCGTCCGCGCGGGCGAGCAGCGTTTCGAGATCGCCGTATTCGAGGATGAGCTGCGCCGCGGTCTTCACGCCGATGCCGGGCACGCCCGGCACATTGTCGACGGGGTCGCCGATCAGCGCCTGCACGTCGACGACCTTTTCCGGCGGCACGCCGAATTTCTCGATCACTTCGCCTTCGCCGATCCGCTTGTCCTTCATCGGATCGAACATGGTCACGCCGCGGCCGACGAGCTGCATGAGATCCTTGTCGGACGCCACGATGGTCGTCGTCGCGCCCGCCTCGGATGCGAGGCGCGCATAGGTCGCGATGATGTCGTCGGCCTCGTAGCCCGCCTGTTCGATGCAGGGGATGTCGAAGGCGCGTACGGCATGCCGGATCACCCGGAACTGCGGTCGCAGGTCCTCCGGCGGCTCGGGCCGGTGTTCCTTGTATTTGTCGTAGAGCGCGTTGCGGAAGGTGACGGCCGAATGGTCGAGCACCACTGCGAGATGCGTCGGCTTCTCGCCCGCGACGCTCTCCCGCACCAACCGCCACAGCATGTTGCAGAAGCCCGCGACCGCGCCGATCGGCAGCCCGTCCGACTTCCGCGTCAGCGGGGGCAGCGCGTGATAGGCGCGGAAGATGTAGGAGGAGCCGTCCACGAGGAAGACGTGGTCGCCCTTCTGCAGGGGTCTAAGCGTATCGGTCATGGCACCCGCGGCTGAGGACGGAATCGGCTCGGGATCATGGCATGTCGGGCGCGCAGGCGCATCCACGGGAGCGACGACGATGCCCCCCGCGCACACCTCCGTCATGCCCGCAGACGCGGGCATGACGGGGGAGGGGCGCTCCGGTCGTTGCGTCGAATCCTTTGCTTCCCGTCATTGCGAGGAGCGAAGCGACGCGGCAATCCATGCCGGGCACGCAGTCCGATCCACGACCGCCGGCTGGATTGCTTCGCCTTCGCTCGCAATGACGGGTTGTTCAGAAACCCGTAATCCCCTCCGCCGCCCGCACGCCGGTCGCGAAGCAGGCCGTCAGCAGATACCCGCCCGTCGGCGCTTCCCAATCGAGCATCTCGCCGGCCACGAACACGCCGGGCAGGGCCTTCAGCATCAGCCCGTCGTCGACCGCCTCGAACATGACCCCGCCCGCCGTCGAGATCGCCCGCTCGATCGGCCGCGCCCCCGTGAGCCGCAGCGGCACGGACTTCACCAGCCGCGCCAGCGCCTTCGCCTCGGCCGGCAGCGGGCCGCCGGTGCTTTCCCGCATCAAGGCGATCCCCACCGGAGACAGCCCCGCCGCCCGATGCAGGAAGGTCGCCTGCGAAGCCTTGCCGCGCGGCGCGGACAACCGCTCCGCGATCCGCTCCTCCGCCATGTCCGGCCTGAGATCGATCCGGAGTTCCGCCGCCCCCTCCGCCGCGATCGTCTCGCGCAGCGACGCGGACAGCGCATAGATCGCTCCGCCCTCGAGCCCCTCCGCGGTGACGACCGCCTCGCCGCGCAGGCCCCGGCCCGCATGCGAGAAGAAGGCGCGCTTGATCGGTTCGCCCGCGAACCTTTCCCGCATGATCGAGGACCATGCGACGTCGAAGCCCATGTTCGATGCGCGGAGAGGCGCGAGCGGCACGCCCTTCTCCGCGAGGATCGTCGTCCAGGCGCCGTCCGAGCCCATGCGCGGCCAGCTCGCCCCGCCGAGCGCGAGCAGCACGGCGTCGGCCGTCACGATCTCCTCGCCCTCCGGTCCTTCGAACCGCAGCGCGCCTTCCGGCGTCCACCCCGTCCAGCGTCGCCGCAGCGCGAAGCGCACGCCGAGCCCGTCGAGCCGGGCGAGCCATTTCCGCAGGAGCGGCGATGCCTTGAAGCTGCGCGGGAAGACGCGCCCGCTCGTGCCCTCGAAGGTTTCTTCCCCGAGATCCTCGACCCAGTCGACGAGATCCTCCGGCCGGAAGGCGTCGAGCATCGGACGCAGAAAGGGCGCGGCCTCGGCATAGCGCCCGACGAAATCGTCATAGGGTTCGGTATGGGTGAGATTGAGCCCGCCGCGTCCCGCGAGCAGGAACTTCCGCCCGACGGACGGCATGCGGTCATGGACCGTCACGGCGAAGCCCGCCCCGGCGAGCCGTTCGGCGGCGATCAGGCCTGCGGGTCCGGACCCGACGACGGCGACGGTCTTGGGCATCGTGCACTCTGAAACGGAAACGGGCGCCCGCGAGGAGCGCCCGTTCCTATAGCCGTTTTCCGTCATCGCGAGGAGCGCAGCGACGCGGCGATCCATGGATTGGCCGCATCTCTCCGTCATGCCCGGCCTCGTGCCGGGCATCCACGTCTTCCTTCGCGCCGCAAAGACGTGGATGGCCGGGACAAGCCCGGCCATGACGGCAGGGGAAGACCCGGAGGAAAACCCTTGCTCCTCAGACCTCCTTGAAGCCGTAATCCTGAATGCCCTGCTCGTTGCCGTAGTATTTGTACGGCAGGAACTTGCCCGACATGTGGAACTCGACGCGGTCGCCCTTCGGGTTCGGTTGGCGGTCGATCGTGATGTCGAAGTCGATCGCCGACATGATGCCGTCGCCGAATTCCTCCTCGATCAGCGCCTTCCACGCCGGGCCGTTGACCATGACCATCTCGTAGAAACGGTAGATCAGCGGATCCGTGGGCGGCATCGGCGTGCCGCGGTAGGGCACTTCGTTCAGCATCCGCTTCTCGACTTCCGAGAGGCCGAACAGCGCGGCGGCCTTCTCGGCCAGCGGCATCACGAGCTTCATCTGGCCGAGCAGCGCGCCGACGATCAGCACCGGCGAGATGCCGCCGATCTCGTCGGTGATGTATCTCCAAGTCCAGCCCTTCTCGCGCTTGATGTCGAGGATCTTCTCGGTGAGGTCGGCTCTCTTCATGGCTGCATGTCCTCTTTCGTTTCAGGCGATGTTGCGCAGGGTTTCGGCCTGCGGAGCGGTTCCGCCCGCGGCGGGAGCGGCGGCCGGAACCGGAATTTCGGGGCGCACCAGAGGCGGCCGCCGCGGGTCGCGATCGGCGGGCACGTGATCCCTGAAGGTGCGGCTGCGCGTGACGAGGAACTCGATCAGATGGTTGCGCAGCGGGTAATAGGCCGGGTGCTTGTGCAGGTCCGTCCGTTCGCGGTCGACGGGGAGCGGATTGACCACGGTCTCCGCCACCATCGCGCCGGGTCCGTTCGTCATCAGCACCACGCGGTCGGCGAGATAGATCGCCTCGTCGACGTCGTGCGTGATCATGAACACGGTCTGCCCGGTCTCCCGGCAGATGCGGCGCACCTCGTCCTGCAGCGTGCCGCGCGTCAGCGCGTCGAGCGCCGAGAAGGGCTCGTCCATGAGCAGGATCTTGGGCTCGATCGACAGCGCCCGGGCGATGCCCACGCGCTGCTTCATGCCGCCCGAGAGTTCGGCGGGCCGCTTGTGCTCGGAGCCTTCGAGGCCGACGAGCTTGATGAAGCGCTTCGCATGCGCCTCCACCTCCGCCTTCGACTTCTTCGGATGGCGCGAGGAGACCGCATAGGCGACGTTGCCCAGCACCGTCCGCCACGGCAGCAGCGCATGGCCCTGGAAGATGACCGCGCGGTCGAGGCTCGGCCCGGCGATCTCCCTTCCGTCGACCAGCACCACGCCCTCGCTCGGCGCGTCGAGGCCCGCGAGGATGTTGAGCAGCGTGGTCTTGCCGCAGCCGGAATGGCCGATGACGCAGACGAATTCGCCCTTCGGCACGCCGAGCCACAGGTCTTCGAAGATCGTGGTCGTGCCGCCGTTCGGCGCGGGATAGCGACGCGCGATCCCCTCGAAGGAGATGAATTTCTCGCTCATGGGATCACTCCGGGAAGGTGACGGCGCGCGCGGCGACCGCGAGCATGCGGTCGAGCAGCATGCCGACCATGCCGATGACGAGGATGGCCGTGATCACGTTGGTGATCGACAGATTGTTCCACTCGTTCCAGACGAAGTAGCCGATGCCGGTACCGCCCACGAGCATCTCGGCCGCGACGATCACGAGCCAGGCGATGCCGATTGAGATCCGCATGCCGGTGAGGATCGTCGGCGCCGCGGCGGGCAGGATCACCGTGAAGGCGCGCCGCCAGGGGCCGACCTCCAGCGTCCGGGCCACGTTGAGCCATTCCTTGCGGACGCTCGCCACGCCGAAGGCCGTGTTCACCAGCATCGGCCAGACCGAGCAGATGAAGATCACGAAGATCGCCGACGCTCCGGAATCCTTGATCGTGTAGAGCGCGAGCGGCATCCATGCGAGCGGCGAGACGGGCTTCAGGATCTGGATGAACGGGTCGAAGGCGCGGCTGAGGAGCGGCGACATGCCGATCACGAAGCCGAGCGGGATCGCGACGAGCGCCGCAAGCCCGTATCCCGCCGCGACGCGGGCGATCGACCAGCCGAGCTGGATGCCGATCCCCTTGTCGTTCGGGCCGTTGTCGTAGAAGGGCCGGCTCAGATGTTCGAGCAGCTTCGCCCCGACGTCGAGCGGGCCCGGCATCGCCGATTTGCCCGTCGTCGCGGTGAGTCCCATGAGCTTGGCGTATTCGGGATCCATCGGCGGTCCCCCCGCCGTCGACCCCTGCGTGGCGACGTGCCACGCGAGGAGAAAGACGACGAGGATCACGGCCGAAAGCGCCGAAGCGCGCGTGCCGATCGAGAGGTTCATGGCGGATCAGGTCCTCTTGATCGCGAAGCTGCGGATGTAGTCGTCGGGCTTCGAGGGATCGAAGACCTTGCCCATCACCGAGAAGCTCTTGGTGGTCGCGGCGGGCGGTTCGAGGCCGGCCTCCCGCATGAGTTTCGCCGCGTCGGTGGCGAGGAACACCTGTTTGGCGACGGCCTGATAATCCACGTCGCCCTTGAGCTGTCCCCAACGCTTCATCTGCGTCAGGATCCAGACCGCGAAGGATTCCCAAGGGAAGGGATCGAAATCGATGCGGTCGGCCGCGCGCCGGATATTGCCCAGCCCGTCCGCATAGGTGCCCGTCAGCACCTGCTCGACGACCGTCACGGGCTGGTTGAGATAGTTGGCGGGCGCGATGGCCTCGGCGATCTGCTTGCGGTTCTCGGCCTTCCGCGCATAGGCGGTCGCTTCCATGATCGCCCGCATCAGCGCCGCATAGGTGTTCGGCATCGAGGTCATGAATTCGCGGGAGGCGGCGAAGGCGCAGCAGGGATGCCCGTCCCACATCTCCTTGGAGAGCATGTGGATGAAGCCCACGCCGTCGAAGACCGCGCGCTGGTTCACCGGGTCGGGCGCGAGGAATCCGTCGATGTTGTCGGCGCGCAGATTGGCGACCATCTCCGGCGGCGGCACCGCGCGGATCTGCACGTCCGTGTCGGGGTCGAGCCCGGCCTCCGCGAGATAGTAGCGGAGCAGATAGTTGTGCATCGAATAGTCGAAGGGCACCGCGAGCTTGAAGCCCTTCCAGTCCTTCGGGTTCCGCCGGTCCTTGTGCTTCATGGCGAGCGTGATCGCCTGCCCGTTGACGTTCTCCATCGCCGAGAGCGTGTAGGGCTGCGGGTTCGCCCCGAGGCCGAGCGAGATCGCGAGCGGCATCGGCGAAAGCATGTGCGCGGCGTCGTATTCCTTGTTCAGCGTCTTGTCGCGGATCACCGCCCAGCCGGCGGTCTTCACCACTTCGACGTTGAGCCCCTGCTTCGCGTAGAAGCCCATCGGCGCGCCCATGATGATCGGCGTCGCGCAGGTGATCGGGATGAAGCCGACCTTGAGGTCCGTCTTCTCCGGCTTGCCCGCCTGCGCGAAGGCCTCGGTCGCCGTCGCCAGCGGGAAGAACTGGGAAATCGCGGCGAGGGCGGTCGGCGCGCCGACCGCCTTCAGAAAGGCGCGGCGGGTCGCGTCCTGCGGGAACAGCGCGCGCATGACCGCGCCTTCGACGACGCGTCGGCTCTGCGCGTCGGAGGAGAGCGCCTCGTCATGTTCCGTCTGCGAACCGTGCGCCCCGCAGGAGCAGCCGCGGCTGCGCAGTCGGTACTTGGAGTTGAAAGGGTCGTCGAAAGTCGCCATGAGAGCCTCCCGTGTCGAAGTCGGGAAGCTCGATTGCAGGGGGCGTGCCGGCCGGCCTTCACCGCATTTTCATGAGGGTTCTGCCGAATGCGTCCGTCCCTCTGCACGTCGGACGGGCAGAGCATCGGGCTGGCCGCCCAAAAAATGTGCGGCGTGCTGCACGCGGCCCCGCCGACCTTCTCACGCTCCGGCGGCCCGGCCCGGTCCCTCGCCGCCTTCCCCGGCCCGTGCGGAGACGTTACAACCTAAAAGTGTGCAATTCGGTGCGCGCGGGGACGAAGGACGAGCGGACGATGACTCTTCTGACGGGGCTGAGGTCGGCGGGATTGCTCTGCTTCATGAGCGTTGCGGCGTGGTTCGGACCTGCGTCCCCTTCGTCCGCGCAGACGCCGGGCTATACGCGGGTCGGCCCCGGAATCGAATATCGGCTCATCGGCACCTATGACGTCGCCCGGCTCGACCGGATCCTCGGCGCGGAACTCGACGAGTTCATGGCCTCTTCGACGATGCCGACCGAGTTTCGGGGCAAGTTCCCGCCCGCCCGCTTCGGAGTGAAGCTCTACAAGGTGCGCTACGCCTCCGTCGTTCCGGAATGGAACAATCGACCGACGATCGCCTCCGGTCTCGTCGCCGTGCCCGACGACGGGGCGAAGACCCTGCCCGTCGTCTCCTATCAGCACGGCACGGTGTTCGACCGCAGCTACGTTCCCTCCAATCCCGATTCCTCCATGGAAACGCGGATCATGATCGCGCGCTTCGCGTCTCAGGGATATGCGGTGATCGGAGCGGATTACTTCGGCCGCGGCGACTCGACGCTTCCCGACTCCTATCTTGTCAAGAACAGCACGCAGCAGGCCACCTACGACATGCTGCAGGCCGCGAAGGCCGTTCTGGAATCCTTGGGAAGGACGCCCGACAGGCTCTTCATCAGCGGATGGTCGCAGGGCGGTTGGGTGACCATGGCCCTGCTGCAGAAACTCGAAGCGCTCGGCGCGCCCGTCACGGCGGCCGCTGCGGCCAGCGCGCCCGTGGACATCCGCGTCACCGTCACGCGTTGGATGAACAATCCGCAGCCGATCGATGCGGCCTATCTCCCCGGCGTATTGGCCATCCAGCTTCAGGCGCACGAGAACTATCACGGCCTGCCGGGGCTCGCGGAGACGGCGATCCGTCCGGAATATCTCGCCGCCTCCCGCGATCTCTTCGCCGGTCGAAGCGACTTCACGACCTTCTTCAATGCGACGAAGCCGACGCTCGCCGAGTTCCTGAAGCCCGAGTTCCGGGCGTCGGCGGATACTGCCGAAAGCGCCTATTGGCGGCGGCTCGACGACAACGAAGCCTATCGCCGGCGTTCGAAGACGCCGCTCCGGGCCTATCAGGGCGGCAAGGACGAGGTCACGCCCATCGGGATCGCCCGACTGCCGGAAATGACGCAGAGCATGCTGGGCGGCGTCCCCGTCAAGACCGTGGACGTCGGCCCTGATGCGGATCACCGCGCCGTCTTCATCGGCGCGGTCATCGATCAGAAGCCGTGGTTCGACGGAATGCTCGGCCGATAGGCCTCCGCCCGCCCGTCAACGGGCGGCGCGCCCCCCGAGCATCCGCGCCAGTTTCCCCGTCACGCGCCGCCGCTGCCGGTCCATTTCCTGGATCTCGAGACGGAGCTTCATCGCCGCGCGCAGCGTGTCGTGGATCATCGGGTAGCGGCGGGTCACGCCGCGCCCCACCACGGCTTTTCCGACCTCCGCCCCGAGCGCCGAGCCGAAGCCGAGAATGCGCTTGTCCTCCGCCGAGAGCGGCGGCAGGAAGCCGGCATTCAGGATCAGCGGGCGATAGCGGCCGTATTCCACGTCGATGTCCTGCAGGGGCACCGCCGGGTCGTGATAGTTGAAGAAGATCACGTTGCGCTTCGTCAGCACGGGCGTCGACTGGCAATGGATGCCCGCCGTGTCGAACAGGAAGGCGGTTCCCGCCGGGCCCTTCACGTTCTCGCGCCGGTCTTCCATCGCGGCGACCTCGGCGGGCGACCAGTGCCGCGCCGCGCCGCGCTCCTTGTGGGAGCCCTTGATGTAGCTGAAGAAGCCGCTCTCCACGTCGGTCAGATAGATCGCGAGCTTCACCTCCCGCGGATTCGTGTTCGTCACCGAGGGGTGGAACCAGGCGTCGTTGTGCCAGCCGTGGAAATTGGTCTTGGTCGCGATCGTCTCCCAGCCGCGCGCTTCGACGAGCGCGAATTCCGGGCCGATATAGGCGTCCAGCACGCTCTTCACGAGCGGATGGATCGCGAGCTGCACGGCGGCGGGATCGAGCGTCAGAACGTTCTCGACGAGCCGGCGCCATTTCTCGTTCTGCTCGTATCCCGTCCAGGTGTTGAACTGCGGATGCTCGAGCGCCTGATCGAACGCCTGCTGAAGGCGCTGCAGCCTCGCGGGCGACAGCAGCGACGGAAGAACGGCGATGCCGTCCCGTTCGAGCTTTTCAAAGACCGGGGACGCGAGCGTTCCGACGGGTTTGGACAGGGCGTTCATGGGGAGATCTCCGTTCGGGTCTTGCGGGTTTCGGGGGCGGTTCCGGAGCGGTCGGCGAACAGCGCTTCGACATGACCGATCCAGGTCTCGATCTGCCGATCGAGGAAGAACATGCGTTCGACGCGGGCGCGGCCCGCCCGTCCCATGCGCCGCCGCAGGTCGGGGTCGTCGATCAGCCTGAGCAGAGCCTCGCGCAGCGCGGTCCGGTCGCCGGGTTCGACGAGCAGTCCCGTCTCTTCGTCCGCGACCACTTCCGGAATGCCGCCGATGCGCGAGGCGACGGCGGGCAGTTCCGTCGCGGCCGCCTCGGCCAGCGCCAGCGAGAAGGCTTCGAACCACAGCGACGGTGCGACGACGAGATCGGCCGCCCGCAGGATGTCCGCCACGTCCGTCCGCTTGCCGAGCACGAGGGTCCGCGGTCCCGCGGCCGCCGCGACCTTCTCCGCGAGCGGCCCGGTGCCGACCCAGATGGTCGAAAGCTCCGGTCGCGCGGCGAGAAGCTCCTGCTGCACGGCGAGGAGGTCGGAAATGCCCTTCTCTTCGGTGAGCTGGCCGACATAGGCGAGGATCGGCCCGGTCTCGGGAAAGCCGAGAACCCTTCTGATCCGCGCCTTCTCTTCGGGGTCGTGTGCCGGACGGAAGCGCTCGAGATCGATGGAATTGTGCAGCACGCGGATCTTGTCCTCCGCGACCCCCACCTCGTTGCGGATCTGCTCGCCGTTGTAGGCGCTCACCGGGAGATAAAGGTCCATCGCCCGCCCGATCAGCGCGCGGCGAAGCCGTTTGAGACGGTCGACGAGGCCCGAGGGGGGCGGGATCAGCACGGTCCGCGAGCCGTGATCGCGCATCACGTTCTTCGCGCCGAGGAGTCGCGCGACGACGGCGTGCACGGGCGTCGGCGAGCCGAAGTGATACTGCACGAAATCGGGCCTGAACCGCGCGGCGATCCGCGCGAAGACCGCGAGGGAGGCGAGTTCGTCGATGCGGAGGGTGACCAACTCCACCCCCGCCTTGTAGAGTGCCGCTCGAACGTCGCGATGCACGTCGTCGCCGCAGCAGAGCCGAACCGCCCAGCCGCGCCGATTCATGCGCTTTCCGTATTCGACGATCTGGCGTTCGAAGCCTCCCGGCTTCGGGAGATGGCAATGCGCCCAGACCAGCAGGCGTCGCGTCTTGGTCATGCGGTTCGCTCCGGAAGGATGAAGGGGGGCGAGGACGGCTCCGCCTTCGGCGAGAGCAATCCGAGCAGGAAGGCGGCGAGCGCGACGCCGAGGCCCGCCGCCGCTCCGGCGAGGATTCCCGCGACGATGCCGGGGACGGGCGGCAGGAGGGCCGCGAAGGCCGCCGAACCGACGGCGAGCAGCGCGAGGCGAACCCGCGGCAGCGGGATCGGAACGCGGCGGAGGCTCACCGCGACGAAGGCCGCGAGGCGGACCGCGAAGGCGACCACCGTCGCCGCGATCGCGCCTTCGACGCCGAAGGAGGGGATCAGAAGGATGTAGAGAGCGAGCGCGGCCCCGGCGGCGACGAGATTGATCGCCATGGGACGCCGGCCGTCCTCGGCGTAATAGGCGCCCACGTCGACGAGTTCGGTCGCCAGCATCATCGCCTTGGCGAGGAGCAGCCAGGGGATCAGCGCGATCGCGCCGTGATAGTCGGGCGGCGTGGCGAGCCGGATCAGGGCGGGTCCGCCCACCGCCAGCCCGACCGCGAGCACGCAGAGATAGGCGAAGCCCACGCAGGCGACCGAGGCGCTCCGTTCCAGCCCGCCCGGTTCCGCGAGGATCGCGATGCGGCGCGGCTGCCACCACAGCGTCAGCGGCTGGAACAGCAGCGTCAGCAGGAAGCTGAGCTTCATCGCCAGCGCATATTCCGCGATCTCGGTCACGGGCACGACCGGCACCAGCAACAGACGGTCGAACTGGTTGAGCACGAAGGCCGCGAGACCCGCGAGGATGATCGGCGCGCCGTAGCGCACGAGCCGCATGGCGATCGCCGCGTCGAAGCGGATGCCGACCGTCCGGAGATGGACGAAGATCAGCACGCAGGCGAGGCCCGCCGAGGCGATGAAGCCCGAGGCCATGATCCCGGTGACGCCGAAGCCCGCTTCGAGCGCCACGATCACGCCGACGACATGCGCGGCCGACCGCCCGGCGACGAGACCGAGATAGAGCCCCGGCCGGTCGTCGAAACGGATCCAGCCGAGCGCGAGCGCGATCACGCCGTCGAGCGAGGCGGTGGCCAGAATGAAGCGCAGAGCGTCCAGCGGAACGGTCGGGCCCAGAAGCCCGAGGAACAGCGGCGCGCAGAACTGCAGCAGCGCCGCGCAGGGCAGCGACAGCGCCAGCATGGCGCCGAAGGCCGCGGCGGGCAGTTCGTTCCGGTCGACGCCGCCGAACCGGCCCGCATAGCGGAACATCGCCTCGACGAGCCCGAAACCGAACACGACCGTGATCGCGTCGGCGAAACCCTGCAGCAGCTCCAGCGTGCCGTATTCGGCGGGAGACAAGGTGTGCGTGACGTAGGGCAGCATGACGATCGACATGCCGCGGGTCGCCAGCAGCGACAGCGCATAGATCGCCGCCTGCCGCGCGCCCTTGCTCGGCGCGCGCGCGGGGGCGTCGCCTTTTGCGAAGCCCGTCGTCGCTTTATGCGAAGTTTCGCCGTCCAAAGTACCGTTCCGTCCGCGTTTTCTTCGTTCGCGGAGGCGGAAGTGCAGCGGACGTGCCGGCCGTCAGGCCTCCGGGCGGAGCTCCCGGACGATCGCGTCGACCACGGCGTCGGGCGACAGCGTGATCGGAACCACCAGCGGATCTTCGTCCTCGCCCGGCGGCTCGAGGGTCGCGAACTGGCTGTCGAGCAGCGCGGTCGGCATGAAATGGTTTTTCCGCGCCGCCATGCGCGCCGCGATCAGCGCCTTGTCGCCCGAAAGATGCACGAGACGGACGAAGGCGCGCTCGCCGACGAGGGCGTCGCGATAGACCCGCTTGAGCGCCGAACAGGTCACGACCGCCGCTTCGCCCGCCTGCGAACGCTCGTCCATCCAGGCGGCGATGGCGGCGAGCCAAGGCTTGCGGTCCTCGTCGTCGAGCGGCGTGCCGCTCGACATCTTCGCGACGTTCTCGGGAGGATGGAAGGAGTCCGCGTCGCGGAAGATCCAGCCCATGCGCGCGGCGAGCCGCTCGCCCGCCGTCGTCTTGCCGCAGCCCGCCACGCCCATGATGAGGACGACCGGGGTCGAGGATCCGGCACTCATCGCCTCATCCCTTTTTCGGTTCGACATGCCCGCCGAAGCCCTTCCGCATCGCCGAGAGCACTTTTTCGGCGAAGGTGTGGTCCTGCCGGGAGCGGAAGCGGGCATAAAGCGCCGCGGTCAGCACTTCGGCCGGGACGGCCTCCTCGACGGCGGCCTGAACCGTCCAGCGGCCTTCGCCGGAATCCTCGACATGGCCGGAATAGCCCGAAAGGTCATGATCTTCCGCCAAGGCCTGAGCCGTCAGATCCAGAAGCCAGGAGGTGACGACGCTGCCCCGCCGCCAGACTTCCGCCACGTCGGCGAGGTCGAAGGCGAGTCGGTTCTCTTCCGGCACGCCGGGGCCCGCCGCGTTCTTCAGGATGTCGAAGCCTTCCGCGAAGGCCTGCATCATCCCGTATTCGATGCCGTTGTGGATCATCTTCACGAAATGCCCGGCCCCGTTCGGTCCGGCATGCAGATAACCGCGCTCGACGCGCGGGTCGCGCGTCTCTCGTCCCCGCGTCGGCGGAACGTCGCCGAGCCCGGGCGCGAGAGCGTCGAAGATCGGATCGAGACGGTCGACGACGGGCTTCGGTCCGCCGATCATCAGGCAGTAGCCGCGGTCGAGGCCGTGCACGCCGCCGGACGTGCCGACGTCCACATAGGACAACCCCTTCTCCGCCAGCGTCCGCGCCCGGCGGATGTCGTCCTTCCAGAACGTGTTGCCGCCGTCGATGATCACGTCGCCCGGCGAAAGCAGCTCGGCCAGTTCCGCGATCGCCGTTTCCGTGATCGCGCCCGCGGGCAGCATGACCCACACATGCCGGGGCGCGGTCATCGCCGCGACCATGCCCGCGAAACCGTCGACGGCCTTCGCGCCCTCCGCCGCCAGCGCCTTGCCCGGCGCGGGGTCGCGGTCGAAGACCACGCAGTCGTGGCCCGCACGCATCAGGCGACGGACGATATTGGCCCCCATCCGGCCCAGGCCGATCATTCCGAGCTGCATGCCCGTCCTCCCCCGTTTGTCGTCACGAACGAAAAAGCGGCGGCTCCGTCAAGGGATGCGCTTCTCATATCCCGGGGTTCTCGTCGGCGAAGCGGCCGAGCGCTTCGAGAAAACGGTCCCCGTAGCGCTCGAGCTTGGCCCGGCCCACGCCCGGGACGCGTCCGAGATCGTCGAGCGTCTGAGGCCGCTCGCGCGCCATTTCGCGCAGGGTCGAGTCGTGGAAGACGACATAAGGCGGCACGCCCTGCTCGCGCGCGATCGCCAGACGCTCGCCCCTGAGCGCGTCGAAGAGCCGGTCCTCGCCCGCGTCGCCCGACGAGGCGGAGGCCGGCGTCCTGCCTTTCTTCGCGCCCTTGCCGCCGCTCGCCTCGAACGTCCGCTCCTTGCGGAAGGCGACCTTGCTTTCGCCCTTCAGGATCGCCCGTGCCGGCTCGCCGAGATCGAGCACCGAATGGTCCGGCAGCACGACGACCGCACCGATCACCGCGAGCTGCCGCAGGACCGAATGCCAGGTCCGTTCCTCGTGATCCTGCCCGACGCCGAAGGTCGGCAGGCGATCATGGCCGAGCCGGACGACCTTTTCCGTGGCGTTGCCGCGCAGCACGTCGACGATATGCCCGGCCCCGAAGCGCCGTCCGGTCCGGTGGATCGCCGAAAGCGCCTTCTGCGCCGCGATCGTTCCGTCCCATGTCTCGGCGGGAGCGAGGCAGTTGTCGCAATTCCCGCATCCTCCCGGATGGGCCTCGCCGAAATGCGCGAGCAAGGCTTGCCGCCGGCATTGCGGCGTCTCGCAGATCGCGAGCAGCGCCCGCAGCTTGGAATGTTCGACGCGCTTGATCTCGTCCGGCGCATGGCTCTGGTCGATCATCGTCGAGCGCAGCGCGAGATCGCCCATGCCGTAGGTCATCCAGGCGTCGGAGGGCAGGCCGTCGCGCCCGGCGCGGCCCGTCTCCTGATAATAGGCCTCGACGCTCGACGGCAGATCGAGATGCGCGACGAAACGGACGTCCGGCTTGTCGATGCCCATGCCGAAGGCGATGGTCGCGACGAGGACGAGCCCGTCCTCCTTCAGGAAGGCGTCCTGCGCGCGGTCCCGCGCCTCGCGTTCCATGCCCGCATGATAGGCGCGGGCCTCGATCCCGTTCTCGTTCAGGAACTCGGCCGTCGCGTCGACCTTCTTGCGGCTGAGGCAATAGACGATGCCGCTCTGCCCGCGCTTGTTCCGGAGGAAGGAGAGGAGCTGTTTGCGCGGTTGGTCCTTGTCGACGATGGCATAGCGGATGTTCGGTCGGTCGAAGCTCGTCGTGAAGACCTCGGCCCCGTGCAGGCCGAGCCGCTCGATCAGATCCTCCCGCGTCTGCGGATCGGCCGTGGCGGTGAGCGCGACGCGCGGTACGCCGGGGAAGAGGTCGCGGAGCGCCGCGAGCTTCAGATATTCGGGCCGGAAATCATGGCCCCACTGGCTCACGCAATGCGCTTCGTCGATGGCGAAGAGCGCGATGCGGCAGCGCGAGAGGAGATCGAGGAAACCGTCCGTCACGAGCCTCTCCGGCGTGACGTAGACGAGATCGAGTTCGCCCGCGCGAAGCGCGCGGCGCAGTCCGGCGGCTTCGTCGGGCGACAGCGTCGAGTTCAGCGCCGCCGCGCGAACGCCGGCCTGCTTCAGGGCCTCGACCTGATCGCGCATCAGCGCGATCAGCGGCGAGACGACCACGCCGACGCCGTCACGGCACAGCGCAGGAACCTGATAGCACATCGACTTGCCGGCCCCGGTCGGGAACAGGACGACGGCGTCGCCCCCCGACGCGACGCGCCGCACGACCTCTTCCTGCCGCCCGCGGAAGGCGGCATGGCCGAAAACGGTCCGCAGGACATGGAGAGGATCGGCGTTCAAACGGGCGAATCTCGCGGGAGGAGCCTCGGTGCCTTAGCCCGACTCGGCGTGTCCCGTCCCCGTGAAAATACGGGGCCTTCGACGGGCTTCGTCCGCCCGGACGCCGCAGGATTTCGTAAAGCCTCTTCGAAATCGGTTTCCGTCCCCGGAAAAACCCCTACTGGACGGAAAAGCGAGCCGCGGCCACACTCCGAACGCGCCGCGTGCGCTCGTCTGCCTCAATCGCCCGCCACAAGAGCGACCCCGCCTTCAGGAAACGCCCTTCCCGTGACGTCCGCTTCGATCGATCCCGCCCACGACCACGACGACATCGTCTATCCGTCCTCCGTTCCCTTCCTCATCGTTCACCTCGCCTGCTTCGCCGCCCTGTTCACGGGCGTCAGCGCCACGTCGCTGTGGCTGTGCTTCGGGCTCTATTGGCTGAGGATGTTCGGGGTCACGGCGGGCTATCACCGCTATTTCTCCCATCGCGCCTATGCCGCCGGTCGGGGCTTCCAATTCCTGCTCGCTCTTCTGGCGCAGAGCTCTGCGCAGAAGAGCGTGCTCTGGTGGGCGGCCAAGCACCGTCACCACCATCTCTTTTCGGACACCGAGCACGACGTGCATTCGCCCCGTCATACGGGCTTCTTCTATTCGCATGTCGGCTGGATCTTCGCGCGCAAGCACGACTCGGTGGACCTCAACAAGGTCGAGGATTGGACGAAATATCCCGAACTGATGTGGCTGCACCGCTACGAGATCGTTCCGGCCGTCCTGCTCGGGGTGGTCTGCTTCCTGATCGACGGCTGGACGGGCGTGATCGTCGGCTTCTGCTGGTCGACCGCCTTGGTCTGGCACGGCACTTTCTGCATCAATTCGCTCGCCCATGTGCACGGCGAGAAGCGCTACGTGACGGGCGACGACAGCCGCAACAATTGGTTGCTCGCGATCGTCACCATGGGCGAGGGCTGGCACAACAACCACCACGCCTATCAGTCGAGCGCCCGACAGGGCTTCCGCTGGTACGAGTTCGATCCGACCTTCTACATCCTGAAGGCCCTGTCCTGGACCGGCCTCGTATGGGGGCTCAAGAGCCCGCCCGAGGCGGTGATCCGCAACGAGCAGCGCCTCGGCGCCCGCGTCATCGACCGCGCCGCGGCCGATCTCGCGGCGAGCGTGAACGTGGAGGCGGTGGTTCTGGCCATCCGCGCCGTTCCCGATCTCGCCGAACTCTCGCAGAAGCTCGCCGAAGCGCAGCACAAGGCCGCGGCGCTGCTCGAGCATCTTCCGGCGCCGCATCTCCCGCATCTGCCGACGCGGGAGGAACTGCACCGCCGTGCGGTCGCCATGTATGCGCGCACGCCGTCGCTCGACGACATCGTCGACCGCGCGCACAGGATGATCCTCGAAAAGGTCGGCGCGAGGCTCGCCTCGGTCGCTTGAGGGCGGGCGGAGGACTGCGCGCGTCGGAAGACCGGGCGCGCCGTTCCCGTCGGTGCCTCACCACCAGAGCGGCTTCAGGCCCGCCTCGATCTGCGCCCGGCGCGGTTCGAGGAAGGGCGGAAGAGCGAGGCTCTCGCCCATCGTCTCCTTCGGCTCGTCCGCATGGAAGCCGGGACCGTCCGTCGCGATCTCGAACAGGATGCCGTTGGGCTCCCTGAAATAGAGGCTGCGGAAATAGAAACGGTCGACGGGCCCGCTCGACGGCACGCGCAGCCTCTGCAGCTTCTCGAAACAAGCCTCGTAGCTCGCTTCGTCCGGCGTCCTGAAGGCGACGTGATGGACGGACCCCGCCCCCTGCCGCGCGGCCGGGAGGTCGGGCTCGATCTTGACGTGAAGCTCCGCCGCCGGCCCGCCCTCGCCCATGGCGTAGACATGCACCGTACGGTCGTCGAGCCGGTATTCGCGCTCCGCCCTCATGTCCATCAGATGCGTGAGGACGACGGCGGTCGGCGCGAGTTCCGGAACGCTGATCACGATGGGACCGAGGCCGCGGATCTGCATGTCGGCGGGCACGGGACTCCTGTCCCAAGGATGGGACGGACCCTTCCCGCCGTCGTCGACGAGGAACAGGCGCTGCCCCTCGAAATCCTCGAACCGAAGCGTGAGCCGACCGTCGATCTCGCGCACGTCCTCGGTGCGGACGCCCTTCGCGTCGAGCCGCGCCTGCCAGTCTTCGAGCGCCTTCGCTCCGTTCACGCGCAGGCCCGTGGCCACCACGCTGTTCGTGCCCCGCCGCTCGGGGCCGACCGGCCAATCGAAGAAGGTCAGGTCCGAACCCGGCGAGCCTTCGCCGTCGGCATAGAAGAGGTGATAGGCGGAGACGTCGTCCTGATTGACGGTCTTCTTCACGAGCCGCATCCCGAGCAGCCGCGTGTAGAAATCATGGTTCTCCGCCGCCTTCGCGGTGACGGCCGTCAAATGGTGGATGCCCGTGAGATTCATGATCCGTCGTCCCCGCCCGCGGAGCCTCCGCGTTTCAGGACGATGAGATAAGCCGTCGAACGCCGAATGCGAGCCTTCGACGATTGCAGCCGTGCAATCGGAGCAGGCGCCCGCCGCAATCGGCCCTCGCGGATCGACGACGATCCGCCGTCCGCGCCTGTGCAACGGCCGGAAGCGGTGCATCGCCTCCTCCTTTCGCAGCGACGATTTCGCCGAACGGCCGGCCGGCCTGCGGCGGGCCGCGCTCGATACTCGTCGACACCTCGAAACACGAAAGGAAACGGCTCATGACGGAGAGACGCGAGACGGACCACGACCCCGAACGCCGTGACTTTCTCGAGCGCTGCGGCCGTTTCGCCGCCGTCACGCCGCCGGCGGTGGCGCTGCTTCTGTCGACGGTCATGAGCTCGGGCGCGCTGGCCAAATCGGGCGGCGGCGGGGGCGGACGCGCCGAAGGCGGCGGTCGCGGGCGCGGACATGGTCACGCCCACGGTCATGGACGGGGGCAGGGTCATGGACGGGGGCAGGGTCATGGCCGCGGGCAGGGCCATGCCCATGGTCTTGGACGGGGGCAGGGCGGAGGCGCCCGCGGGTGACCTCGCCCGCCTCTTTCCCGGCCGCCGTGACGGCGACGCTGGGCGGACGGACGCTCCTGTTCTCGGCGGACCTTCAGGCCGTTCATGAACTCGTCGCTCCGGCGGGGCTTCCCGCCGGAGCGACGGACCTTTCCCCCTCGGAAACGGCCGCTCCGGATCGCGGGCGTCCCGTTCTTTCCGTCCGATCCGTCCCGTTCGCTGCGGCGGCGCTCGGGCGGCGCAGGCGTGCGGCGGCGATCGCGCCGGTCGGAGCGCCGCTTCGTCTTCTGGTCGGCGGCCTCTCCGTCGCGATCCGTTTCTCCCGTCCGTCCGCGGCCCGCCGTGCCGCGGCGCTCTTCTCGGCCTTTCCGACCCCGCCCGGCAGGATCGATGCGGCGACGATCGACGTCGCCCGCCGCGCCGGCGCGGTGCGGATCGCGCCCTGCGACGAGCCCGCCCGCCTTTTCCCCGCGAATGAATGGGTTCCGGCGCTCAAGGCCGCCTTGGCGGGTCTCGTGCTGCGCAGGGCCCCCTATGCGGTCGCGCTGCATGCCGCGGCGGTCGAGCGCGGCGCGGGCGTGACGTTGATCTGCGGCCCTCCGGGCGCGGGCAAGACCACGCTGGCGCTCGCCCTGTCGCGCTCGGGCGGCGGCCGCGTGCTCGCCGACGATCTCGTCCTGCTGCTTCCGAGCGGCATGGTGCGGCCCGTTCCCTTTCCGGCGGCGATCAAGCCGAGCCCCCACGGCGCGGGCGATGCCGCGACGGCGGGGCGCCCGCTGCACAAACGGCCCGACGGCGTCCGCCTGCGCTATGCGCCCCTCGAGCGCCCGCGGGCGGATCGGACGGTGGACCGCATCGTCATGCTCGAACGCGGCGCGCCCGGCCCGGATCTGGAGAAGGCCGACCCCGTCCGCGGTCTCGGCGCGCTTCTCGCGGGGGCCCACCGTCCGGGGGAACGGCTCGACGATGCGGGCTTCCGCGCGCTCGTCGCGATGCTTGCCGGCGCCGAATGCCTCGTCCTTCGGGAAACGGCGCTCGACCGCGCCGTCGCGCTTCTCATGCGGCAGGACTTCCATGACCCCGCCTGAGACGGCGTCCGCCCTCGCGATCCTGACGGCGCTTCTCCGCGGGGAGGGCGATCCCGGCCGCATCGCGGACGAGGATTGGTCCTCCGTCATCGGCGCGGCGGGCGAGGCCTGGCTCGTTCCCCTGCTCGCCCGCGCGACGGAGGGGCGCGACCTCCCGCCCGACGTCCGGGCCTATCTGGATTTCATCCGCGAACGGAACCGCACCCGCAACGGGAGGCTCCGCGCCGAACTGTCCGAACTCCTGCATCTGCTCGCCGGTGAAGGCGTCGAAGCCATGCCCGTGAAGGGCGCGGTGCATCTTCTCCTCGCCGAAGAGAGCCGCTTGCCCGACCGCATGATGGGCGATCTCGACCTCGTCGTCCCCGCCGGCCGCAGGGCGGACGTATGCCGCATCCTCCTCGCCGCGGGGCGTCGCCTTTGGCGCGCTCCGGGCGAGGAGAGCGAGGTCTTCTTCCGGCCCGAGGACGTCGCGCCCGTCGAGATCCATTCCCCGACCCCGGGTCATCCGGCCTATGCGGCCCTCGATCGGCTGGAGCGCCCCCCGCAGCGGATCGCATGGGGCGGTCTTTCGGTCCCGATCCCCGACGCGTCGACGCGTCTTCTGCATCTCGTTCTCCATGACCGGCTTCGCGACGGCGCGCTGTGGCGGGGAGGCTGCGATCTCCGTCATCTCGTCGACGCCCGCCTGTTGATCCGGAGCGGAGAGGTGGATCACGCCGCGATCCGGGCGGCGCTCCGGACCCGGATCGAAAGGGCGGCCGCGGCGTCCTTTCTCGAACTGGCCGAGGCGATGTCGGGCGGCCCCGTTCCGCCGATCGTCGACCGTGCCGCGCTCGACCGCGCGCGTCGTCTCCGCCTTGCGCGGGACGCCGCCGGACCCGCGGGGGCGGCCTTTCGGGCCGCCGGAAAGGCGGCCTGGTTCCTCGTCCGACTGACCCGCGGCGATGCGGACCTGCGCGATCTTCCCGGACCGTTCCGCCGCCGCTCCGATCCCTCCGCGGATCACGACGAACCCGTTCTTCCCTTGGGATCGGGCCCGCGGATCGAGCCCGGCCCGGGTCGCGCCGCGCGCCGCGCGTGACAAGGAGCCGCCGACCGTCCTCCTCGTCACGTTCTTCCGCGTTCCTGCGGACCGAACCCCTCAGGGGCCGCCGCGTTCGGGAGGCTTGCGCCGGCTCGACCGGTCTTTTTCCTGCGGCCGCTGCCCGCCGCCGCTCCGCCCGAGCGGCCCTCCGCCATTGCCCGACGCGCCGCGATCCGCTACAGGTGAACCGTTCTCGCGCGGTCCCCGCACCGCGCCGGGCACCCGTAGCTCAGCTGGATAGAGCGTTGCCCTCCGAAGGCAAAGGTCACACGTTCGAATCGTGTCGGGTGCGCCATTTCCGTA
>JAIXTT010000055.1 GCA_027483795.1 Hyphomicrobiales bacterium
CGGCGCGCGGTCGCCCGCCGCCCCACCCGCCGCCGCCGCGCCACCCTCAGAGCCGAAGCCGCCGAGCAGCACGTTGATGATCGAGCGGTTCATGCCCTTGCACATGATGTAGGACAGGATCGCGCCCGAGGAGCCGACGAGCGCGCCGGTGATGATCAGCGCCATGTTCGACACGGTGAAGCCGATGCCCGCGGCCGCCCAGCCCGAATAGGAGTTGAGCATCGACACCACGACGGGCATGTCCGCGCCGCCGATCGGGATGATGATCAGCACGCCGAGCGCGAAGCTGACCAGCGTGATCAGCCAGAACACCACATGGCTTTCCGTCGCCACGAAGATGCCGATCAGGACCAGCAGCAGCGCCGCCAGACCGAGATTGATGACGTGGCGCCCGGGCAGCATGATCGGCTTGCCGCTCATGCGTCCGTCGAGCTTCAGGAAGGCGATGATCGAACCCGTGAAGGTGATCGCGCCGATCGCGACGCCGAGCGCCATTTCGATCAGGCTGGCGGCCTTGATCGTGCCCGGCGCGCCGATGCCGAAAGCCTGCGGCGCATAGAGCGCCCCGGCCGCCACCATCACCGCGGCGAGGCCGACGAGCGAGTGGAAGAAGGCGACGAGCTGGGGCATCGCCGTCATGGGGATGCGCTTGGCGACGATCGCGCCGACGCCGCCGCCGAGAGCGAGGCCGCCGATCAGCAGAAGCCACGCGCCGAGGCCCGAGGGCACCGCCACGAGCAGCGTCGTGACCATGGCGATGCCCATGCCGATCATGCCGTAGAGATTGCCCTGACGGCTGGTGGCGGGCGAGGAGAGGCCCCGGAGCGCCATGATGAACAGCGCGCCGGAAACGAGATACAGAAGGGCTGCGAGATTCGCGGACATCGGTGATCAGCCCTTCTTCTTGTACATCGCGAGCATGCGCTGCGTGACGAGGAAGCCCCCGAAGATGTTCACGCTCGCAAGGACGAGGGCCACGAAGCCGAAGCCGCGGGCCCAGCCCGCTCCTTCGCCGACGGCCGTGTTGACGCCGACCGCCAGAAGCGCGCCGACCACGATCACCGAGGAGATCGCGTTGGTGACCGACATCAGCGGCGTATGCAGCGCCGGCGTGACCGACCACACCACGTAGTAGCCCACGAAGACCGCCAGCACGAAGATCGCCAGCTGGAACACGAAGGGATCGACCGCGCCGCCGGTGGCCGCGTGAGCCGCCGCTCCGACCACGGAGGCGGCCTGATCGGCATAGCCCTGGGCGGCGTCGGCGGCCTCGCGGGCGAGCCGCGCCGCGGCCTCCGCCTTGTCGAGGAGCTGTCGGGGAGTTTCGTTCGCCATCGTCGCCTCCGTCAGGCCTTCGGGGCCGCGGGCTGGAAGTTGGGATGCACCACCGCGCCGTCGCGGGTGAGGTTGGTCGCCTTGACCAGTTCGTCGTCCCATTTCACGGCGAGAGCCTTGGCGCTCTTGTCGATCATGGTTTCGAGGAAGGCGAAGAGGTTCTTCGCATAAAGGCTCGAGGCCGTCGCGGCGAGGCGGCCGGGCACGTTCGGGTGGCCGACGATCTTCACGCCGTTGGCCGTCGTGACGATCTTGCCCGCCTCCGCGCCGACGACGTTGCCGCCGCGCTCCACGGCAAGGTCGATGATGACGGAGCCGGGACGCATCGAGGCCACCATCTCCGCCGAAACGAGCTTCGGAGCCGGGCGGCCGGGGATCAGCGCCGTCGTGATGATGATGTCCTGCTTGGCGATGTGGGAGGCGACGAGCGCGGCCTGCTTGGCCTGATACTCCTTCGACATCTCCTTGGCGTAACCGCCCGCCGTCTCGGCCTGCTTGAACTCCTCGTCCTCGACCGCGACGAATTTCGCGCCGAGCGACTCGACCTGTTCCTTGGTGGCCGGGCGCACGTCGGTGGCGGTCACGACCGCGCCGAGGCGGCGCGCCGTCGCGATGGCCTGCAGGCCCGCCACGCCCACGCCCATGATGAACACCTTCGCGGCGGGCACGGTGCCCGCGGCGGTCATCATCATCGGCATGGCGCGACCGTACTCCTCCGCCGCGTCGATCACGGCGCGGTAGCCCGCAAGATTCGCCTGCGAGGACAGAACGTCCATCACCTGCGCGCGGGTGATGCGCGGCATGAATTCCATCGCGAAGGCGGCGAGGCCCTGATCGGCCATGGCCTTCAGCGCGTCGTCGTTGCCGTAGGGATCCATGATCGCGAGAATGAGCGCGCCCTTCGGCATGGCGGCGATTTCCGCCGCTTCGGGCCGGCGCACCTTGAGGACGACCTGCGCGTCCTTCATGGCGGCCTTCGCGGTCTTGGCGATCGTCGCGCCGGCCGAGACGTATTCCTCGTCCGTCACGCCGGAGCGAAGGCCCGCGCCCGCCTCCACGCTGAAGGTCGCGCCGAGCCCGATCAATTTCTTGACCGTTTCAGGCGTGGCCGCGACCCGCGTTTCGTTCGGGGCGCTTTCTGTGATGACGGCGATGCGCATCGGGGACTCCGCGAATAAGCGGCGGTTCGGCAGAACCGCCGTCGACTGACATAGGGCGCTCGTCGCGCCTGATCAGAGGAGGGTGACCGCCATGAACACGACGATGCCGGTCACGACGATCGAGCCCCAGGTGGTGAAGGTCACGAAGCCCGCATAAGTACGTTCGTGTGCCGGATAGTCCATGCCGGAGCCGGAATTTTGTTGCTGAGCCATGGCGCGTCCTCTGCGACTTTCGACGGAAAAACCTCGGCCACGCCTTTAGCGCAACCATGCAGACCAAGCAATCGGACGTGAGGCGGAGGCAGGACGCGCCCGCCGCGACCCGGCCCTGCGTCATTCGCCCGCCGAGTCGAGGGCCAGCGCCGCACCGAGCGAACCGATCGCGACCGCCGCGAGGCTGAGCCCGCACAGCATCAGGAACGGCGTCTTGAACGGCACCGTCCCGCCGAGCGCCGCGGCGGCGGCCGAAACGCCGAAGATCAGGATCGGGATCATCAGCGGCAGAACGAGCACCGCCAGAACCAGCCCGCCGCGGCGCAGAGACGCGGTGAGCGCCGCGCCGACCGCCCCGATGAAGGTGAGCGCGGGCGTGCCGACCAGAAGCGTGACGAAGACCGCGCCCATCGCCGCGGGCTCCAGCGCGAGCAACAGGCCCAGAACGGGCGCGAAGAGCGCCAGCGGCAGCCCCGTCGCGGCCCAATGCGCGAGCCCCTTGGCGAGGACGAGAAGGGGCAGCGGCATCGTGCCCGTCATCAGGATGTCGAGCGAGCCGTCCTCCTCGTCCGCCTGGAAGAGACGGTCGAGCCCGATCAGCGTCGCCAGCGTCGCCGCGATCCAGAGAATCGCAGGCCCGATGCGCGACAGCAGATTCAGGTCGGGCCCGATCGCGAAGGGAACGATCGTCACGAGGATCAGAAAGAACACGAGCCCCGTGCCGCCGCCGCCGCCGATGCGGGCGGCGATGCGCAGGTCGCGGCGGAACAGGGCGAGGAAAGCCTTCATGCCCGGCCGCCCAGAGCGAGGCTGCGCGTCGGAATGCCCGTTTCCGCATGGGTCGCGATCATGATCAGTCCGCCGCTCCCGGCATGGTCGGCGCACAACCCGCGCAGCGTCTCCTGAGAGGCGACGTCGAGCGCATTGGTCGGTTCGTCCAGCAGCCAGACGGGCCGCGGCGCCACCAGAAGGCGGGCGAGCGAAAGCCGCTTGCGCTGCCCCGCCGACAGATAGGCGGAAGGCAGATCCGCCGTGTGCAGAAGCCCCACTCGTTCGAGCGCCGCGCGCGGGCTCGCGCCCTTCGGAGCGTCTCCCAGCCATGCCGACCAGAATTCGAGGATCTCGACGGGCGTGAGCGCGGGCTTGAGCGCGTCCTTGTGGCCGAGATAATGCACCCGTTCGGCGACGGCGGCGTCCGCGTCCGCATCCGAATCTTCGACGGCGATCGTCAATGTCCCCGCGCTCGGCTTCAGCAGACCCGCGACCAAACGCAGCAGCGTGGATTTGCCCGCGCCGTTCGGGCCGACCACGGCGAGGGCTTCACCCGCCTCGACGGCGAAGGACAAGTCCCGGAAGACGACGCGTCCGGAGCGCTCGCAGGCGAGGTCTTCCGCGATGAGGCGCATGTCGGTCGCACCGGAACGAGCCCTTGGAGGACGGGCGGGAATACTTTCGTCCCTGTAGCGGCTTCGCCGGAAAAATTCTATAGATCGCGACGGCTGCGCCGATGCGCTGATCCTTAGCGCGGGGAACTCGGGCACTCCCGGGGCGGCGCGTGCGTCGAGCACACAGGCCGATGCGAACAAGAACCCCGAGAGGATTCACGCCGTGACCACTTCCCTGGACAGCTTCAAGAGCCGCAAGAAGCTCAAGGTCGGCACCAAGACCTATGTCTATTACTCGCTGAAGGAGGCCGAGAAGAACGGCCTTTCCGGCATCTCCCAGCTTCCCTTCTCGCTGAAGGTGCTGATCGAGAACCTGCTCCGCTTCGAGGACGGCCGTTCCGTCACGAAGCAGGACATCGTCGCCGCCGCCGATTGGGCGAAGTCGAAGGGCAAGTCCCAGCTCGAGATCGCCTTCCGCCCGGCCCGCGTGCTGATGCAGGACTTCACCGGCGTTCCGGCCGTCGTCGACCTCGCCGCCATGCGCGACGCGATGAAGACGCTCGGCGGCGATCCGAAGAAG
>JAIXTT010000033.1 GCA_027483795.1 Hyphomicrobiales bacterium
CGGCTCACTTCGTACGCGAAATCGACATGGCCGGGCGTGTCCATAAGGTTCAGCACGTAGTCGGTGCCGTCTTTGGCCTTGTAGTCGAGGCGCACGGTCTGCGCCTTGATCGTGATGCCGCGCTCGCGCTCGATATCCATGGAATCGAGCATCTGCTCCTGCATGTCGCGCAATTCGACCGCCCCGCAGAACTGGATCAGCCGGTCGGCGAGCGTCGATTTCCCGTGGTCGATATGGGCGACGATCGAGAAATTGCGGATGTTGTCGAAGCGATGCGCGGTCATGGGGCGGGAAATAGCAGCGCGCCACCCTTTTTCCAAGCGACGCGGGGACGCGGGCGATCGCCGCGCATCGCCGGCGTCACGGACGAGACGATGCGGCGGCTCGTGAAACGTCGTTCCATGACGAGCGGGACGGGGTGAAAAATCGATCCTAAAAAAAACCGAGGCATGTTTTCGATCTTTTCGAAGCCGGAATCGATGAATGATCGATTTCGGAACGTTGTTTCGGAAACGGGGTTGCATCCATGACTGAATTACTCTAAGGCTCTCTCGTCGAATTTTTGCTCGGGCGAATGCGCCAACCGGTTCCGCTTGCGGAACGGTCGCCGAACTCCAGAAAAACATCGATGACGAACTCCGGGACCGTGCCGATGGACGGCTGTTCCGCGCGTTCCGACATATGACGAACGAAGGAGACCATCATGGATCTCGTCAAAGGCACTGTGAAATTCTATAACGAAACCAAGGGCTTCGGCTTCATTCAGCCGGAAGGCGGCGCGAAGGACGTGTTCGTCCACGCGACGGCTCTGGAGCGCGCGGGCATGCGCTCGCTGACCGAAGGCCAGAACGTCTACTTCAACACGGCCGAAGATCGCCGCACCGGCAAGGTCGCGGTCAACATGATCGAAGCCGCCTGACGCGGACGCGTCGCCGCCTCGGGCGGGCGACGCATGCGCTCCGGACATGAAGACGCCGCCCGAGGGAAACCCCGGGCGGCGTTTTCGTTTCGATCCTTCGCGTGCGGGATCAGGCCGCGACGCGGACCATCTTCACGCTGTTGGGCGCGGGCTTGTTGATGGTCTGGAAGACCACGCAATAGCGCTCGGTCAGCTTCAGCAGGGAGTCGAGCTTCTCCTGCGGCGCGTCCGTATCCACCTCGAAGGTCAGGCGGATCTCGCGGAACCCGACGGGAGCCTCGCGGTCGACGCCCAGCGTGCCGCGGAAATCGAGATCGCCCTCGGCCTTCACGCGCCCGCTCTTCAGCGGAATCTCGAGCGCGGTGGCGACCGCCTTCAGCGTCACGCCGGCGCAAGCGACGAGCGCTTCGAGCAGCATGTCGCCCGAGCAGAGCTCCATGCCCGAGCCGCCCGTGGCCGGATGCAGGCCCGCGACCGCCATGGCGCGGCCCGTCTCGACCTTGCAGGCGATGTTCTGCGAGTCGAGTTCGCCCTGCGCCTTCAGCGTGATCACCGCGGCGTTCGGGTCGTCCTTGTATTTGGCCTTGATGGGGGCCTGCATGGCGCGCAGAGCGTCGGCATCCATGATCGTTTCCTCGCGTTTCGTGTCAGTAGGACGCCGCCGCCTCGACCTCCGCGACCGAAGGGCGCGGGGTTTCGGGACGCAGCGATCGGTCGAGCGCGTTCATGACGCGCCGCTTGGTCTTCTCGAAGCCGGCCGACAGCTTGTCGCGCGGGCGGTCGAGATGGGCGGAGACGGTCTCGTAGACGCGACCCGGCTTCGGCCGCATCACGATGATGCGGTCGGCGAGCGTCACCGCCTCCTCGACGTCGTGCGTGACCATGACGACGGTCGGGCGGGTCTCCTCCCACAGCAGAAGGAGATGCTCATGCAGGCTCGCCCGGGTGAAGGCGTCGAGCGCCGAGAAGGGCTCGTCGAGCAGCAGCACCTTGGGCCGCGCGACGAAGGCGCGGGCGATGGCGATGCGCTGCTGCTGACCGCCGGAGAGCTCGCGCGGCCAGCGTTTGCCGTAGCCCGCGAGGCCGACGCGTTCCAGCGCATGGTCGACGCGCTCGCGCCTTTCCGCCGCCGGAAGGCCCGCGAGGCCGAAGCCGACATTGTCCTCGACCTTCAGCCAAGGGAGAAGCCGCGGCTCCTGAAAGACGATCCCGACCGCCTCATGCGGCGAGGTGATCGTCTCGCCGGAGACGATCACGCGGCCTTCGGTGGCGGTGTCGAGACCCGCGATCAGGCGGAGCAGCGTGGTCTTGCCGCAGCCGGATCCGCCGACGAGCGCGAGGATCTCGCCCCCGCCGACCTCGACATTGATCGCCGAGAGCGCCTGCGTGCCGTCGGCATAGGTCTTGGAGAGACGTTCGAGCCGCAGCATCAGAGCGACCTCCGCGCGGTGTCCTGCCAGACGAGCAAAGGCTTCGTGACGAGAACCAGCACCCAGTCGCAGATCTTGCCGAGCACCGCGAAGGCGATGATCGCGCCGAGGATCTGGTCGGGCTTGCCCATCTGCTGGCCGTCGACGAGGAGATAGCCGAGACCTTCGGACGCGCCCATGAACTCCGCCGCGACGACGAACATGAAGCCGAGGCCGAGACCCGAACGCAGGGAGATGATCCAGGCGGGCAGCACCGCGGGCAGCATCACGCGGCGCACGAGCGCGGGCCGCGAAAGGCGGAAGACGCGGCCGACCTCGAGCAGCTTGCGGTCGATGCTCTCGATCGCTCCGGCGACGCCGAGATAGACCGGAAAGAACACGCCGACCGCGATCAATGCGATCTTCGAGGTCTCGAAGATGCCGAGCCAAAGGATGAAGAGCGGCACCCAGGCGATCGACGGAACCGAACGGAGCGACTGCAGCGTCGGGTCGATGATGCGGCGCACGGCCTCGGACGCACCCGCCACCGCACCGATCAGGGTGCCCGCGAGCGCTCCGATCGCGAAGCCGACGAACACGCGGTAGAGGGTGGCGAGCACATGAATCGTCAATTCGCCGCGCGCCGCGAGGTCGGACATCGTCGCCCAGATCCTGGACGGCGGCGGCATCAGCCGCACCGAGATCAGGTTCTTCGCGGCCACCCATTCCCAGAGCGCCGCGAGAAGAAGCGGCAGGAGGAGCCCCGCGACCGCAAGCGCGCGTCGCGGTACGAGGAAGACCCGCGACGGCGACGTCGCGGGTCCGGTTTCCGCCGTGGCGGGGGAAGTCACGGTCATGCCTGCACCCATGCTGCGCGCGGGTCTTACTTCGACAGATGGCGTCCGTCGATCAAGGCCGCCACCGTCGCCTTCACGTCCGTCTCAGGCTTCAGCACACCCGCCTCCTGCAAGGCAAGCCCCGCGGCGATGATCGTCTCCGCCTGCGCCGCGCCGATCGCCCCATGGCTCAGATCGGTGCGTTCCAACTGCCGCGCGATGACGTTCTCCGGAAGCTTCGTCGCCTCGACGAGCGCCTTGGACAGTTCGCCGGGATTGGCGATCGACAGCTTCCGAGCCTCTTCATAGACCTTGAGGACGCGGGCCACGATCTGGGGGTTCTTGTCCGCGAACTCTTCGCGGACGTTGAGGATGCCCCAGGTATTGGCCTCGGGCTTGCGATGAAAGAGGCGCGCACCCCCTTCGATCTCGGCCGAAGCCATCATCGGATCGAGGCCCGCCCAGGCTTCGACGTCGCCGCGCTCGAGGGCGAGACGACCGTCGGCATGCTGCAGGAGCACGAGGCGAACGTCCTTCTCGGTCAGCTTGGCCTCGGCCAGCGCCCGGACGAGGAAGATGTGCGGATCGGTGCCGCGCGTCACCGCGATTCGCTTGCCCTTGAGGTCGGCGACCGTCTTGATCGCGTCGCCCTTGGTGACCAGAGCCGTCCATTCGGGGCGCGAGAAGACGTAGATCGACTTGATCGGATTCCCGTTGATCTTGCCGATCAGGGCCGCGGCCCCCGCGGTCGAACCGAAATCGAGCGAGCCCGCATTGAGGAATTCGAGCGCGCGGTTCGAGCCCGCGGACTGGACCCAGCGGATCGTGATGCCGTCCTTTTCGAACTCCTTTTCAAGGAGCTTGCGGTCGCGCAACACGAGGCTGACGGGGTTGTAGGTCGCCCAGTCGATCCGGATCTCCTTGACCTGCGCCGCGGCGAATTCGGGCGCGGCGGCCGCGGCGAAGAGACCGGCGGCGAGGGCGAGGGCGGTGCGACGGGTGGGAAGGAAGGTCATTTTCGGGTCTCCCGATCGTGATCGAGCCCGGGGTCTGCATGAAACCCGCGGCGCTTTAGCCTGATTCGATCCGCACCGGCGGATGCGCGCCCGGCAAGCTGCTCGGTTCAAATCGGCGCGCAGCGTTCTTTTAAACGAACCGTTCTGTTTGTCAAACGATACGTCCGGATAGGCGGATGCTTGAAGGCCCCGGCCTTGACCGAGGCAACGGGTTCCGGCCAGTTTCCTCGCCGAACTCATGGAGGGCGCAAGACCATGGCCGGCAAGGCGGGCGAAATCAGAATCGAAAACGAAGCGCTTCGTTCCTTGGTCAGGACGATCTTCAAGGCGGCGGGGTCGAACGATCGCGAATGCGCGATCGTCGCGGATCATCTCGTCGAGGCGAATCTCAGGGGGCACGATTCCCACGGCGTGGGCATGCTGCCCGCCTATATCGCCAACGCCCTGAGCGGCGAGTGCCGGCTCGACGCCGCGCCGAGCGTGGCGACCGATCTCGGCCAATTGCTGATCCTCGAAGCCGACCGCGGTCTCGGACAGACCATGGCGCATGACGCGGTCGCCATGGCGATCGACCGCGCCGAGGCGCAGGGCTCCTGCATCATGTCGCTGCGCAACAGCCACCATATCGGCCGCATCGGCCATTGGTCGGAGCAGTGCGTGCGGGCGGGCATGGTCTCGATCCATTTCGTCAACGTGATCTCCACGCCCGCGGTCGCGCCCTTCGGCGGTCCTTCGGCGCGCGTCGGCACCAACCCGATCTCGATCGGCCTGCCGCGCCCGGGCAAGAACCCCTTCATCGTCGACTTCGCGACGAGCCGGCTCGCCGTCGGCAAGATCCGCGTCGCCTACAACAAGGGGGTCGACGTCCCCGAAGGCGTGCTGCTCGACGGGCACGGCGAGCCGACGACGAACCCGGCGGCGCTGTTCGAGGAACCGCTCGGCGCGCTGCGCACCTTCGGCGAGCACAAGGGCTGGACGCTCTCCTTCGCCTGCGACCTTCTCGCGGGCGCCCTCGCGGGCGGGTCGACCCAGAAGGGGCCGAAATCGCGCGACGCGATCATCAACAACATGTTCTCGATCGTCGTCTCGCCCGAGGCCATGGGCACGGCCGCGTCCTATGCCCGCGAGATCGAGGCCTATGCCGAATGGGTCACGCGTCCGCCGGAAGGCCGGGCTCCGAGCGTTCTGCTGCCGGGCGAGCCGGAACTCGCCACGCGGGCGGATCGCCTCGCGAAGGGCATTCCCGTCGACACCAATACCTGGGAGCAGGTCCTCGCCGCGGGCGAAAGCGTGAAGCTGTCCCGCGACGCGATGCGGAGCATGGCCGGGGTCGCCTGATCCGCGCCGCCCGGCCGGACGATTGTTCCGGCCGCGGCGATGTGGGATAGAGGCGTTCGCGCGGCTCGCGGGAATGGGAACATGCAGGGCGGCAAACGCATTCTGCTCGTGATCGGCGGCGGAATCGCCGCCTACAAGAGCCTCGAACTGATCCGCGAGATCCGGAAGCGCGGCGGCACGGTCCGTTGCATCCTGACGAAGGCGGGCGAGCAGTTCGTCACCCCCCTGTCGGTGTCGAGCCTCTCCGGCGACAAGGTCTACGGCGATCTCTTCTCGCTGACGGACGAGGCGGAGATGGGCCATATCGAATTGTCGCGCGCGGCCGATCTCGTCGTGGTCGCGCCCGCCACCGCCGATCTCATGGCCAAGGCCGCGAACGGCCTCGCGAACGATCTCGCCTCCACCGCCCTGCTGGCGACCGACAAGCCCGTCCTCTTCGCGCCGGCGATGAACGTGCGCATGTGGCTGCACCCCGCCGTGCAGCGCAACGTCGACGCGTTGCGGCGCGACGGAGCGCTCTTCGTGGGTCCGGACGAAGGCGAGATGGCCTGCGGAGAATTCGGACCCGGCCGCATGGCCGAGCCCGCGCGGATCGCCGACGCCGTCGACCGGGCCTTGAGCGGCCCCGCGGCCGGCCCGCTCGCCGGCAAGCGCATCCTCGTGACCTCCGGGCCGACGCATGAGCCGATCGACCCGGTCCGCTACATCGCGAACCGCTCTTCGGGAAAGCAGGGCCATGCGATCGCCCGCGCCGCCGCGGCGGCCGGCGCGGACGTCACGCTGGTCTCCGGCCCCGTCGCCCTGCCCGACCCTCCCGGCATGCGGGTGATCCGTGTCGAGACCGCGCGGGACATGCTGGGGGCGGTCGAAAGCGCCCTGCCCGCCGATGCGGCCGTGTTCTGCGCGGCCGTGGCCGACTGGCGCGCCGCCGAACAGGGCGCGCAGAAGATCAAGAAGACGGGCGCCGCGCCCTCCCCGCTCGCCCTCGCGGAAAATCCCGACATCCTCGCCACCATCGCGCGGCGCGAGCGCGGACGGCCCGCGCTCGTGGTCGGCTTCGCCGCGGAGACGGAGTCGGTGATCGAACACGCCAAGGTCAAGCTCGCGAAGAAGGGCTGCGACTGGATCGTCGCCAACGACGTCGGCGCGGAGGACGGGGTGATGGGCGGCGACAGCAATACGGTCCATCTCGTCGGCCCCGCCGGCGTCGAATCCTGGCCGACCATGGACAAGGCCAGGGTCGCCGAGCGCCTCGTCGAGCGCATCGCGGCGGCGCTCGCCGAGGACGGGCGGGCATGAGCCTCTCCGTCGCCCTGAGACGCCTGCCCCACGGCGAGGGTCTGCCGCAGCCGCGTTACGAGACCGACGGCGCGGCGGGAATGGACCTTGCGGCCGCGGTTCCGGAAGACGCGCCCGTCACGCTCGAAGCGGGCGGCCGCGCGCTGATCCCGACGGGACTCGCGATGGAAATCCCGCCCGGCCACGAGGCCCAGATCCGCCCTCGCTCGGGCCTCGCACTGAAGCACGGCGTCACGGTGCTGAACGCGCCGGGCACGATCGACAGCGATTATCGCGGCGAAGTGTCGGTACTCCTCGTCAATCACGGATCTACGCCCTACGTAGTATCCCGGGGAATGCGCATCGCGCAGCTGGTGTTCGCGCCGGTCACGCGGGGAGCCTTCGTCGAAAAGGTCGAGCTGGAGACGTCGGTGCGGGGCGCGGGCGGTTTCGGATCGACGGGTTGAGATCCGACCGTCCGGAGACGTTCCGATGATTCTTCTGTCCCGACGCAGCCTATTGGCCATCGCCGCGGTCGTCGACATCGCCTTGCACGCGCGGCCGAACCCGGTCGCGGCGAAGCATCTCGCCCAGCGGCACGATCTGCCTCCCCGGCATCTGGAGACCATGCTTCAGGCGCTCGTCCGCGCGGGCATCCTGAAGGGCGTGCGGGGTCCGCGCGGGGGCTACGAGCTCGCGGTGGAACGCCGCCGGATCACGGCGGGAGACATCGTCCGTGCGGCGATGAACTCGACGGGCGAGGATTCGATGCCGCCCGTCCCCGTCTCCGACCTCGTGAGCGAGGTGATCGGTCCGATGGTGGCCGATGCCGGCAAGGCCTTCCTCGAAAAGCTCGACGCGATCACGGTGGAGGAACTGTGCCGCGACGCGACGGAACGCCGGCTGATCATTCCCGAAGAGATCGCCGATTTCGCGATCTGAGGCGATGCGCCGGGAGGCGTATCGACCGCCGCCCGGGAAGGGGATAAACCGTGGTCGTCCTGCCGAGGAGACGATCATGACCATCGACGCCGAAGGAACCGCCCCGCGTCGTCACGCCGGGCGCGGCCGCATCTATGATTCGATCACGGACACGATCGGCGATACGCCGCTGGTCCGGCTCGACCGCCTCGCCGCCGAATACGGCGTGAAGGCGAAGCTTCTGGCCAAGCTCGAATTCTTCAACCCGATCGCCAGCGTGAAGGACCGGATCGGCGTGGCGATGCTGGAGGCGCTCGAAGAGGGCGGCTTGATCGCGCCGGGCGGCACGCTCATCGAGCCGACCTCCGGCAATACGGGCATCGCGCTCGCCTTCGTGGCGGCCGCGCGCGGCTATCGGCTGATCCTCGTGATGCCCGACTCCATGTCGATCGAGCGCCGCAAGATGCTGGCGCTGCTCGGCGCGGAACTCGAACTCACCCCCGCATCGCTCGGCATGAAGGGCGCGATCGCCCGGGCCGAAGAACTCGCGGCGTCGATCCCGGGCGCGGTGATCCCGCAGCAGTTCAGGAACCCGGCCAATCCCGACATCCACCGCCGCACCACCGCGGAGGAGATCTGGAACGACACGCAGGGCGAGGTCGACGTCTTCGTCTCCGGCGTCGGCACCGGCGGCACGATCACGGGCGTCGGTCAGGTGCTGAAGGCGCGGCGTCCCGGCGTGCGCATCGTCGCGGTGGAGCCCGAGGACTCGCCCGTCCTTTCCGGCGGCGCTCCCGGGCCGCACAAGATCCAGGGCATCGGCGCGGGCTTCGTGCCCGACATCCTCGATCGGAGCGTGATCGACGAGGTCGTGACGGTCGGCAATCAGTCGGCCTTCGACATGGCACGCAAGCTCGCCCGCATCGAAGGCATTCCGACGGGCATTTCGGCGGGCGCCGCCGTCAACGCCGCGATCGAGATCGGTCAACGGCCGGGCATCGAGGGCAAGACGATCGTCGTCATCATCCCCTCCTTCGCCGAACGCTACCTCTCGACGGCGCTGTTCGAAGGGCTCTGAGGCCGCGCGAGGCCGGGACCGGTCCGAACGGAAAAGGGCGGCCTTCGGGCCGCCCTTCGCGTCTTCACAGCATCGAGGGAACGACCCGATCCGGCGGACGATGCCCGTCCATGAAGGTCTTGATGTTGACGATGACCTTCTCGCCCATGTCGATGCGGCCTTCGATCGTGGCCGAGCCCATATGCGGCAGCACGACCACCTTGTTCTGCCGCGCGAGCTTCAGCATGCGCGGGGAGACGGCGGGTTCGTGCTCGAACACGTCGAGCCCCGCGCCGGCGATCTCGCCCGCTTCCAGCATCCGGGTCAGCGCGGTCTCGTCGATGATCTCGCCGCGCGCGGTGTTCACCACGATCGCCTCGGGCTTCAGGAGCTTCAGCCGCCGCGACGACAGCAGGTGATAGGTGGCGGGCGTGTGCGGGCAATTGACCGACACGATGTCCATCCGCGCGAGCATCTGGTCGAGCGAGTCCCAATAGGTCGCCTCGAGGGCTTCCTCGATGCCCGCCGCGACGCGGCGGCGGTTGTGATAATGCACCTGCAGGCCGAAGGCCCGGGCGCGGCGGGCGAGCGCCTGTCCGATGCGGCCCATGCCGACGATGCCGAGGCGCTTGCCGGTGATGCGGTGGCCGAGCATCCAGGTCGGCGACCAGCCGTTCCAGGTCTCGTCCGGGATCACCCGCGAACCTTCGGCGATGCGGCGCGCGACGGCGAGGATCAGCGCCATCGTCATGTCCGCCGTGTCGTCGGTGAGGACGCCGGGCGTGTTCGTGACGGTGATGCCGCGGGAGAGCGCCGTCTGCACGTCGATATTGTCGACGCCGTTGCCGAAATTCGCGATGAGGCGGAGATTCTCGCCCGCCTGCGCGAGAAGTCCGGAATCGATCTTGTCGGTGACGGTCGGCACCAGCACGTCCGCCGTGCGCATCGCCTCGACCAGTTCGGCGTCGGTCATGGGGCGGTCGTCGACATTCAGGCGCGTGTCGAAGAGTTCGCGCATGCGCGTCTCGACGACGTCCGGAAGCCGCCGCGTGACGACGACGACGGGTTTCTTCTTCGGCATGACGACCCCCCGGGGTGCATCGGCCCCGCGCGCGCGGCGGCCGTCTTCATCCATCGTTAACCGCGGGCGGCGATGAACAACGGGATCGCGTTCTTCGAGCCGGCCTCGAGACCTGCATAACGAGCGGTTTCGAGAATGACAACGGCCCGAGCCGTGGTCCGAAAGCAGCATGGGGTGAAGCGTCTTGCGTCCTTCGGGCGGGATTTTCGCGGCGGCTTCGGCGGGCCTCTTCCTTCTCCTCCTCCTCTGCGCGCCGCCTGCGGCGAGCGCGGGCGACGCCGTCGCG
Source organism: Hyphomicrobiales bacterium (assembly GCA_027483795.1). Lineage (GTDB taxonomy): Bacteria > Pseudomonadota > Alphaproteobacteria > Rhizobiales > Beijerinckiaceae > JAIXZO01. The sequence continues at coordinate 10,142 of JAIXTT010000033.1, forward strand.
GTCGGCTCGGCCACGCGCCTGCCCGTGCCGCGCTTCGTCAGCCTCAAATCGGACCGGGTCAATCTGCGCGAGGGGCCGAGCAAGGACCACCGGACGACCTGGATCTTCCAGCGCGCGGGCCTGCCCGTCGAAATCACGGCGGAGTTCGAGACCTGGCGACGGATCCGCGACTCGGAGGGGACCGAAGGCTGGGTGCTCCACAGCCTTCTCTCCGGGCGACGCACCGCTTTGGCGGCTCCTTGGATGAAATCGGGACTGCTGCCCGTCCGCCGGAAGCCGGAGGAGGATGCCGCGATCACCGCCCAGCTCCAGCCGGGCGTGCTCGCGACCGTTCGGAACTGCGACGCCGGCTGGTGCCGCATCGCGGGCGACAATTTCGACGGATGGATCCGGCAGGACCGCCTCTGGGGCGTCTATCCCACCGAAAAGATCGACTGAGCGCCGGACGCGCATGAAAAAGCCCGGCCGAAGCCGGGCGTGATCGGACCCCGCACGACGCGCCGGATCAGGACTCCTTGCGGCGGAGACGCACGATGACGTCGACGCGCGCGATCTCCATGCCTTCCGGCGGTTCCGGAAGATCGCCGATTTCGATCGCCGGGCCTTCGATGTCGAAGAGCGCGTTCTCGCCCTCGACGAAGAAATGATGGTGGTTCCCGGTATTCGTGTCGAAATAGGTCTTCGCCCCGTCGACCGCGACTTCGCGCAGAAGGCCCGCCTCGGTGAACTGATGGAGCGTGTTGTAGACCGTCGCGAGCGAGACCGGGACGCGGGCGCGGGCCGCCTCGTCGAACAGCATCTCGGCCGTGACGTGGCGGTCGCCCTTCGCGAAGAGGATCCAGCCGAGTCCGACCCGCTGGCGCGTCGGGCGCAGCCCCGACTCGCGCAGCCGCCGACGCAGCTCGTGCACCGGGCAACCCGTACGGTCGGCCCGTTCGACGGGCATGGCGGACGCGCGGAGCGCCGCCGGATTGGTGGTGTCGACAGCCATGCGATCCGGTCGAAGCAACAAGGAGAAGTCTCATCATAGGGTTCGGAAGCCCCCGCCGCAACCGGCCCGAAGGGGCCGACGGGCGAACGGCTTTCGGTGTGCTTGTCGCTGTGTTACCAACGCGCCCGACGACGGCCCCGTCCGGGCCCCGATTCTGACGTGAGACGGAGCCCTAAGGGCCAATGGAAAAGCGGTCGAGCTACGAATACGAAGATCTTCTGGCCTGCGGACGCGGCGAGCTGTTCGGGCCGGGCAATGCGCAACTCCCGCTTCCTCCGATGCTGATGTTCGACCGCATCGCGGAGATTTCGGAGACGGGCGGAGCCTACGGCAAGGGATTCGTCCGCGCCGAATTCGCGATCCGTCCGGATCTGTGGTTCTTCCCCTGCCACTTCCACGGCGATCCCGTGATGCCGGGCTGTCTCGGCCTCGACGCGCTCTGGCAGTTGACGGGCTTCTATCTCGGCTGGCTGGGCGCGGAAGGCCGCGGCCGCGCGCTCGGCGTCGGCGAGGTCAAGTTCAGCGACCAGGTTCTGCCGACCGTGAAGCAGGTCGTCTACGGGGTCGACTTCAAGCGCGTGTTCCGGTCCAAGCTCGTCCTCGGCATCGCCGACGGCTGGCTCGAGGCCGACGGCAAGCGGATCTACGAGACGACCGACATGCGCGTCGGACTGTTCAAGTCCTGATTTTACGGGCCGGCCCGCCGCCGGCCCTTCGAAGACCGCGAGGCGACGCGCGCAGAAGCGTCCGCCGTCAGTGAGGAGTACGCACCATGAGGCGCGTCGTCGTGACAGGGATGGGCATCGTCTCGTCCATCGGCAACAATACCGGCGAAGTTCTGGCATCGCTGCGCGAGGCCCGCTCGGGCATCGTCCGCGCGGATCGATATGCCGAACTCGGCTTCCGCTGCCAGGTCCACGGCATGCCGACGCTCGATCCGACCGAGGTGGTCGATCGCCGCGCGATGCGCTTCCACGCCGTCGGCACGGCCTGGAACCATGTGGCGATGGAACAGGCGATCCGCGATTCGGGCCTCGAAGAGAACGAGGTCTCGCACGAGCGGACGGGCATCATCATGGGCTCGGGCGGCCCCTCGGCCCGCTCGATCGTCGAAGCCGCCGACACGGCCCGCGAAAAGGGTCCGAAGCGCGTCGGCCCCTTCGCCGTGCCCAAGGCCATGTCCTCGACGGCGTCGGCCACGCTCGCGACCTGGTTCAAGATCAAGGGCGTCAACTATTCGATCTCCTCGGCCTGCGCGACGTCGAACCACTGCATCGGCGCGGCCTATGAGCAGATCCAGTTCGGCAAGCAGGACGTCGTCTTCGCGGGCGGCTGCGAAGAGCTCGACTGGTCGCTCTCCGTGCTCTTCGACGCCATGGGCGCGATGTCGTCCTCCTACAACGACCGCCCGGCGACGGCCTCGCGCGCCTACGACAAGAACCGCGACGGCTTCGTGATCGCCGGCGGCGCGGGCGTCCTCGTGCTCGAGGAACTCGAGCACGCCAAGGCGCGCGGCGCGAAGATCTACGGCGAGATCGTCGGCTACGGCGCGACGTCGGACGGCTACGACATGGTCGCCCCCTCGGGCGAGGGCGCGATCCGCTGCATGAAGCAGGCTCTCGCGACCGTGAAGACGCCGATCGACTACATCAACCCGCACGCCACTTCGACGCCCGTCGGCGATCAGAAGGAGATCGAGGCGATCCGCGCGGTCTTCGGCAACGAGAACAAGTGCCCGCCGATCTCGGCCACCAAGTCGCTGACGGGCCATTCGCTCGGCGCGACCGGCGTGCAGGAGGCGATCTATTCGCTGCTGATGATGAACGAGGGCTTCATCTGCGAAAGCGCGAACATCGAGGAACTCGATCCCGAATTCGCGGACATGCCGATCGTGCGCAAGCGCATCGACGGCGCGAAGCTCGGCACGGTCCTGTCCAATTCGTTCGGTTTCGGCGGCACCAACGCCACGATCGTCATGAAGCGGCTCGAAGCCTGACGCTCCGGCGTCGGACCGGGCCTTCCAAGGAGCAATCATGGCCGCTTTCATGCAGGGCAAGCGCGGACTGATCATGGGCGTCGCCAATGATCATTCGATCGCTTGGGGCATCGCCAAGACCCTCGCCGACCACGGCGCGGACCTCGCCTTCACCTATCAGGGCGAGTCGCTGAAGAAGCGCGTGCAGCCTCTCGCCGAAAGCGTCGGCTCGGACTTCCTCCTCTCCTGCGACGTCGAGGATCTCGCCTCGGTCGACGCCGTCTTCAAGGCGATCGAGGAAAGATGGGGCAAGCTCGACTTCCTCGTCCATGCCATCGCCTTCTCGGACAAGAACGAGCTGAAGGGGCGCTATGCCGACACGACCCGCGAGAACTTCTCGCGGACCATGCTCATCTCCTGCTTCTCCTTCACGGAGATCGCCAAGCGCGCCGCCCCGCTGATGAAGGACGGCGGCAGCATGGTGACGCTCACTTATGCGGGCTCGGTCCGCGTGATGCCGAACTACAACGTCATGGGCGTGGCGAAGGCCGCGCTCGAGGCCTCCGTGCGCTATCTCGCGGCCGACTACGGCCCGAACGACATCCGCGTCAACGCGATTTCGGCGGGGCCCGTCCGCACGCTCGCCGGCGCGGGCATCGCGGATGCGCGCCTGATGTTCAACTATCAGAAGCGCCACGCGCCGCTGCGTCGCACGGTGACGATCGAGGAGATCGGCGGAGCGGGCCTCTATCTGCTTTCGGACCTTTCGACGGGCACGACGGGCGAGATCCATTACGTCGATTCCGGCTACAACATCGTCTCCATGCCCCGGCCGGAGGCGCTGAAGACGGTGGACGCCGCCGAAACCGCCGCCGAGGCCTTGGCCGCCGGCCGCGCGGCCGAGTAAGCTCGGGCGCAGGCGAGGGAGCAGCGACGTGACGACCCCCGGAATTCTGCCGTCCCAGATGATCGAGGAACTCGTCGCGACGGGCCGGATCACGGCCGCAGAGCCCGTCGCGGCCGGGCAGATCCAGCCCGCCAGCATCGATCTCCGGCTCGGCCGCAAGGTCTATCGCGTCAGGGCGAGCTTCCTGCCGGGGCGGGAACGCACGGTCGGCGAGCGCCTCGCCGAACTCTCGCTCCACGAGATCGACATCACGCAGGGCGCGGTGCTCGAAACGGGCGCAGTCTATGTCGCCGAGCTCCTCGAAGGCCTCGCGCTGCCGGGCGGCCTTCTCGCGGCCGCCAATCCGAAAAGCTCGACGGGCCGCCTCGACGTCTTCACCCGCGTCATCACCGACCGCGCCGCGACCTTCGACCAGATCCATCCCGATTACGTCGGCCCGCTCTATCTCGAAATCTCGCCGCGCACCTTCCCGGTGCTCGTCCGCACGGGTTCGACCCTGTCCCAGCTGCGCTTCCGGACGGGCGAGGCCCGCCTGACCGACGCGGAGCTGCAGGCGCTTCAGCGTCGGGAGACCGTGGTCGACAGCGACGCCCCCTCCATCCAGAGCGGCATCGCGGTGAGCGTCGACCTCGCGGGCTTCGGCGAGGGCGGTCTCGTGGGCTACCGCGCCAAGCGCCATACGGGCGTCGTCGACGTGGACAATGTCCGCGGCTACGACGTGGCGGATTTCTGGGAGCCGCTCTACGCGCGCCGGGGCCGGCTGATCCTCGATCCCGGCCAGTTCTACATCCTCGCCTCGAAGGAGGCCGTCTGCGTGCCGCCCGACCATGCGGCGGAGATGACGCCCTTCGATCCGCTGGTCGGCGAGTTCCGCGTGCATTATGCGGGCTTCTTCGATCCCGGCTTCGGCCATGCGAGCGCGGGCGCGACGAGCGCACGGGCGGTGCTGGAAGTGCGCTCCCGCGACGTCCCCTTCATCCTCGAACACGGCCAGATCGTCGGCCGTCTCGTCTATGAGCGGATGGCCGAACGTCCCGCCGCGCTCTACGGCGCGGCCAAGAATTCGAACTATCAGGGCCAGAGCCTGAAGCTCTCGAAGCATTTCCGCGAGACCGTCTGAACCGCGACGGCACGCGGCCTCGGCTCCCCGACCGCGACGATGCGGCCCTTGCGGTCGCCGCCCTCGGCCGGATATGGTTTCGACCGTCGCGGGCGTAGTTCAGTGGTAGAACGACAGCTTCCCAAGCTGTATGTCGAGGGTTCGATTCCCTTCGCCCGCTCCAAGGCCTTCCCGCCATCGGATATGCGCCACGGGACGACCATGACCGCCACCTCGACCACCGAACCCGCCCAGCCGGATCCGGACGCAATCGCGTCCGCCGTGGCGGCTCGGAACGACGCCCTCTTCGCCTTCCGCGCGACCGCCTTCGTCTTCGTCTTCCTGCTCGTCGCCTTCGGCGGCCTGATGTGGACCCTGCGGGGCGAGGCCGTCTTCACCGATCTCGTCTCGACCGTCCTCGCCTGGTGCATGTGACCGGGTCCGAGAACCGCAACCGGAATTCGTCGATGTCCCGCGCCGCCCGCCTCGCCCTTCCGCTCGTCGTGCTCATCTTCGGGATGATCGCGCTCGGCATCATGGCGGTGACGATGATCGCGCCGAAGCCGGGGCAACCGAATGTCGGGATCGGCGGCGCCTTCTCCCTGATCGATCATGAAGGCCGCCCCGTCACCGAAAAGGCGCTTCTCGGCTCGCCGAGCGTGATCTTCTTCGGCTTCACCCATTGCCCGGACGTCTGCCCGACGGCGCTCTTCGAACTGTCCGAAGTCTACAAGGCGCTCGGACCGAAGGGCGACCGGCTCAAGGCCTTCTTCGTCACCGTCGACCCGGAGCGCGACACGCCCGAACTGCTCAAGACCTATCTGTCGAGCTTCGATCCGCGCATCACGGGGCTGACGGGCACGCCCGAACGGGTGCAGGCGGCGTTGAAGGCGTGGCGGGCCTATGCGCGCAAGGTGCCCGGCGGGGAGTCCTACACGATGGACCACACGTCGCTCGTCTATCTCATGGACGCGAAGGGTCGCTTCGTGTCCTCTGTCAATCTCGATCGTCCGCCCGCCGAGACCGCGAAGGCGATCGCGGCGCATTTCTGAGCGGGCCGGGCGCCGCGGCGGGCGCGGGCCGGAGGGCGGTTTCATCCCGGCCGGCGCGTTGACTTTCCCCCCTCGTTCCGCCATAAGCCCGCGAGCTTTTCTTCAGCCGCTCACGGCCGAAGGGGCGGCGGCCGGCGGTCTTCGCCGGCCTCGACTTTTCGGCGGGCCCGTGATCGGGCGCGGCACAGACATACCGGAGACGAACCGTGAAGCGGACCTATCAGCCCAGCAAACTCGTGCGCAAGCGTCGCCACGGCTTCCGCGCGCGCCTCGCCACCAAGGGCGGCCGCAAGGTTCTCGCCGCCCGCCGGGCGCGCGGCCGCAAGCGTCTGTCGGCCTGATTTTCCGCGCTCGGAGGAGCGCAGAGATGCGGATTGCGCGCGCAGAGGCCTATGACCGTCTCACCCGACGCGCGCAGTTCACGGCCGCGGCCAAAGGCCGTCGCTTTCACTCGCCGCGGATGACCGTTCAGGCCGTCCGCCGATCCGAAGACGCAGGCGAACGGCCGCGCTTCGGACTGACCGTCACCCGCAAGGTCGGGAACGCGGTCGAACGCAACCGCATCAAGCGGCGGCTCCGTGAGGCGCTGCGTCTCCACGTCGCCGTCGACGGAGCGCCCGACGTCGATTACGTGATCGTCGCGCGGCGCGAACTCCTGTCCGCTTCCTTCGACCGGATCGTGACCGAACTCGCGGAAGGTCTGCGGCGCGCCGCGCCGAAGACGCCGCGCGCCGAACAGCCCGCTTCTTCCGATTCCTGAGGACCGCCCGCCCCATGCAGCAGGACAACAAGAATCTGATCCTCGCCATCGGCCTCTCGCTCGCCGTGCTGATCGGATGGAACGCGTTCTTCGGGATTCCGAACCCGGAAGAGCAGCGCCGTCTCGCCGAACAGGCCAAGCAGCCCGCGCAGACCGCGCAGGTCGCCGCCGATCGCAGCACGCCCGCCGCCGCCGCCGCGGCCGCGGCCCCGCCGACGCGTGAACAGATCCTCGCCGGAACGCAGCGGATCACGATCGAGACCTCGAAGATCAAGGGTTCCTTCCCGCTGAAGGGCGCCGAGATCGACGACGTGGCGCTGAAGGATTATCGGGAAACGGTCGACCCCAAGAGCGCCAACATCGTCGTGCTCAGCCCGTACGGCAGCGAGCGCGCCTATTTCGCGGAATTCGGCTGGGTCGCGGCGCCGGGCTCGGGCGTGGTGCTGCCGAACGCGACGACGCAATGGACGGCCGACCGCACCGCTCTGACGCCCTCGCAGCCCGTGACCCTCACCTGGAACAACGGCCAGGGCCTCGCCTTCAAGCGGACGCTCTCGGTCGACGAGAGCTACACCGTCACGGTCAAGGACTCGGTGAGGAACGCGACGGCCAATCCGTTGTCGCTCTCCGCCTACGGCCTCGTGCGCCGTCACGGCAAGCCCGAGACGCAGGGCTTCTACATCCTGCATGAAGGCTTGATCGCCGTGGCGGGCGAGCAGGGCCTGATGGAATATTCCTACGACTCGGTCGACAAGGAATCGCCGCTCCCCGGCGCCAAGGGCCGCGGCAAGGTCGTGAAGGGCGCCGTCGGCGGCTTCGCGGGCATCACCGACAAGTACTGGGCCGCCGTCATCGCGCCGGATCAGAACGCGAGCTACGAGCTCGCCTTCTCCGGCACCATCGCCGGCCCGAACGTGCCGAAGAGCTATCAGGCCGACCTTCTCATCGCGCCCCAGACCGCCGCGCCCGGCGCCACGATCGAGAACGTCCAGCGCCTCTATGTCGGCGCGAAGGAAGTGAAGGCGATCGCCGCGGCCGCCGACGCCTACGGCGTCAAGCGCTTCGACCTGCTCATCGATTGGGGATGGTTCTACTTCATCACCAAGCCGATGTTCTGGCTCATCGACCTGTTCTTCCGCCTCACGGGGAATTTCGGCGTCGCCATCCTGCTCGTCACGGTCGTCGTCAAGGCGCTCTTCTATCCGCTCGCCAACAAGAGCTACGTCTCCATGGCGAAGATGAAGGCCGTGCAGCCCGCCATGCTCGAGATCCGCGAACGCTATGCGGACGACAAGATGCAGCAGCAGAAGGCGATGATGGAGCTCTACAAGACGGAGAAGATCAATCCGCTCGCGGGCTGTCTTCCCGTCCTCGTGCAGATCCCCGTCTTCTTCGCGCTCTACAAGGTGCTTTTCGTCACGATCGAAATGCGCCATGCGCCCTTCTTCGGCTGGATCCGCGACCTCGCCGCGCCCGATCCGACCTCGCTCTTCAATCTGTTCGGCCTCATCCCCTGGACGCCGCCGCTTTTCCTGATGCTCGGCATCTGGCCGATCATCATGGGCATCACGATGTTCGTGCAGATGAAGATGAATCCGGAGCCGCCGGATCCGATCCAGAAGACCATGTTCACCTGGATGCCCGTCATCTTCACCTTCATGCTGGCGTCCTTCCCGGCGGGTCTCGTGATCTATTGGTCCTGGAACAACCTGCTCTCGGTGCTGCAGCAATATGCGATCCTCAAGAAGCAGGGGGTGAAGGTGGAACTGTGGGACAATCTCCGCGCGCTGTTCGGCCCGAAGGCCAAGGCGAGCTGAGCCCCGCATGACCGAGGCTCCGAGGCCCGAACTTCTCGAAGAGGGGCGGAAGATCTTCGCGGGCGAGGCGGATTTCGCCGCCGCCACCGCGACGCTCGACCGCCTCCCGCCGATGCACGGGCTCGAGATCGCCTTCGCGGGTCGGTCGAACGTCGGCAAGTCGAGCCTGATCAACGCCCTCACGGGGCGCAAGGCTCTGGCCCGGACGTCCCATACGCCGGGCCGCACGCAGGAACTGATCTTCTTCGACGTGAACGGGCATTTCACCCTCGTCGACATGCCCGGCTACGGCTATGCCGCGGTCGAAAAGGCCAAGGTCGAATCCTGGACGAAGCTGATCCACGACTATCTGCGCGGGCGGTCCAATCTCGCCCGCGTCTTCGTGCTGATCGACGCGCGCCACGGCTTCAAGCCCGTCGACGACGCCGTGCTCGAGACGCTCGACAAGGCGGCCGTGTCCTACCAGGTCGTCCTCACCAAGGCCGACGAGCTGAAGAAGAGCGAGATCGAAAAGCGCGTCGCCGCCACGGCGGAGGCGATCCGGAAGCGCCCCGCGGCCTTCCCCGAGATCGCGCTCACGTCGAGCCGCGAAGGCTCGGGCATTCCGGAGCTGCGCGCCGCCGTGGCCAAGCTCCTGCAGGAACGCGGAGCGGGCCGTTGAGCGCCGCCGAGCGGGCCCTCGCCGTTCTGGCGGGCCTGATCGGCGCCGCGGGCGTCCTTCTCGCGGCCGCCGGAGCGCATATGGCTCCGGGCCGTTCGCTCGATCAGGCCGCGCTGATCGCGCTGGTCCATGCGCCGGCCGTCCTCGCCGCGGCGGCGGCGGTCCGCACCGGGCTTCTGCGTCCGCTTCCCGGCCTCCTCGCGGCGGGCGGCTTCGCGGCGGGCGTCCTGCTCTTCTCGGGCGATCTCGCGATGCGCGCCTTCGCGTCGCGTCCGCTCTTTCCCATGGCGGCCCCCACGGGCGGCTTCGTCCTGATCGGCGCCTGGATCCTCGCCGCGCTCGCCGCCGCGACCGCGAAACGGAACGGTCCCGCATCCTGACGGGCGACACGCTCCGCGCTTTCGGTTAGAAGACCTCGGCCCTTCGGACCCAACCTTCTCCGCCGGACGACGCTCATGACCGACACCCGAGTTGATCCCCACCAACAGGCCGAACTGCTGATGCAGGCGCTGCCGCACATGCTCCGCTACGACGAGGCGACGATCGTCGTGAAATACGGCGGTCACGCGATGGGCGACGAGGAAGGCGCGCGCGGCTTCGCGCGGGACATGATCCTGCTCGAACAGTCCGGCGTGAACCCGGTGGTCGTGCACGGCGGCGGGCCGCAGATCGGCGCCATGCTGAACCGTCTCGGCATCAAGAGCGAATTCTCCGCCGGCCTCCGCGTCACGGACAAGGCGACCGTCGAGGTCGTCGAGATGGTCCTCGCCGGGCTCATCAACAAGCAGATCGTCGGCCTCATCAACAAGGAAGGCGGACGCGCCGTCGGCCTGTGCGGCAAGGACGGCAACATGGTCACCGCGCGCAAGATCAACCGCACGGTCATGGACGAGGGCAGCAGCATCGAGAAGGTCGTCGATCTCGGCTTCGTCGGCGAACCGGAAAAGGTCGACCGCGCGGTGCTCGACGTGATGCTCGGCCGCGAGGTGATCCCGGTGCTCGCGCCCGTCGCCAACGGCGCGGACGGCGAGACCTACAACATCAACGCCGACACCTTCGCGGGCGCGGTGGCGGGCGCGCTGAAGGCCAAGCGGCTCCTGCTGCTGACCGACGTGCCGGGCGTGCTCGACAAGAACAAGAACCTCATCAAGCAGCTGCGGGTCGACGAAATCCGCGGGCTCATCGCCGACGGCACGATCACGGGCGGCATGATCCCGAAGGTCGAGACCTGCATCTATGCGCTGGAACAGGGCGTCGAGGGCGTCGTGATCCTCGACGGCAAGGTTCCGCATGCGGTGCTGGTCGAACTCCTCACCGACCACGGCGCGGGCACGCTCATCACCCGTTGACCGTGATCGGGCGCCGCCGTTGCCGAACGAGCGGCCGCCGCCTAGATTGAGAAAGGCCCCCTTCGGCGGGGCCTTTTTCGTCTCGGGAGCCCATGAACGTCGACGCCCGCCCCGACCGGATCGAAACCGTCCCGCCCCGCCGGGGATTCGCGCATGTCGACGTCTGGATCTTCGACCTCGACAACACGCTCTATCCGCATGAATCCCGGCTCTGGCCGCAGGTGGACGCGCGGATCACGCTCTTTCTGCAGGAGATGTTCGGCATCGACGGCATGTCGGCCCGCGCGCTGCAGAAGTACTATTATGAGCGCTACGGCACGACGCTGCGGGGGCTCATGGACGAGCACGCCGTCTCGCCGCACGACTTCCTCGACTTCGCGCATCAGATCGACCTGTCCCTGCTCGATCCCGCTCCGCGGCTCGGGACGGCGATCGCGGCGCTTCCCGGCCGCAAGCTGATCCTCACCAACGGTTCGCGCCGTCATGCGCAGAACGTGGCGGGCAAGCTCGGCATCCTCGACCGGTTCGAGGAGATCTTCGACATCGTCGCCGCCGATTTCGTCGCCAAGCCCGAGGCGCGGACCTATGACCGCTTCCTCGAAAAACACGACGTCGATCCCGAGCGCGCGGCCATGTTCGAGGACATCGCGAAGAACCTCGTCGTCCCCGACGCGCTCGGAATGACGACCGTGCTCGTCCTGCCGAAATCCCCGGATCCCTTCCGCGACGCGCATGAACAGGCCGCGGTGGAAGCGTCCCATGTGCATCACTCGACGACGGACCTGACGGGGTTCCTCGAAGCCATCGAGGCGGCACGAGGGGTTTAGAACGACGCGCGGCCCGCCTTTGCGCTCCGGCTCCGCCTTTGCTAAGCACGCGGCTCCCGTTTCATCATCGCCGGACCGCATCATGCCGCATGCCGATCACTCCGCCCTCGCCGCCGTCATCGACGCCGCATGGGAGAAGCGCACCGAGATCGGCTTCGCCACCAAGGGCGAGGTCCGCGACGCCGTCGCGAGCGCGCTCGCCCTGCTCGACAAGGGCGAAGCCCGCGTCGCCGCGCCCTCGGGCGACGGCTGGACCGTGAACCAGTGGCTGAAGAAGGCGGTGCTCCTCTCCTTCCGCCTCAACGACAATTCCATCGTCAAGAACGGCCCCGGCGAGGCGGTCTGGTTCGACAAGGTTCCTTCGAAGTTCGACGGATGGTCGGAAGCGGCCTTCCGCGACGCGGGCTTCCGCGCGGTGCCGAACTGCACGGTCCGCCGCGGCGCCTACATCGCTCCCGGCGTCATCCTCATGCCCTCCTTCGTCAATATCGGCGCCTATGTCGATTCCGGCACCATGGTCGACACTTGGGCGACCGTCGGCTCCTGCGCGCAGATCGGCAAGAACTGCCACCTCTCCGGCGGCGTGGGCATCGGAGGCGTGCTCGAACCCCTCCAGGCCGACCCGGTCGTCATCGAGGACGACTGCTTCATCGGCGCGCGTTCGGAGGTCGTCGAGGGCTGCCGCGTCGGCCGCGGCGCGGTGCTCGGCATGGGCGTCTATATCGGCAAGTCGACCAAGATCGTCGACCGCGCCACGGGCGAGATCCATATGGGCTACGTGCCGCCCTATTCGGTGGTCGTCTCCGGCACGCTGCCCTCCAAGGCGACGATGCCGAACGGCGAACCCGCCCCCTCGCTCTACTGCGCCGTGATCGTGAAGCGCGTCGACGAGCAGACCCGCTCCAAGACCGGCATCAACGAGTTGCTGCGGGATTGATTGACAGGATCGGGTCCGGGTCCGATCCTTCCGTCATGGCGAGGCTCCTTTCGATCGATGCCGCATGGGACGACGAAGCGAACGTCTGGCTCGCGACGAGCGCGGACGTTCCCGGCCTCGTCGTGGAAGCCGAAACATGGCCTTCGCTCGTCCATGAGATCGAGTTGGTTCTCCCGGACCTGCTCGAACTGGCGGCAGGAGACGACGACGAGATCGCCTTCACGGTCCGGGCGGAATCCGGGCCGGTGGCGGTTCGGGCCTGATGGTCGACCATTACCGTGAGCTCGTCGCGGTCCTGCGTCGCCACGGCTGCTTCATGGTCCGCCCCGGCAAGGGAAGTCATGAAATCTGGTTCAGCCCCGTATCCGGCCGCCACGTCACCGTTCCGCGCCATGCCCGCTCGCGGCATACGATGAACGAGATCCTCAAGCAGGCCGGTCTCCCGAAAGCGTTCTGATGCTCGACCCCCTCGATCCCGTCGCCCTCACGCAGGCTCTCGTGCGCTGCCCCTCCGTGACGCCCGCCGAAGGCGGCGCGCTCGCGCTCCTCGAAGACGTCCTGACCCGCGCGGGCTTCCGCGTCGACCGCGTGACCTTCTCCGCGCCGGGCACGCCCGACGTCGAGAACCTCTATGCCCGCATCGGCGCCGGCGCTCCCTGCCTGCTCTTCGCGGGCCATACGGACGTCGTCCCCACGGGCGACGAGGGGCGCTGGTCGCTGCCGCCCTTCTCCGGCGAGATCCGCGACGGCCTGCTCTACGGCCGCGGCGCGACGGACATGAAGGGCGGCGTCGCCGCCTCCGTTTCCGCGGCGCTCCGCGTCCTCGAACGGGCCGGCGGGACGCTTCCCGGCTCCATCGGCTTCCTCATCACCGGCGACGAGGAAGGCCCGGCCGTCAACGGCACCGTGAAG
>JAIXTT010000028.1 GCA_027483795.1 Hyphomicrobiales bacterium
GCCTGGTACGGCGACATGGATCTCGGCCCGCATCTCGCGGGCATCGCCGCGGGCGGGCCGATCGACGTCGCGGTCCGTTTCGGCGACCCCATCCCCTTCGGCCCCGGCGCGGACCGCAAACAGGTCACGCGCATGGCGGAAGCCGAAGTGCGCCGCATGCTGGAAGACATGCGCCGAGCCTGACGCACCGCGTCACCCCCTCCCGCCGGCCCCCGCGTCACCGCCCCACCCCGTCATGCCCGCGGCACCGCCCCCACCCCGTCATGCCCGCGCAGGCGGGCATCCACGTCTTGGCCCGGCAAAAAGAAAGCCGTGGATGCCCGCAGGCGCGGGCATGACGAATCGAGCGCGTGACGGGCGACGCCGGCCGAAGCGCCGGCTTGGACGGGGAGGCGCGGGCCGGTTTCCTGTGCCCCTCGTCCGGTAGAGGGAGCCATGACGCGGGACTACGACCCTTTCGAGCGCATGCTCGCCTTGTGCAATCGGCTCGATCGTGACCGGATCCCGAAGACCATCCTGCACACCGCGGCCGACACCTTGACCGTGGCCTTCGCGACCTTCGGGTGCAGGGTCGAGGTCTATTTCAATCCCGATTATGCGGGCTACTCGCTGTTTCGGGGCGACGAGTCCGTCGAGGGCGATTTCGAAGCCTTGGAACGCATGATCGCTGATTTCGCGGACGACTGAGCCTCTCCTCGTCGTCCCGGGCGCGAAGCGACCCGGGATCGGGCGAGCGGTTCGGCGTCGAACCATCCGAACACCGTCCGGCTCCCGGCTCTGCACTGCGCTCCGGCCGGGATGACGGGGGAGACACGAAATGACCCCTCTCGAAAAATTCTTCGCTTTCCTGTCCGTGCTGCGGACCTACAAGGTGCCTTACACGCTGACGCAGGTCGCCGACGAGACGTTGATGATCTCTTATGCCGCGCCGGGTTTTCGCTACGAGGTCTATTTCGACCCGAACGACGTGACCTACAGCGTGTTCGAAGGCACGGAGGACGTTTTCGGCGATCTCGACGTCTTGATCGCCGACATCAAGGAACGCCGTTCGTAAGCCGTCCGAAGGGTCAGGTGCCGAGCTTCGCGCATTCATGTCTGTTTGCGGGAAGACGTGCGCCGAGCCTGACGCACCGCGTCGCCCCCCTCCCGCCGGCCCCCCGCGTCACTGCCCCCACCCCGTCATGCCCGCGCAGGCGGGCATCCACGTCTTGGCCCGGCGCAAGGAACGCCGTGGATGCCCGCATCCGCGGGCATGACGAATCGAGCGCGTGACGGGCGACACCGGCCGAAGCGCCGGCTTGGACGGGGAGGCGCGGGCCGGTTTCCTGTGCCCCTCCCTGCGATTTCCGCCGCCCCGTCATGCCCGCGCAGGCGGGCATCCACGTCTTCGCAAGCCGTGATCGATCGAACGAGACCACGATGAGCCGGTTCAAAAAGATGTTGGAATTCCTGGATCTCATGCGGAGCCACAAGATCCCCGTGCGGATCACGCAAGAGGCCGAGGATTCATTGATGATCTCCTTCGCTCTTCCGGGCTCCCGATATGAGGTCTACTTCTACGAAGACGACATGGTCTATTCCGTCTTCCGAGGATCGGAAGCGCTCGTGGACGACTTCCCGGCGCTGATCGCCGAGATCAAGGAATCCCGAGAATAGGCGGGCCGCGATCGTTCCGGGGGGCAGGAAGGCAGGATTGCGTTCCTGCCCGAAAGGCCGGCCGGCGTCGCGGCGGGCGATCTCGGCCTCGAGCGTTTCGTCGCGGCCATGCTTTCCGACTCGATCCTGCCGATCGTGGAGGTCGGAGCATTCGACGACGTCGACAAGCGCCGAACCGTTCAAGAGTTTGCGTCGAAAAACTGCATCGTCAGCATCCAACGTGAATTGCCCGGGCAGTTTCTTGGCAAGTCGCTCGATCAAGTGATCGAACTGAGGGACGCCGGAGATAAAGCTGCTCGTAAATGCATGAAGCTTCTTGGTTCAGGGAGATTTCAAAAGTGATGGATAAAGCATACACGCACGGTCTTCAGCGCCTTCTCGACTTCTGCAACAGGCTCGATCGTGACCGGATCCCGAAGACGCTGATGCACACCGCACACGACACGGTGATGGTGTCCTTCGCCACGGTCGGCAGCCGGATCGAGGTCTACTTCTCGCCCGACGACACGCATTATAGCGTGTTCCGCGGCCATGAGGACGTCGAGGACGATTTCGAGGCCTTGGAGCGGATGATCGTCGAGTTTCGGGCCGATTGAACCTCTCCCGTGTCGTCCCGGGGCGCGAAGCGGACCCGGGATCCGGCGAGCGGGCGGCGTCGAGCGGTTCGACGACCGCGTGGATCCCGGCTCTCCGCTTCGCTCCGGCCGGGATGACAAACATGGGGTTCCAAAGTGAACGCGACGGACAATCTCGAAAAATTCTTCACTTTCCTGTCAGTACTGCGGAAGCACAGAATCCCTTACACGCTCACGCAGGTCGCCGAAGACCAGCTTATGGCAAGTTACGCTTTGCCCGGAGTTCGTTATGAGGTCTATTTCGATGCCAACGACGTGACCTACAGCGTCTTCACGGGCGACGAGGGCGTATTCGGCGACATCGAGACGCTCGCGGCGGAGATCGAAGCCTATCGGGCGGACGACGAGGCGAACGCCTTCCCCGTTCCCCCCGCCTCCGAGACGCGGTAAAAGCCCGCCCTTGAACCGAGGCGGACGGCATGCAGGACGGCAGGATCGAGCGCGGCGACGACGAGGCGCGGGGACCGAAAAAGGTCTTCGTGAAGTCCTACGGCTGCCAGATGAACGTCTATGACGCGCAGCGCATGGCCGACGCGCTCGCGCCCGAAGGCTATGTCGAGACCGCCGTCATGGAGGACGCCGATCTCGTCGTCCTCAACACTTGCCACATCCGCGAAAAGGCCGCCGAAAAGGTCTACTCCGAGCTCGGCCGCGTGCGCGTGCTGAAGCAGGAACGCGCCGCGCAGGGCGCGGAGACCCAAGTCGTGGTCGCGGGCTGCGTGGCGCAGGCCGAAGGCGCCGAGATCCTCAAGCGCGCGCAGGTCGTCGATCTCGTCGTGGGCCCGCAGAGCTATCACCGCCTGCCCGAACTCGTGCGCGAGGCGCGGACGAAGCGCGTCGTGGACACGGAATTCCCGGTCGAGGACAAGTTCTCCGTCCTGCCGCGGCCGGAAAAGGACAAGGTCCGCAGCCGCGGCGTCTCCGCCTTCGTCACGGTGCAGGAGGGCTGCGACAAATTCTGCACCTTCTGCGTGGTGCCCTATACGCGCGGCGCGGAAGTGTCGCGGCCCGTCGCCGCGATCCTCGACGAGATCCGCGGCCTCGCGGAGGCGGGCGTGCGCGAAGTCTCCCTGCTCGGCCAGAACGTCAACGCCTTCCACGGCGAGGACGAGAAGGGCCGCACGGTCACCTTGGGCGGGCTCTTCGAACGCGTCGCCGCCGTCCCCGGCATCGCGCGCATCCGCTACACGACGAGCCATCCGCGCGACATGGACGAGGAGCTGATCGCCGCCCATCGCGATCTGCCGCAGCTGATGCCCTATCTGCATCTGCCGGTGCAGTCGGGCTCGGACCGGATCCTCGAGGCGATGAACCGCCGTCATACGGCCGTCGAATATCTGCGTATCATCGAGCGCGTGCGCAGCGCCCGACTCGACATCGCCCTCTCCTCGGACTTCATCGTCGGCTTCCCCGGCGAGACCGACGCGGATTTCCGCGACACGATGCGGCTCGTCGAAACGGTCGGCTTCGCTTCGGCGTTCTCGTTCAAATACAGCCCCCGGCCCGGCACGCCCGCCGCCGATCTCGGCGAGCAGGTGCCCGAAGAGACCAAGAGCGAGCGCATCCATGCGCTGCAGGAGCTGATCTTGAACGGGCAGCGCGCCTTCAACGCCGTCACCGTCGGCAAGACCGTCGACGTGCTGATCGAGAAGCCCGGACGGCATCCGGGGCAGCTCGCGGGCAAATCGCCCTGGCTGCAAGCCCTGCAGATCGAGGATACAGAAGCCCGAATCGGCGATATCGTGAAGGTCGAGATCACCGCGCCGGGCAGCAACAGCCTGTTCGGCCGTCGCGTCGAGGAGCAGGCGAGCGCATGAGGGAGATCCGCGGTTGAGGTCCAACGAAGGCGTCTCACGCTTCGCCCGCCCCGCCGCCCGAGAGGGCCTCGCGGAAACCGCGGAAATCCGCCTCTCCTTCGAAGACAACAAGCTCGCGGGCCTCGTCTTCGGCCATTACGACCAGAACCTCGCCCATATCGAGCGACGGCTCGGCGTCGTGGCGCATGCCAACGGCAATCAGGTCATCGTCCGCGGCACGCCGGAGGCGACCGAACAGGCCCGCCGCGTGCTCGAAAGCCTTTATGACCGCGTGCGCGGCGGCGCGCCCATGTCGACGGGCGACGTCGACGGCACGATCGAGGAGACGGCGCGGCAGGGCCTGCTCTTCCCGGCCGAAGGCGAGGACATGCGGGTCGGCTTCGAGGAGCTCGTCACCCGCAAGCGCCGCGTCAAGGCGCGCAACGCCGCCCAGCACGGCTATCTGCGCCTCCTGAAGAAGAACGAACTCGTCTTCGCCGAAGGTCCGGCGGGCACCGGCAAGACCTGGCTCGCCGTCGGCCATGCCGTCTCGCTGCTCGAACAGGGCGTCGCGGAGCGGCTGATCCTGTCGCGCCCGGCGGTCGAGGCGGGCGAACGGCTCGGCTTCCTCCCCGGCGACATGAAGGAGAAGGTCGATCCCTATCTCCGGCCGATCTACGACGCGCTCTACGACTTCATGGAAGCGCGGCACGTCGAGCGCGGCCTGCAGACGGGCATGATCGAGATCGCCCCGCTCGCCTTCATGCGCGGCCGCACGCTCACCAATTCCGTCGTCCTGCTCGACGAGGCGCAGAACACCACCTCGATGCAGATGAAGATGTTCCTCACGCGTCTGGGCGAAGGCTCGCGCATGATCGTGACGGGCGATCCGAGCCAGATCGACCTTCCGCCGGGCCAGAAGTCGGGTCTCGTCGAGGCCGTCAGGGTGCTCGAAGGCGTCGAGGGCATCGGCCGCGTGACCTTCGCGCAGGGCGACGTCGTCCGTCACGATCTCGTGCGCCGCATCGTCGGGGCCTATGAGGCGGAAACGCGCAAGATGCTCGAGACCCCGAGAGGCGATACCGGCCGGTCATGACCTCCGTCATCGTGGATTGCGTCGCCGAGAGCCCGCTCTGGGAGGCTCTGCCGGACGCCGAGGCCGTCGTCGCCCGCGCCTGCGCCGCGGCCGTCGCGGGCGGGCGGACGAAGCTCCTGCCGGAGGTGGAGATCGCCGTCCTGCTGGCCGACGACGCGCATGTGCGTCGCGTCAACGCGGAATGGCGCGGGCTCGACAAGCCGACCAACGTGCTCTCCTTCCCGGCGGCGGAGCCCGCGCGGATCGGTTCGAGCCCGATGCTGGGCGATCTCATCCTCGCCTTCGAAACCTGCGCGCGCGAAGCGGAGAACGACGGCAAGGCCCTGTGCGACCATCTCGCGCATCTCGTCGTTCACGGCGTGCTGCATCTTCTGGGTCATGATCACATGACCGACGCGGAGGCCGAATCGATGGAAGGCCTCGAGATCGAAGTGCTTGCGTCGCTGGGGGTTCCCGACCCATATCGGGATTTCGAATTGGACGCCGGTTCGACCGGAAAGACGTGAGGCCATGAACGACGATTCCCAAGGGGCGGCGGGACGAACGCCCGGCGGCGACCCCGCCAAGGACCATGAACCCCGGCTCTTCGACCGCGTGCTCGCGGCCTTCGGGCTCCGATCCGCACCCTCCTTCCGCGACGATCTCGAAGACGCGCTCGCCGAGCGCGGGGCCGAGAGCGAGTTCTCGCCGCGCGAACGCGAGATGCTCAAGAACGTGCTGGGCCTCCGCGGCCGCCGGGTCGACGACGTGATGGTGCCGCGCGCCGACATCGTCGCCGCCCCGCTCGACACGACGCTCGGCGAACTCCTGCGCATGTTCCGCACGGCGGGCCATTCGCGGCTGCCCGTCTACGGGGACACGCTCGACGATCCGCGCGGCATGGTCCATATCCGCGACTTCCTCGACCACCTCGCCGCCAAGGCCGAAACGGTGCCCGCGTCGCGCCGCCGGAAATTGCCGGCGGGCGCGCCCGATCTCGGCAAGGTCGATCTCTCGATGACGCTCGGCACCGCCAAGATCCTGCGGCCCGTGCTCTACGCCCCGCCCTCGATGCCCGCGCTCGACCTGCTCGCCAAGATGCAGACCACGCGCACGCATATGGCGCTCGTCATCGACGAATACGGCGGCACCGACGGGCTCGTCTCGATCGAGGATCTCGTGGAGATCGTCGTCGGCGACATCGAGGACGAGCACGATCTCGACGACGCGCCGATGGTGGCCGCCGCCGAGGACGGTCATTTCGTCGCCGATGCGCGGGCCTCGCTCGAGGAATTCTCGGCCGTGACCAAGGTCGAGCTCGGCACCGACGAGATCGCCGAGGAAGTCGACACGATCGGCGGCTACATCGTCACGCTGGCGGGCCGCGTGCCCGTCCGCGGCGAGATCGTGGCGGGTCCGCAGGATCTCGAATTCGAAGTGCTCGACGCCGACCCGCGCCGGATCAAGAAGATCCGCGTCCACCGGCGGTCGCAGGAGCCCGCGGCTTCGGTCGGCGACGCCGCCTCGCCGCCGCCGCCCGCACCCGGCAAGCCCGCCAACGACGCCTGAGGCCTCATGCGCGCTCTCGCCGACGCCGTCGTGCTGAGCTCGGGGCCGCGCAGGGCCGCGACGGCCTGGGGCGCCGGCGCGGTCGGTGCGCTCGCCATGGCGCCGTTCGACGTCGTCCCCGCGCTCGTCGTCACCATGACGGCCGCCGTCCTGCTGCTCGACGGCGCGACGGCCGAAGGCGGGGCGCTTTCACGCGCGCGGCTCGCCGCGGCCGCCTCGATCGGCTGGTGGCTCGGCTTCGGCTATTTCACGGCCGGTCTCTGGTGGCTGGGCAACGCCTTCCTCGTCGAGGCCGATCAATTCGCCTGGGCGCTGCCGCTCGGCGTTCTGGGGCTTCCGGCCGTTCTGGCGCTGTTCACGGCGGCGGGCTTCGCGGCCGCCGCCGCGCTCTGGTCGCCCGGGACGGGGCGCATCGTCGCGCTCGCCGCGGGCCTCGGCGGGTCCGAATATCTGCGCGGCGTGCTGTTCACGGGCTTTCCCTGGAACGCCTTCGGCATGGCGATCGCCGCGATCCCGGGCGCGGATCAGTCCGCCGCGCTTTTCGGCCTTCACGGGCTCACGCTGATCGCCGTCGCGATCGCGGCCTCCCCCGCGATGCTTCTCGTCGGGAACGATCGGAGGGAGCGCCTGCTCGCGCCGGCGACCGCGACCGCCGTTCTGCTGCTGCTCGCCGGGGGCGGCGCGCTGCGGCTCGCCTTCGCTTCCGAGGCGACCGTGCCGAACGTCCGCCTGCGCATCCTGCAACCCGCGGTCCCTCAGGACGCGAAATTCAACGCCGCCGGCGGCCCGGCGATCCTGCAGCGCTATCTGACGCTCAGCTCCGGCAACGGCGATCCGGCGCGGCCGGCCCTGCAGGGCGTCACCCATCTCGTCTGGCCCGAATCCGCCTTTCCCTTCGTGCTCGGACGCGAACCCGTCGCGCTCGGACGGATCGGGGCCTTTCTGCGTCCCTCGGGGGCCGTGCTGATCACGGGGGCGGTCCGGGAATCGCGCGGGTCGGCGGAGGACGGGGAGCGCCTGTTCTTCAACGCGATCCAGGTGCTCGACCCGTCGGGCGCGATCGTCGCGAGCGCCGACAAGGTCCACCTGGTGCCCTTCGGCGAATATCTGCCCTTCGAGGCCCTGCTGTCGCGGTTCGGCCTGCGCCGTTTCGTGCATGCGCCGGGATCCTTCGGCGCGGGAGCGGTCCGCACGACGCTCCCCGTGCCCGGACTTCCGGGCGTGATGCCGCTCGTCTGCTACGAGGCGATCTTTCCCGGCGAGGTGACGCCGGTCCCGGGTGCGGTTCGGCCGCGCCTCCTTCTGAACGTGACCAACGACGCCTGGTTCGGCGACACGCCGGGTCCGCGGCAGCATTTCGCGCAGGCGCGCCTCCGGTCGATCGAGGAGGGGCTCCCTCTCGTGCGGTCGGCCAATACCGGGGTCTCCGCGGTCGTCGACGGCTACGGCCGGATCAAGGCCCGAATGGATGTCGGGCGGGCGGGGTTCATCGATGCCGACCTGCCCGAACCGCTCGCCCCGACGCTTTTCGCGCATCTGGGCAACAGCCTATTCGCATGGTCATGGGCGGCCTTTGCTTTAACCGCTTTCGTTCTTTTGCGTCGCAAAGCTTAACGAGAGGTTGACTTCTGCATCGATTCGCGAGTGAATACAACCCGCGGTTCCCGCGTATCTTGTACCGCCCGGCCGGAGTGCCGGATCAATTTTAAATATAGAAGACGAATAAGATACAATCTGAAGTTTTATTCGTCTCGAATTCTGGGGAATTTTCTATGACCATGATTGCCATGAAAAAGGCGCCGAACCCGGTCGACCGGCATGTCGGCAGCCGGGTGCGGATGCGCCGCATCCTGATCGGGATGAGCCAGGAGCGGCTCGGCGAGTCGCTCGGTCTGACCTTCCAGCAGGTCCAGAAATACGAGAAGGGGACGAACCGCATCGGCGCGAGCCGACTTCAGCAGATCTCCCAGATCCTCGGCGTTCCGGTGGAGTTCTTCTTCGAAGGCGCGCCGGGCCCCGAGGCGGTGATTCCCTTCAATCCCGGCATGAGCGACTCCGCCGAGACCCGCTACGTCGCCGATTTCCTGAGCACCGCCGAGGGCGTCCAGCTCACCCGCGCCTTCGTCCGCATCCGCGATCCGAAACTGCGCCGCAAGATCGTCGAACTCGTCACCGTGATCGGCGGCGAGGAGCAGGCGGGCCCGCAAGCGCTCGTTCTGTAAAAAGAACGTCTCGCGCCATATTGCTTGACCAAACGAACGCGGACTATAAGTCCGAACTCGGGCGAGGGATTTCGCCCGAGTTTTTTCGTGCAACCGCGATCGAGCGAGGCGACATTGGCGCGTTCAGATTATCTCTTCACCAGCGAATCCGTGTCCGAAGGCCATCCGGACAAGGTGTGCGACCGCATCTCCGACGAGGTGGTGGACGCCTTCTTCCGCATGGGTGCGGAGAACGGCTGGAACCCTAAGGACATTCGGGTCGCCTGCGAAACGCTCGCGACGACGAACCGTGTCGTCATCGCCGGCGAGACGCGCGGTCCCGCCGCGGTGACGCGCGACTACATCGCGCACATCGCCCGTCTGGCGATCCGCGACATCGGCTATGAGCAGTCCGGCTTCCATTGGGAGGATGCGGACATCGAGGTCCTGCTCCACGCCCAGTCCGCCGACATCGCCGTCGGCGTGGATTCGGCCTCCGACAAGGACGAGGGCGCGGGCGACCAGGGCATCATGTTCGGCTATGCCTGCCGCGAGACGCCGGATCTGATGCCGGCCCCGATCCACTACGCCCACAAGATCCTGCAGCGCATGTCGCAGGCCCGCCGCTCCGGCGAGAGCAAGGTTCTCGGCCCCGACGCCAAGAGCCAGGTCACCGTGCGCTACGTGGACGGCAAGCCCGTCGCCGCGACGCAGATCGTGGTCTCGACCCAGCATCTCGACGAGAAGCTCTCCTCCCACGACGTGCGCTCGATCATCGAGCCCTACGTGCTCGAGTCGCTGCCCGCGGGCTGGGTCGGCAACGAGACCGTCTGGCACGTGAACCCGACGGGCAAATTCGTCATCGGCGGTCCGGACGGCGACTGCGGCCTCACCGGCCGCAAGATCATCGTCGACACCTACGGCGGCGCGGCCCCGCACGGCGGCGGCGCCTTCTCCGGCAAGGACCCGACCAAGGTGGACCGCTCCGCCGCCTATGCGGCGCGCTACCTCGCCAAGAACGTGGTCGCCGCGGGTCTCGCCGACCGCTGCACGATCCAGCTCTCCTACGCCATCGGCGTGGCGAAGCCCCTGTCGATCTATGCCGACCTCCACGGCACCGGAAACGTCGACGCGGCCAAGCTCGAAGCCGTGCTCATGGACGTGATGAACCTCACGCCCCGCGGCATCCGCGAGCATCTCGGCCTCAACCGGGCCATCTACGCCCGGACGTCGTCCTACGGCCATTTCGGCCGGACGCCGGACGCCGACGGCGGCTTCTCCTGGGAGCGCGTCGATCTCGCCGACAAGCTGAAGTCGCACTTCGCGTGAGCGAGGACGCCTTCCGGAAGGGAGCCTTTTTCGGGCGGCGGAAAGGCAAACGCCTCCGCCCGCATCAGGCCGGCCTCGTCGAGGATCTCCTTCCGCGCCTCAGGATCGACCGGACCGGTCCGGTCGATCCTCGTTCGCTTTTTTCCCGCCCGGTCGCGGAGGTCCGCCTCGAGATCGGCTTCGGCGGCGGCGAACATCTTCTGGCCGAAGCCGCCGCGCATCGCGACGTCGGCCATATCGGCTGCGAGCCCTTCGTGAACGGCATGGCGAAGCTGCTCGGCGCGGTCCACGAGGCCGCGCTCGACAATGTCCGCCTGCACGACGAGGACGCCGTCGGCCTCATCGCGCGTCTGCCCGACGCCTCGGTGGACCGGGCGGACATGCTCTATCCCGATCCCTGGCCGAAACGCCGGCATCACAAGCGGCGGCTCGCATCCGACGAGACGCTCGCCGCGATCGCACGGATCCTGAAGCCGGGCGGAGAGTTCCGCTTCGCGAGCGACATCGACCATTACGTCGGCTGGACGCTGGCGCGCCTCCTGCGCTCGCCGGACCTCGTCTGGACGGCCGAAGGCGCGCAGGACTGGCGCAGGCCCTGGTCCGGCTGGCCGGGAACCCGCTACGAGGCCAAGGCCGTCCGCGAGGGGCGGACGCCGTCCTATCTGACCGCCGTCAGGCGCTGAGCGCCGTCGGCCTCTCCTGCTTCGCGCGAAGCGCGACGAAGCGCAGCACGCGCTGCGACGTGGCCACCGTCAGCAGGTCGAAGCTCGAGCGCACCGTCCGCATCTCGACCGTTCCGACGGGCGCGCCCTTCGTCTCGAGCAGCGCCTCGAGCGTCGGCCAGCCGAAGCCGAGCGCCCGCGCGATGAACATCAGGGGATCGGGCTGAGGCGCTCCATAGGCGCGCAGGATCAGGGACGGCGGCATTTCCGACAGCAGCGCCACGCCCGCCAGCGCCTCGGCCGTGCGGCCGCCCCGCAACAAGGCGAGGATCGCGGGCTCGTCGAGCCGCCCGGAGGCCGCGAGCGAGCGGATATGCTCCGCGGCCCGGTTCACGGCGGCGGCCATTTCGTCCGGGGTCTCCCGGCGACGCCGGGTCAAGGCCGAGGTTCCGCTCTCGTCGGCCTCGCGGGCCGCGGAACCGTCGCGTGCCAGAAGCCGCATGCCCGCGGGAGAGATCTGCGCGCTGCGGTTGCGCAGCAGCGTCGCGAGGACCGGGGCCTCGCCCCGCCGGATCAAGGCGTCCGTGATCGCGGGCGGAAGATCCGCACGGCGGGCCACCGCCGCCCGGTGCTCGAGACCGCGTTCGGCGATCACGGTGAGGAGATCCTCCTGATACAGAAGCGGGCTTCGTTCCAGCACGGGCGCGGCGACGTCGGGATCGCGGTCCAGCGCGAGGCTCCGGATCGTCTTGCGGGGGCCCTTGTCGGTCGAACCGATGCGGCGCGCGAGATCGATCCGGGCCAGACGGTCGATCTCCTCGGCCAGCCGGACGATCACCTCGTCGAAGACGCCGATCTGCGCTTCGGCGAGCCTGTCGGCCTCCGCGAAGAACAATTCGGTGACGCTTCTGAGCATCCGCACGCGCTTGACTTCGTCATGTCCGCCCACCGCGTGCTCGACGTCGCGAACGAGCGCCTCGATCGAATTCATGGCAATCCACTCCTGCAACGAGGACGGATGATGAGGCCCAAGCGTCACCAATTGGTGTATCCGCCGGCGTCGTTTCGAACGGCCGTCCGCTCTTGCATCGCGCGGCATTCCGCGTATAAGGCTCGCACAACAATCTCGAAGTGATCTCACGGTCACATGATGAGAGTGGGTTCCTGCCGGGGCCCGCTCTTTTTTATTGGGGTCGACGACCGACGATGGATCTCGACGAACCGAGACTGATCGAGGATTCCGGCGTGGCGGGCCGCGTGGCCGCCGTCGTGGAGCCGAGCCTGCGCGGCATCGGCTATCGCCTCGTGCGCGTCCGCGTGACGGGTCACAACGGCTGCACCGTCCAGATCATGGCCGAACGGCCCGACGGAACCATGACCGTCGACGACTGCGAGGCCGTGAGCCGCGCCGTCTCTCCCGTGCTCGACGTGGATGACCCGGTCGATCGGGCCTATCATCTCGAAATCTCGTCCCCCGGCATCGACCGTCCGCTCGTCCGCGTCTCCGATTTCGAGCGCTGGGCGGGACACGAGGCCAAGATCCAGATGCGGATCCCGGTCGACGGCCGCAAGCGGTTCCGCGGCTTCGTCCTCGGCGTCGAAGGCGGCGCCGCCGTGGTCCGCCGTCTCGATCCCAAGCCGGAAGAGGATCCGCAGGCGCTCCTGCCGATCCGCGACATCGAAGAGGCTCATCTCGTCCTCACCGACGAACTGATCCGCGAATCCCTGCGCCGCGACAAGGCGGCGCGCGAGGCGAGGGGAGCCGAGGCTCCCGAAGCCGAAGACATCGACGAAGCGCCCGAATCCCCGAAAAAGGGGAAGGGTCGCCGAAGCACGAAGGAGTGACGCTCATGGCCGTCAGCGCCAACCGGCTCGAACTGCTGCAGATCGCCGATGCGGTCGCCCGCGAGAAGGTCATCGACCGGAGGATCGTTCTGGAAGCGATGGAGGACGCCTATGCCAAGGCGGCCCGTTCGCGCTACGGCACGGAAACGGACGTGAAGGCGGAGATCGATCCGC
>JAIXTT010000020.1 GCA_027483795.1 Hyphomicrobiales bacterium
ACGATCGACTTCCAGCCGAACTACGACGGCTCCGAGCGGGAGCCGACGGTTCTTCCGGCCCGGTTCCCCAACCTGCTGGCGAACGGTGCGGGCGGCATCGCGGTCGGCATGGCGACCAACATCCCGCCGCACAATCTCGGCGAGATCATCGACGCCTGCGCGGCCTATATCGACGATCCGGCGATCACGATCGCCGACATCAACGAGATCGTGCCCGGGCCGGACTTCCCGACGGGCGGAACGATCCTCGGTCGCGGCGGCATCCGCGCGGCCTACAATACGGGCCGCGGCTCCGTGATCATGCGGGCGCGGGCGACGGTCGAGGAGGTCCGCAAGGACCGCGAGGCGATCATCGTCACCGAGATCCCGTATCAGGTGAACAAGGCGTCGCTGATCGAGAAGATCGCCGATCTCGTCCGCGAGAAGCGGATCGAGGGCATTTCGGATCTGCGCGACGAATCCGACCGCGACGGCATGCGCATCGTCATCGAGCTGAAGCGCGACGCCGTCGGCGACGTGGTGCTGAACCAGCTCTGGCGGTTCACGCCGATGCAGACCACGTTCGGCTGCAATTTCGGGGCGCTCAACGGCGGCAAGCCGGAGCTGATGAACATCCTGGACATGGTCCGGGCCTTCGTCGATTTCCGCGAGGTCGTGGTCAGCCGCCGTACCAAGTTCCTGCTCGGCAAGGCGCGCGACCGCGCGCATGTGTTGGTCGGCCTCGCGATCGCCGTGGCGAACATCGACGAGATCATCCATCTGATCCGCACCGCGCCCGATCCGAATTCGGCCCGCGAGGCGCTGATGGGCCGCGACTGGCCGGCGCGCGACGTCGCGCCGCTGATCGCGCTGATCGACGATCCGCGCCACCGCGTGACGGAGGAGGGGACCTATCGCCTCTCCGAGACGCAGGCGCGCGCCATTCTCGACCTGCGCCTGCAGCGCCTCACCGCGCTCGGACGCGACGAGATCGCCGACGAGCTGAACAAGCTTGCCGCCGAGATCTCCGACTATCTCGACATTCTGCGCTCGCGGGCCCGCATCATGGCGATCGTCAAGAACGAACTCGCCGAGGTGAAGGCGAGCTATGCCACGCCGCGCAAGACCGAGATCACGGATTGGGACGCCGACGTCGACGATGAAGACCTGATCCAGCGCGAGGACATGGTCGTCACCGTGTCCCATGCGGGCTACATCAAGCGGGTGCCGCTCTCGACCTATCGGTCGCAGCGGCGCGGCGGCAAGGGTCGCTCGGGCATGCAGACGCGCGACGAGGATTTCGTCGCTCGGCTCTTCGTCGCTTCGACGCATGCGCCGGTGCTGTTCTTCTCGTCCCACGGTCAGGTCTACAAGGAGAAGGTGTGGCGTCTGCCGCTCGCCGCTCCGCAGGCCCGCGGCAAGGCGCTCGTCAACATGCTGCCGCTCGAAGAGGGCGAGCGCATCACGACCATCATGCCGCTGCCGGAGAACGAGGCGGACTGGGATCGTCTCGACGTCTTCTTCGCGACGACGACGGGCAATGTCCGCCGCAACAAGCTCTCCGACTTCGTCAACGTGAACCGCGCCGGCAAGATCGCGATGAAGCTCGACGAGGGCGACGCCATCGTCGACGTGCAGATCTGCACCGAGGACGACGACGTGCTGCTCACGACGTCGGCGGGCCAGTGCATCCGCTTCGCCGTGCCGGAAGTCCGCGTCTTCAAGGGCCGCGACTCGACGGGCGTTCGCGGCATCTCGCTCGCCGACGACGACAAGGTCATCTCGATGGCGATTCTGCGCCATGTGGATGCTTCCGCCGAAGAGCGCGCCGCCTATCTCAAGATGCGTCGCGCCGTGCTCGGCGAAGCCGCGGGCGAAGAAACGACCGGCGGCGACGTCGAGGAGGCGGCCGGCGACACCACGCTCTCGCAGGAGCGCTATGTCGAGCTCTCCGCGCGCGAGCAGGTGGTGCTCACCGTCTCCGAGAACGGCTACGCCAAGCGCACCAACGCCTATGAGATCCGAACGACGGGGCGCGGCGGCAAGGGCATCGTGGCGATGATCGTCAATGATCGGAACGGGCCGCTCGTCGCCTCCTTCCCGGTCGAGACGTCCGACCAGATCATGCTGGTGACCGACGGCGGCCAGCTGATCCGCTGCCCGATCGAGGGGATCCGCCTCGCGGGCCGCAACACGCAGGGCGTCATCGTCTTCCGCACCGCCGACGGAGAGCGCGTCGTCTCGGTCGAGCGCATCTCGGATGCGGGCGGTGAGGACGAGGACGGCGAGGGCGACGAGATCATGGGCGACGCTCCCGAAGGCGATGCGGGCGGGGAGGGCTGAGTCCTTCCCGACTGCGGCGCGGGTCTTGTTCGACGTCGGTCGGTGAGGCTCCTCCTTCTCCCGCAAGGGGAGAAGGGCGCTCCCCCCGACCGACGTGCCGGCGGCGCTCCTCTCGGGGCGAAGCTGCCGACCCTTCGCTGCACGCTTGCCCGTTTCCGCGCCGGCCGTTAAGCCTTCGGACATGACCGCTCACGCTCCCCGCGTCGCTTTTTATGCCGGGTCCTTCGATCCGGTGACCAACGGCCATGTCGACGTGCTTGCCAATGCCTGCGCGATCGCGGACAGGCTCGTCGTCGCCATCGGCGTCCATCCCGGCAAGACGCCTCTCTTCACTCCCGAGGAGCGGGCCGAGATGATCCGCACCGCGGTTTCGTCCGTCGCCGCAGGGGCGGGTACGACGCTCGAGATCGTCACCTTCTCCGATCTCGCGGTCGAGGCCGCGCGACGGGTCGGCGCGACGATGCTGGTGCGGGGGCTGCGCGACGGGACCGATCTCGATTACGAGATGCAGATGGCCGGCATGAACGCCGCCATGGCGCCCGAGATCAGGACGGTCTTCCTTCCCGCCTCGCCCATGGTCCGCCCCATCACCGCCACGCTGGTGCGGCAGATCGCCAAGATGGGAGGCGACGTCTCGGCCTTCGTGCCCCACGACGTGGTCGCCCGGCTCAAGGCGAAATTCGCCTGAGTTTCCATCAAGTACCGCGCGGTGCGTCCGCGCTCCACCCCGACCGGAGGTTCCTCATGATCCGCGCCGTCTTCGCCGCGCTCACCTTCGCGGCGCTTCTCGCGTTCGCTCCCGCCCCGGCCTCCGCGCAGGCCCCGAAGACCGATCCCGAAAACACGATCATTCTCGAAACCAAGGACGGTCGCGTCGTGATCGCGCTCCGGCCCGATCTCGCGCCCCGCCATGTCGAGCGCATCAAGACGCTGACCCGGCGCGGCTTCTATGACGGCGTCGTGTTCCACCGCGTGATCGACGGCTTCATGGCCCAGACGGGCGACCCGACCGGGACGGGCATGGGCGGTTCGGATCTGCCCAATGTGAAGGCCGAATTCTCGAACGTGCCCTTCCGCCGTGCCACGCTCGGCATGGCGCGGGCCCAGAGCCCGGACTCCGCGAATTCGCAGTTCTTCATCATGTTCGCGCCCGCTCCTTCGCTTGACGGTAAGTACACGGTGTTCGGCGAGGTCGTGTCCGGCATGGACGTGGTGGACAAGATCAAGAAGGGCGATCAGGCGGCCAACGGCATGGTCCGCGGCCCCGACAAGATCGTCCGCATGCGCGTCGCCGCCGACGTGAAGTGACCCGGAACCGAATTCCAGAAAGGGAGAAGCCCCATGGCCGACGTGAAGCCCGAAGACACGATGATCCTCGAAACCACGCAGGGACGGGTGGTCATCGCCATGCGCCCCGACCTCGCCCCCAACCATGTCGCGCGCATCAAGGAGCTCGTCGGCGAGGGCTTTTATGACGGCATCGTCTTCCACCGCGTGATCGAGGGCTTCATGGCCCAGACGGGCTGCCCCCAGGGCACCGGCACCGGCGGCTCGGGCAAGAAGCTGAAGCAGGAGTTCAACGCCGAGCCGCATGTGCGCGGCATCTGCTCCATGGCCCGCGCGATGAACCCCGACTCGGGCGACAGCCAGTTCTTCATCTGCTTCGACGACGCGCGCTTCCTCGACCGTCAATACACGGTCTGGGGTGCGGTGATCGAAGGCATGGAGAACGTCGACAAGATCAAGCGCGGCGAACCGGTCAACAATCCGGACAAGATCGTCACCGCGCGGATGGCCGACCAAGCGTAAGCGAAAGGGACCGATCGGTTGTTCGCAAAAAGCGCCGATCGGTCCCGATTAGAACTGCTTCGCAAAGGGACGCTGTAAAGAGCGCACTTCGCCGTTACGGATCAGCGAAGGCGACCGGATTTAAATCGATCGAGATCGTTCGGACAAGCAATCGGAAGTGGTGACGTTCGGTCAAGGATAACGTCTAAACGTCTCATAAAAATCGATATTCTTTACAAAAAGCCCAACCGTAAGTAGATAAGCTTCGGAGTTAAAAAAGAAAATGCGGGTGGATATCTTCGATTTCGATCTGCCCGAGGATCGGATCGCGCTTCGACCGGCGGTTCCGCGCGACTCGGCGCGGATGCTGATCGTCGATCCGGACGCGCCGACTTTCGAGGATAGGATCGTCCGGGAATTGCCGGAGATCCTTCGTCCCGGCGACGTCCTCGTCGTCAACGACACGCGGGTCATCCCGGCGCGCCTCTCCGGCATCCGCGTCCGCGGCGAGAACGTCGCGCGGATCGACGTGACCCTGCACAAGCGCGAGGCCGCCGATCGGTGGCGGGCCTTCGTGCGTCCGGCCAAGCGGCTCGCCTTGGGGGAACGCGTGCGTTTCGGCGGAGAGAGCGAGGGCTCGGCCGGCCGGCCCGACTCCTTCGACGCGGAAGTCCTGGAGAAGGGGGAGGGGGGCGAAACGCTGTTCGGCTTCTCCCTCTCGGGACCCGCGCTCGACGAGGCGATCGCCCGGCTCGGGCATATGCCGCTCCCGCCCTATATCGCGGCCAAGCGGGCCGAGGACGAGGCGGATCGCGACGATTATCAGACCATGTTCGCCGAAAAGGAGGGCGCCGTCGCCGCGCCGACGGCCGGCCTGCATTTCACGCCGGATCTGCTCGAACGGCTCGCCGCGCGCGGGGTGGCGACGGAACGCGTGACGCTGCATGTCGGCGCGGGCACCTTCCTGCCCGTCAAGGCGGAGGACACGCAGAACCATCGCATGCATTCGGAATGGGGCGAGCTGACCGCGGACTCGGCGGCGCGGCTCAATGCCGCGCGGGCGGGGGGCGGCCGGATCGTCGCCGTCGGCACGACGTCGCTGCGCGTGCTGGAGACCGCCGTCCGCGACGACGGCACCTTCCCGGCCTGGACGGGCGACACGGACATCTTCATCACGCCGGGCCGGCCGATCCGCTCCGCGGACGCTCTGATGACGAATTTCCATCTGCCCAAATCGACGCTGTTCATGCTCGTGAGCGCCTTTTCAGGCCTCGAGCGCATGCGGGCGGCCTATGCGCATGCGGTGGCTTCGGGCTATCGCTTCTACTCCTACGGCGATGCGAGCCTGCTCTTCCGGGCCGCGAAGGACCGACGACATGACCGGTGAACGTTTCGGCTTCACGGTCCGTGCGACCGACGGCAAGGCGCGCACGGGCGAGATCGCCATGCCGCGCGGCGTGATCCGGACGCCCGCCTTCATGCCCGTGGGCACCGCGGGCACCGTGAAGGCCATGTATGCCGATCAGGTGAGGGCGCTCGGGGCCGACGTGGTGCTCGGCAACGTCTATCACCTGATGCTGCGGCCCGGGGCGGAGCGCGTCGCGCGGCTCGGCGGTCTGCATCACATGATGGGCTGGCCGCATCCCATCCTGACGGACTCGGGCGGCTTTCAGGTCATGTCGCTCGCCCAACTCCGCAAACTGAACGAGAAGGGCGTGACCTTCCGCTCGCATGTCGACGGGGCCTATCACGAACTCACGCCGGAACGGTCGATCGAGATCCAGGGCCTGCTCGGCTCGGACATTCAGATGCAGCTCGACGAATGCGTGAAGCTGCCCTGTTCGGACGACGTCGCCGAGCGCGCGATGGAATTGTCGCTGCGTTGGGCCGAACGCTGCCGGACGGCCTTCGGCGACCAACCCGGCAAGGCGATGTTCGGCATCGTGCAGGGCGGGGCCGTCGAGAAGCTGCGCGTGCGCAGCGCGGAGGCGCTGACCGCGATGGACCTGAAGGGCTACGCCATCGGCGGCCTCGCCGTCGGAGAGCCTCAGGACGTGATGCTGCGGATGATCGAGGCGGTGGAGCCGCATCTGCCGACGGAGAAGCCCCGCTATCTGATGGGCGTCGGCACGCCCGACGACATCGTCGAGGCGGTGCGGCGCGGGGTCGACATGTTCGACTGCGTGATGCCGACGCGCGCCGGCCGCCATGGTCAGGCCTTCACGCGTTTCGGCAAGATCAATCTCAAGAACGCGCGCCATGCCGACGATCCGCGGCCGCTCGACCCGCAATCGACCTGCCCGGCGGCGCGGGACTATTCGCGCGCCTATCTTCACCATCTCGTGAAGGCGGGCGAGATCCTCGGCATGATGCTGCTGACCCGGGTCAATCTCGCCTATTACCAGGACCTGACGGCAGGCCTGCGCGCGGCGATCGCCGCGGGACGGCTCGACGACTTCGTCGCGGAGACGAAGGAAGGCTGGGCGAGGGGGGATATGGAGCCCTTCGCGGGGTAACAGGCAGTAGGCAGTAGGCAGTGGGCCGGCTCTCTGACTCGTCATGCCCGCGCATGCGGGCATCCACGACTTGGGAATGCCGTTGAAGGAAGACGTGGATGCCCGCATCCGCGGGCATGACGGAGAGGGGCGAGGCGTCCCGTCACCGTCGCCCGGCGCCCTACCGCACCAATTCCCGCATGCCCCGCTCCAGCCCTTCGAGCGTGAGCGGAACCATGCGGTCCATGCCGATCATCCGCCTGATCATGCCGACGGAATGCGTGTAGCCCCAGAGGTTCTCGCGGATGGGGTTGATCCAGACGGTGCGGGGCCAGCGGTCGAGGATGCGTTGCAGCCAGACCTGTCCCGGCTCGGCGTTCCAATGCTCGACGGAGCCGCCTGCGGCCGCGAGCTCGTAAGGGCTCATCGAGGCGTCGCCGACGAAGACCACGCGGTAATCCGTGGGGAAGGTGCGCAGGACCTCCTCGGTCGGGGTCGTCTCGAAATGGCGGCGGCGATTGTCCTTCCACAGCCGCTCATAGGGGCAATTGTGGAAGTAGAAGAATTCGAGATGCTTGAACTCGCTGCGCGCGGCGGAAAAGAGTTGCTCGACCTGTTCGACATGCGGGTCCATCGAGCCGCCGACGTCGAGGAAGAGCAGCACCTTCACCGCGTTGCGGCGTAGGGGGCGGAGGCGGACGTCGAGATAGCCCTTTTCCGCCGTGCCGCGGATCGTGCCGTCGAGATCGAGTTCCTCCGCGGCTCCGGTGCGGGCGAATTTGCGCAGGCGGCGGAGCGCGATCTTGATCGCGCGCGCGCCGAGTTCGACGCCGTCGTCGAGATCCTTGAATTCGCGCTTGTCCCAGACCTTCACCGCGCGGTTGTTGCGGTTGCCGTCCTGTCCGATGCGGACGCCTTCGGGATTGTAGCCGTAGGCGCCGTAGGGCGAGGTTCCGGCGGTGCCGATCCATTTCGAGCCGCCCTGATGCCGACCCTTCTGTTCCGCGAGGCGCTGCTTGAGGCGTTTCCAGAGCTCGTCCCAGCCCAAAGCCTCGATCTGCGCCTTTTCCTCGTCCGTCAGGAATTTCTCGGCGAGCTTCTTCAGCCACTCGTCGGGGATCTCGGCGGCCTCGATCATCTCGGCGAGCGAGCCCGCGCCCTTGAAGGTCGCGGCGAAGACGCGGTCGAACTTGTCGAGATTGCGCTCGTCCTTCACGAGGCAGGCGCGCGAGAGGAAATAGAAATTCTCGACGGAGCGTTCGGCGAGGTCGGCATCGAGCGCTTCGAGCAGGGTCAGATATTCGCGGAGCGTGACGGGGACTTTGGCGGCGCGGAGATTGCCGAAGAAGTCGAGCAGCATCAGCGACGTTCCTTCGGCCCGTCCCCGCTCTCGTCGACCACGCGATATTCGACTTCGATCGTCTCGCTGCGCGCGGCATCGGGCGAGGCGTCCCGGGCCCGCATTTCGGCCTCGCGCAGGATCTTGCGCAGACGCCAACGCGCCACGAAGCCGACCACGATCAGGACCGGGACGAGGATCAGGAGGAGACCTGCCCCGAGGATCAGGATGGTGATCCCGGCGGCGGCGGCGAGCAGGCCGAACAAGGCGAAGGCCCAAGAGGGCACGTTCACCGTTCGGATCCCGGAAGCGTCGCGGAATTGAAAGCGCATGCGCCTTTTTCTCATCCCGCAAGGGGCGAGGGCAAGAGCCCTGCGGCGACGGCCGTTCGGGCGCGGCGCGTGAGCATGCGCCGGCGGGCCTTCACCCCACGGATTTCATGCTCGGGCGAGCCGCCCGCTTGACCGCAGGACGGGACGCCGACAGGTTCGGGGTTCCGAGCGGGAGACGAGCATGCGTTTCGAAGGTACCGATTCCTATGTCGCGACGGAGGATCTCGCCGTCGCGGTCAATGCCGCGGTCGTCCTCGAACGTCCCTTGCTCGTGAAGGGCGAACCGGGCACCGGAAAGACGGTGCTGGCGGAGGAAATCGCCCGCGCGCTGGGCGCCCCGCTCATCACATGGCACATCAAGTCGACGACGAAAGCCTCTCAGGGGCTTTATGAATATGACGCGGTGTCCCGTCTGCGCGACGGCCAGCTCGGGGATCCGCGCGTCTCGGACATCGCGAACTACATCCGCAAGGGCAAGCTCTGGGAGGCCTTCGAGGGTGCGACGCGGCCGGTGCTGCTGATCGACGAGATCGACAAGGCCGACATCGAATTCCCGAACGATCTTCTCCTCGAACTCGACCGCATGGAGTTCCATGTCTACGAGACGGGCGAGACCGTTCGGGCGGCGAAGCGTCCCGTCGTGATCATCACCTCGAACAACGAGAAGGAACTGCCGGACGCCTTTCTGCGCCGCTGTTTCTTCCACTACATCCGCTTCCCGGAGCCCGAGACGATGCGGAAGATCGTCGAGGTGCATTTCCCCGACATCAAGAAGCGGCTGGTCGCCGAAGCGCTCAACCTGTTCTTCGAGCTGCGCGAGATTCCCGGACTCAAGAAGAAGCCGTCCACGTCGGAACTGCTCGACTGGCTGAAGCTTCTGATGGCGGAGGACGTGCCGCCGGAACTGCTCGGCGAGCGTGACCCGAAGAAGCTCGTCCCGCCGCTGCACGGCGCGCTGCTCAAGAACGAGCAGGACGTGCACCTCCTCGAGCGCGTGGCCTTCCTCAACCGCCGGGGGCAATGAGGCCCGGCGGCCTCATTCCATCACGGCGGCCTTGAGGATGCAGACCATGGTCGCGTGGGCGGGCTTGTTCGAGACGTTGCGGACGGTGTGTTGACGGTCGCAGCGATAGCGCAGCGTCTCGCCGGCCTTGGCCCGCTGGATTTCGCCGGCCACCTCGACTTCCATTTCGCCGTCGAGCACCGAGAGACATTCGATGGAGCCGCGCTGATGCGCGTCCGACTCCAGAACGCCGCCGGCGTCGGCCTGCACGTCGTACCATTGCAGCCATTCGACCGTCTTGATCCAGCCGATGATGCCGAGGCGGACCTTGCCGTCGTCCGACAGCAGAATCGGCGTGTCGCCGCGCGAAGTCTTCTCGATGAAGGGTTCGTCGTCGGCCACGGAGAGGACGCGCTCGATCGAGACGTCCAGCGCCTGGCTGAGCCGCCAGATGGTCGCGAGCGTCGGATTCGTCTCGTTGCGTTCGATCTGGCTGATGATCGACTTGGCGACGCCCGACTGTTCCGCCAGTTCGGACAAGGAAAGGTTGTAAGCCTTGCGGAGCCTCTGAATCGTCTTGCCGAGCTGACCGGACAGGGCCTGCGCGCCCGTCTCGATCACCTTGACTTTGTCTTTGCCTTCGATGCCCATGAGCTCAGCCTGCGACGCACGGTCGCGGGCTCTCCTTGTCGGGGATCGCGGAGCGGGCGCGCCATGCGCCCTGTCCCGATCCGATGCTTCGTCGGATTTATAGCAATGGGCGTCCTCCACGTCATCGACCGCGAAGGCACGAAGCACACGCTCGAAGCGATCGAGGGATGGCGGGTGATGGAAGTCATCCGCGATTGGGGCCTGCCGATGGAGGGGATCTGCGGCGGTGCGGCGGAATGCGGCACCTGCCACGTCTTCGTTTCGGAGGAATGGCTGCCGAAGCTCTTCGCGGCGCGTGACGACGAGGAGGCGCAGCTCGACCAGCTGCCGGAGGTGCATGCGAACTCCCGCCTGTCCTGCCAGATCCTTTGGACCGAGAACCTCGACGGTCTGGAAGTGACGCTCGCGCCCTTGCTCTGATCAGCCCGCGGGCTTCGGGCGCATGGCCAGCACGAGCATGGCGCCCGTCGAAACCAGCGCGAGCGCGGTCGACACGCCGATGGTCGTCATGACGCCGAGACCCGACAGCATCCAGGCGAAAGCCATGGGCGCGACGGCCTTGGTCGCGAGGCTCGGGGCGGCGATCATGCCGAGCATCCGCCCGTAGCCCTCCGGGCCGAACAGCGCGTAGGGCACGACGCCCCGCGTGATCGTGATGAGCCCGTTCGACGCGCCGTAGACGAGGCCGAAGACGATCGCGACGCCCGTCGAGACCGTCGTGCCGAGCAGGATCGCGAAGGACACCGGGAGAAGACCCGTGGCGATGAGGCCCAGGCCGAGCGGGGGCAGCCGCTTGCCGAACAGCATCTCGATCAGCCGCGCCGCGACCTGCGCCGGCCCGACCAGCATGCCCGCGAGAACCGCGTCGGCCTCGGTGATGCCGAGGAGATCGAGCGTCCGGATCAGATGGACGGACAGGGCCGACGTGACGAAGCCGTGCGCCGCGATCACGAGGGCGAAGAGCGCGACGAGCGGAAGATGGCGGCGTGGTGAGACGTCGGCGGGGGTTCCCGCGGCTTCGGCGTTCTCGCTTCGCTCCGGCCTGATCCGATCCTTCTGCGGCGGCAGGCCGAAGGCATGCAACGGCGCGGAGATGAAGGCGAGGGCGGCCGCATAAAGAAGCGCGACGGTTCGCCAATCCATCGTCTGCAGCAGCCAAAGGGTGAGCGGCCAGGCGACGGTCGAGGCGAAGCCGCCCGCCAGCGTCAGGATCGAGATCGCCCGCCGGGTGTTCGAGCCCGCGAATTGCGAGAGCGTGGCGAAGGCGGGGTCATACAGCGCGCCCGCCATGGCCGCGCCGCACA
Source organism: Hyphomicrobiales bacterium (assembly GCA_027483795.1). Lineage (GTDB taxonomy): Bacteria > Pseudomonadota > Alphaproteobacteria > Rhizobiales > Beijerinckiaceae > JAIXZO01. The sequence continues at coordinate 11,235 of JAIXTT010000020.1, forward strand.
GCGCCCAAGCCAGCAGATAGACCGCGGGATCGCGGGCGACAGACAGGAGGAGAAAGCCCGCAGCGCCCGCCAGCGCGCCGATCGTCAGGACGAAGCGCCCGCCGCGCCCGTCGACGGCCTTGCCGGCCATGGGGGAGAAAAGCCCCGTCATCAGCATGGCGAGGGAGAAACCGCCGAAGATCAGCGTCTCCGACCAGCCCGTCTCGGCGGCGATCCGCGGGCCGAGCAGAGCGAGGCTGTAATAGAGGATCCCCCAGTCGATCACCATCGTGATCGAGAGGACGATCAATGCACGAAGCAGCGGAAAGGGCATTCAGACGGGCCAGACGGCGTGGAAGTGATGTACCGGTCCGTGACCATGACCGATCCGCAGATCCGTCGAGGCCGCCAGTGCGGCGGTGAGGTATGTTTTCGCTTCGCCGATGGACGTGACGATATCATGACCCTTCGCGAGCCCCGCCGCGACGGCGGCGGAGAGCGTGCAGCCCGTGCCGTGTGTGTTCTTCGTATCGATCCTGCGGGCGGGGAAGCGGATGACGCGGCCGGGTTCGACGAGGAGATCGGTGCTTTCGTCGCCGAGGCCGTGCCCGCCCTTCATCAGCACGGCGCGCGCGCCGCGGGCGAGCAGCGCTTCGCCCTGAGCGCGCATCTCGTCCTCGGTGCGGGCCTGTTCCGTGCCGAGCAGTGCGGCCGCTTCGGCGAGGTTGGGCGTGATGACGGTCGCGCGCGGAATGAGGGTCGATTCGAGCGCGCCGGAGGCGGAGGCGTCGAGAAGCCTGTCGCCGCTGGTGGCGACCATCACCGGGTCGAGCACGACGGGGCGGCCGGGCCATGCGTCGAGCCCCGCGGCGACCGCTTCGATGACCGCGGCTTTGGACAGCATGCCGATCTTCACGGCGTTCACGTCGAGATCGGAAAAGACCGCGTCGATCTGCGCGCGGATGAAATCGGGCGGGACGTCGTGGATGGCGGTGACGCCGCGCGTGTTCTGGGCGGTGAGCGCGGTCAGCACGCTCGCGCCGTAGACGCCGAGGGCGGAGAAGGTCTTGAGGTCCGCCTGGACGCCCGCGCCGCCGCCCGAGTCCGAACCCGCGATGGTGACGGCGATGGCGGTCATGGCGTGCTCCTCACAAGGGGCGATGATGGCCGGATTCGCGCTCCTGACGGAGCTTGATGCCCAGCCGGCGCTCCCTCCATATCACGAAGATCCCGGCCGCGATGACGAGCCCGGCGCCGATGAAGACCTGCGGGGCGGGGACGTCGCCGAACAGCAGGAAGCCGACCGCCAGCGCCCAGAGGAGCGAAGTGTAGTCGAACGGGGCGATGACGGAGGCGTCGGCGTGTTTGAAGCTCGCCGTCAGCAGGATCTGCCCCACGCCGCCCATGATGCCCGAACCGACCATCATCAGGAGATCGGGCGTGGTCGGCATCTTCCAGCCGAGAAACACCGTGAGGAAGGCGGCGAAGGAGGTGACGATCGAGAAGTAGAACACGATCGCGCCGGTGCGCTCGCGCATCTTGGCGAGTTTGCGCACCTCGATCGAGGCGACGCCCGCGAAGAAGGCGCCCGTGAGGCAGGCCAAGGCGCCGAGCGCCGGTCCGCTGCCGAGGTCGGCGAAGTCATCGACGCCCGAAAGATGCGGCGAGAGCATGATGATCATGCCCGCGAAGCCGACGCCGACGGCGGCCCATCGATAGCCCCGGACCCGCTCCTTCAATACGAGCGCGGCGAGCGCCGTCGTGATGAGCGGCGCGGCGTAGCCGATGGCGGTGGCGTCCGGCAGAGGCAGGCGGGTCAGGCCCGCGAAGCCCGCGAACATGCCGAACGTACCCGCGACGCAGCGCCGGATATGCCGCGAGGGCTTGGACGTCCGCACCACTTCGACCAGTTCGCCCTGCCAGGAGAGCCAGACGAGGAGCGGCACGAGCGCGAAGAAGGCGCGGAAGAAGACGACCTGCCCGAGCGGATAGCCGTCGCCGACGAGCTTGATCTGCGTCGACATCGCCACGAAGGCGAGGGTCGACACGATCTTGAGGGCGATGCCGAGGAGAGGCTTCACGGGACCATTCGGGAAGATTGAAGGAGGCGTCGCAACGAACACCGAATCGCGCCCTTGACCAAGCGTCGCCGACGCCGGACGGCCCCGGGCAAGGCGCATGCCTCATGCGGAAGATCGTCGGTAAGGGCCCGGCCGCGAAGCGGAACGCGGAGGCTCAACGACCCCGATAGGGCGCGACTCCCTGATCCGGAACCCACACGCCTTCGGGCGGGGCTCCGGTCTGCCAGAACACGTCGATCGGGATGCCGCCGCGCGGATACCAATAACCGCCGATCCGCAGCCACACGGGATCGAGCAGTTCCACGAGCCGCTTCGCGATGCCGACGGTGCAGTCCTCGTGGAACGCGCCGTGGTTCCGGAAGGAGCCGAGATAGAGCTTCAGCGACTTCGATTCCACGAGCCATTCGCGCGGCACGTAGTCGATGACGAGGATGCCGAAATCGGGCTGGCCCGTGACGGGGCAGATGGAGGTGAATTCCGGCGCGGTGAAGCGCGCGAGATAATTCGTGCCCGCATGCGGGTTGGGAACCCGGTCGAGCACGGCTTCTTCCGGCGAGGCGGGCAGGGCGCTCGCCTTGCCGAGCTGCAGGGTCTCGATCGTCATCGAACTCTCATGCCGGGGTGATGAATTGCGTGGCGGTCCATATAGCAGGGATGTCGTCGGAATAAAGGCGTCCCGGTCGTCGCGGACCCGAACCCGCCTTTCGGCGGCTTGCGAAGCTTAGGCTTTCGCGTAAAAGCCGCGTCGAAACCCGTCCTGAGGAGACAGAGCGCATGACCGCCATCGTCGACATTCTCGCCCGTGAAATTCTCGACAGCCGCGGCAATCCCACGGTCGAAGTCGACGTGACGCTCGAAGACGGCTCCTTCGGCCGCGCCGCGGTCCCCTCGGGCGCTTCGACGGGCGCGCATGAAGCCGTCGAACTGCGCGACGGCGACAAGGGCCGCTATCTCGGCAAGGGCGTGGAGAAGGCCGTCGCGGCCGTCAACGACGAACTCTATGAAGTCGTCGTCGGCATGGACGCGGAAGAGCAGGTGGCGATCGACGAGGCGATGATCGCCGCCGACGGCACGCCGAACAAGGCGCGTCTCGGCGCGAACGCGATCCTCGGCGTCTCGCTCGCCGTGGCGAAGGCCGCGGCCGACGCCGTTTCGCTTCCGCTTTATCGCTATGTCGGCGGCGCTTCCGCCCGCGTTCTGCCCGTTCCGATGATGAACATCGTCAACGGCGGCGCGCATGCCGACAACCCGATCGACTTCCAGGAATTCATGATCATGCCGGTCGGCGCGCCGACCTTCCGCGAGGCGCTGCGTACCGGCGCGGAAATCTTCCACACGCTCAAGGGCGCGCTGAAGAAGGCGGGCCACAACACCAATGTCGGCGACGAGGGCGGCTTCGCCCCGAACCTGCCTTCGGCCGAAGCGGCGCTCGACTTCGTGATGCAGGCGATCGATGCGGCGGGCTACAAGGCCGGCAAGGACGTGATGATCGCGCTCGACTGCTCCTCGACCGAATTCTTCAAGGACGGGGCCTATCACTATCACGGCGAGGGCAAGACCCGCTCGATCGAGGAACAGGTCGACTATCTCGCCAAGCTCGTCGCGGCCTATCCGATCGTGTCGATCGAAGACGGCATGAGCGAGGACGACTGGCAGGGCTGGAAGCTGCTCACCGACAAGATCGGCGCCAAGTGCCAGCTCGTCGGCGACGACCTCTTCGTGACGAATGTCCGCCGTCTTTCCGACGGCATCACGAAGGGCGTGGGCAATTCGATCCTCGTGAAGGTGAACCAGATCGGCTCCCTCACCGAGACGCTCGCGGCGGTCGAGACGGCGCAGCGCGCGGGCTATACGGCCGTGATGTCCCATCGCTCCGGCGAGACCGAGGACGCGACCATCGCCGATCTCGCGGTCGCCACGAATTGCGGGCAGATCAAGACGGGCTCGCTCGCCGGCGCCGCCCGTACGGCCAAGTACAACCAGCTCCTGCGGATCGAGGAAGAGCTCGGCTCCACCGCGCTCTATGCAGGCCGCGCCGCGCTGAAGGCGCTGCGCTGAGGCGCAAGCGAAGGATCCGAGACCGACGAAGGGGCGCTGCGGCGCCCCTTTTTCGTTGCGGACGATCTCGGGCGTTAACGGACGGGCAACCCTGTTCGTGCCCTCATCCGTCGCATGGTGGTCAAGCGTCGATTCAGCCGATTCCTCGTGCCGCTCTGCTTCTATGTGGGGGCGGGCGCGCTGTCGGCTTATTTCATCCATCACGCCCATAGCGGCAATCGCGGCAAGGACACCAAGGAAGCGCTGGCTGCGCAGGTCGTCGGCCTCGAAAGGGAGCTCAAGGGGCTCAAGGCCGAACGCGGGGAATGGGAGCGCCGCGTGGCGCTCTTCCGGGCCGAGCATGTCGACAGGGATCTGCTCGAGGAACGCGCCCGCACCGTCCTCGGCCGCGTGCACCGGAACGACGTCGTCATCATGGGCGAATGAGCGGTTCGAAGTGATAAAAGTTGCATTACGCAACGGCATGCAATCATTGCGATTTTGCATCGCAGCAGAATGAACCAATATCGAGTTCATTTAAAATAGCAAAACAAAAACAAAGGCTTGCTGTTCACAAAAAACTTGGTTCCGCGCTTTTTATCCCCTCGCCAGAATGGGCGGCTTCGGATAGTCTCCGCTTAGACGAAGGTCGATGACCGAGGGAGGTCCGAATGGCATTTGCCGCGCGCAAAAGCGCGAGCGCGTCCAAGGCCGCAGCCGCGAAATCCAAGTCCAACGGCCCCGCCGCCTTTTCGCGGGACGAGGATCTTTCCGCCTATCGCGAGATGCTGCTGATCCGCCGCTTCGAGGAGAAGGCGGGCCAAATGTACGGCATGGGCCTCATCGGCGGGTTCTGCCACCTCTATATCGGGCAGGAAGCCGTCGTGGTCGGGATGCAGATGGCGTCCAAGGACGGCGACGCGGTCATCACCGGCTATCGCGACCACGGCCATATGCTCGCCTGCGGCATGGATCCGAAGGGCGTGATGGCCGAATTGACCGGGCGGCGCGGCGGTCTTTCGAAGGGCAAGGGCGGCTCGATGCACATGTTCAGCGTCGAGAAGCATTTTTACGGCGGTCACGGCATCGTCGGCGCGCAGGTCGCGCTCGGCACGGGGCTCGCCTTCGCGCATCACTATCGCGGCAACGACAACGTCTCGCTGACTTATTTCGGCGACGGCGCGGCCAATCAGGGCCAAGTCTACGAGAGCTTCAACATGGCGGAGCTCTGGAAGCTCCCCGTGGTCTACATCATCGAGAACAATCGTTACGCGATGGGGACCGCGGTGAACCGCGCCTCGGCGCAGACGGACTTCTCCAAGCGCGGCCTGTCCTTCAACATCCCCGGCGAGCAGGTGGACGGCATGGACGTCCGCGCCGTGAAGGCCGCGGCGGAACGGGCGATCGCCTGGTGCCGCGCGGGCAAAGGCCCGTACATCCTCGAAATGCAGACCTATCGCTATCGCGGCCACTCCATGTCCGATCCGGCCAAATACCGGTCGAAGGACGAAGTGCAGAAGATGCGCGAGGAGAAGGATCCGATCGAGCAGGTGCGGCGTCGCCTGACCGAGGAATGGAAGGCGAGCGAGGACGAGCTCAAGGCGATCGACGCGAAGGTGCGCGACATCGTCAACGAGTCGGCCGAATTCGCGACCAACGATCCCGAGCCCGATCCGTCCGAGCTCTGGACCGACATTCTCCGCTGAACCCCATTCATCGCACGGCCCCGTCGCTTGCGGCGCGGGGCCTCCTCCACGGAGTTCGACCGCGATGCCGATCGACGTTTTGATGCCCGCGCTCTCCCCCACGATGGAGAAGGGCAACCTCGCCAAATGGCTCAAGGGCGAGGGCGACAGGATCAAGCCCGGCGACGTGATCGCCGAAATCGAGACCGACAAGGCGACCATGGAAGTGGAAGCCGTCGACGAGGGCGTGCTCGCCAAGATTCTCGTACCGGCCGGCACGGCGGACGTGGCGGTCAACCAGAAGATCGCCGTGATCGCGGCCGAGGGCGAGGACGCTTCGGCGGTCGGCGCGGCGGGCGGAGCCGCTCTCTCCGGCGCGGCCGACGCCTCTGCGGTCGCGGCGGCGCCGAAAGCGGAAGCCGCGCCCGTCGCCGCACCCGCGGTCCATGCGGCTCCGGCCGCCGCCTATGACGCTTCGGGCGAGATCCCGGCGGGCGTTGAAATGGTCACCATGACCATGCGCGAGGCGCTGCGCGACGCCATGGCGGAAGAGATGCGCCGCGACGGCGACGTCTTCGTCATGGGCGAGGAAGTCGCCGAGTATCAGGGCGCCTACAAGGTCACGCAGGGCCTGCTGCAGGAATTCGGGCCGAAGCGCGTCATCGACACGCCGATCACGGAGCACGGGTTCGCCGGCATCGGCGTCGGCGCGGCGCTGTCCGGGCTGAAGCCCGTCGTCGAATTCATGACGTTCAACTTCGCCATGCAGGCGATCGACCACATCATCAACTCGGCCGCCAAGACGCTCTACATGTCCGGCGGTCAGATGGGCTGCCCGATCGTGTTCCGCGGGCCGAACGGCGCCGCCGCCCGCGTGGCCGCCCAGCACAGTCAGGATTATGCGGCCTGGTATTCGCAGATCCCCGGCCTGCTCGTGATCGCGCCGTCGAATGCGGCGGACGCGAAGGGCCTGTTGAAGGCCGCGATCCGCAACCCGAACCCGGTCGTCTTCCTCGAGAACGAGATCCTTTACGGCCAGTCCGTTCCGGTTCCGAAATCGGAGGACTTCGTGCTGCCGATCGGCAAGGCGCGCATCGCGCGTCCGGGCACGGACGTGACGATCGTCTCCTTCTCGATCGGCATGACCTATGCGCTGAAGGCGGCCGAAGAACTCGCCAAGGACGGAATCGACGCCGAGGTCATCGACCTGCGGACGATCCGGCCGATGGACGTGGACAGCATCGTCGCCTCGGTGCGGAAGACGGGTCGCCTCGTCACGGTCGAGGAGGGCTGGCCCCAGTCGGGGATCGGCTCCGAGATCGCGGCGCAGATGATGGAGAAGGCGTTCGACTGGCTCGATGCGCCCGTCGTCCGCGTCACCGGCAAGGACGTGCCGATGCCTTATGCCGCGAACCTCGAAAAGCTCGCATTGCCGAGCGTCGCGGAAGTCGTGCAGGCGGTCCGTTCCGTCACCTATCGCTGAAACCCGCGTTGTCGTCGGCTTCTTGGAGGAGGTCGGAATGACGGTCGAGACGGAAGCCCTGATGATGGAAATCCTTCGCCGCATTCAATCGGACGTGACCGCGATCCGCGGCGACGTCCGCGAACTCAAGACGCGCGTCGGCCATATCGAGACGAAGCTTTCGTTCCTCGATGTGCAGATGTCCGAATTGTCGGTCCGAATGGACCGTCGCGACGACATGACGGACCGGATCGTGCGTCGCCTCGATCTCGACGAAAAGCCCCTGTCCTGAGACGGAACCCGAAAACATGCCCGTCAATGTTCTGATGCCCGCGCTCTCTCCCACGATGGAGAAGGGCAATCTCGCCAAGTGGCTCAAGAAGGAAGGCGACGCGATCAAGTCCGGCGACGTGATCGCCGAGATCGAGACCGACAAGGCGACCATGGAAGTGGAAGCCGTCGACGAGGGCGTGCTGGCGAAGATCGTGGTGCCCGCGGGCACGAACGACGTCGCCGTGAACGAACTCATCGCCGTGATCGCGTCGGAAGGCGAAGACCCCAAGGCTCTGGGAGCCGCGCCGAAGGTTTCCGCTCCGGCGGCCGCTCCGGCTCCGGCCCCGGCCGCCGCAGTCTCGGCCGCCGCGGTTCCGGCAGCCGCGCCGGCGCCCGTTGCCGCGGCGTCGGGTGCCCGCGTCTTCGCTTCGCCGCTCGCCAAGCGCATCGCCAAGGATGCGGGGCTCGACCTCGGCTCGATCGCGGGCACGGGGCCGCACGGCCGCATCGTGGAAAAGGACGTCCGCGCCGCGATGGCGGGGGGCACGGCGAAACCCGCCGTCGCTGCCGCTCCCGTGGCCGCCTCCGCGCCGTCGGCCGCCGCCGCTCCCGCGGCCCCGTTCGCATCGGGCATGGGCGACGACGCCGTCCGCAGGCTCTACGAGGCGGGCAGCTACGAGGAAGTGCCGCACGACTCGATGCGCAAGACGATCGCGCGTCGCCTCACCGAGTCCAAGCAGACGGTGCCGCATTTCTACCTCTCGGTGGATTGCGACCTCGACGCGCTGCTGAAGCTCCGCGAGCAGATCAACGCGGCGGCTCCGGTCGTCGACGGCAAGCCCGCCTACAAGGTCTCGGTCAACGACTTCGTCATCAAGGCGCTCGCCATGGCGCTGATCCGCGTGCCGGACGCGAACGTGTCCTGGACCGATACGGCGATGCTCCGCCACAAGCATGCCGACGTCGGCGTCGCGGTCTCGATCCCCGGCGGGCTGATCACTCCGGTGGTCCGCAAGGCCGAGCTGAAGACGCTGTCCGTGATCTCGAACGAGATGAAGGACTATGCGGCGCGCGCCAAGGGCAGGAAGCTGAAGCCCGAGGAGTATCAGGGCGGCTCCACGGCCGTCTCGAATCTCGGCATGTTCGGCATCAAGGACTTCTCGGCCGTCATCAACCCGCCGCATGCGACGATCCTCGCGGTCGGCGCGGGCGAGCAGAGGGCGGTGGTGAAGAACGGCGCTCTCGCGATCGCCACCGTGATGACCGTGACGCTTTCGACCGACCATCGCGCGGTCGACGGCGCGCTCGGCGCGGAACTGATCCAGGCCTTCAAGCAGCTGATCGAAAATCCGATGGGCATGCTGGTCTGAGGACATCGTTCGTCATGGCCGGGCTCGTCCCGGTCATCCACGTCTTTCACGGCCCGCTCCCGAGACGGGGATGCCCGGGCCGAGCCCGGGCATGACGGGGGATTCAATGGCCGACAATTACGACGTGATCATCATCGGCGGCGGACCGGGCGGATATGTCGCCGCGATCCGCTCCGCGCAGCTCGGCATGAAGACGGCGGTCGTCGAGCGCGAGCATCTCGGCGGCATCTGCCTCAATTGGGGCTGCATCCCGACCAAGGCGCTTCTGCGCTCGGCCGAGATCTACCACTACGCCACCCACGCCAAGGATTACGGCCTCACGCTGAACGGCACGATGTCGGTGAACGTCGCCGACGTCGTGAAGCGCTCGCGCGGCGTCTCCGCGCAGCTCAACGGCGGCGTCGGCTTCCTCCTCAAGAAGAACAAGGTCGACGTGATCTGGGGCGAAGCCTCGATCCCGAAGGCCGGCGAGGTGAAGGTCACCGCGCCCAAGAAGCCCGCCGTCCAGCCGCAGAACCCGGTTCCGAAGGGAACGCTGGGGGAGGGCGTCTACAAGGCCAAGAACATCATCCTCGCGACGGGCGCGCGTCCCCGCGCGCTGCCGGGCCTCGAGCCCGACGGCAAGCTGATCTGGACCTATTTCGAGGCCATGGTTCCGCAGGCCATGCCGAAATCCTTGATCGTCGTCGGCTCGGGCGCGATCGGCATCGAATTCGCCTCCTTCTACCGGACGATGGGCGCTGAGGTGACCGTCGTCGAGGTCATGCCGCAGATCCTCCCCGTGGAGGATGCGGAGATCGCCGCGCTCGCCCGCAAACGCTTCGAAAAGCAGGGGATGAAGATCCTCACCGGCGCGAAGGTGACGAAGGTCGACAAGGGCGCGGACAGCGTCACCGCCACGATCGAAGACGGCAAGGGCGGCACGCAGAAGATCACGGCCGACCGCTTGATTTCGGCGGTCGGCGTCGTGGCGAATGTCGAAGGCCTCGGACTCGAGGCGCTGGGCGTGAAGCTCGACCGCGGCATCATCGTCGCCGACGGTCTCGGCCGCACCAACGTCCCCGGCATCTATGCCATCGGCGACGTGGCGGGCCCGCCGATGCTCGCGCACAAGGCGGAGCACGAGGGCGTGATCTGCGTCGAGGGGATCAAGGGCCTGCACGCCCATCCCATGGACAAGCTGAAGATCCCGGGCTGCACCTATTGCCACCCGCAGGTCGCCTCCGTCGGCCTCACCGAGGCCAAGGCGAAGGAAGCGGGCTTCGAGCTCAAGGTCGGCCGTTTCCCCTTCATGGGCAACGGCAAGGCCATCGCGCTCGGCGAGCCGGACGGCCTCGTCAAGACGATCTTCGACGCCAAGACGGGCAAGCTCCTCGGCGCGCATATGATCGGCGCGGAGGTCACGGAGCTCATTCAGGGCTATGTGGTCGCCATGACGCTGGAAACGACGGAGGAAGACCTGATGCACACGGTCTTCCCGCATCCGACGCTCAGCGAGATGATGCATGAGAGCGTTCTCGACGCCTATGGCCGGGTGATCCACACCTGAGGTGCGAATGGCCGGGACGAGCCCGGCCATGACGCGGAGGAGGGCGGGTCCGTGTCCATGCTCACGGGCCCTCGCCTTGCCCGGGCCGGAGCGAAGGACTAGGTGAAGGTCGCGCATGCGTGCGCGGATACGGAGCACGAGCCCGATCATGGCCGTCGTCATCGACACGTTGAAGAACGACAACCGCCCCCGCCATCCGGAAAAGGCGCATCGGCCGGATCAGCCCGTCCAGCGCAAGCCCGAATGGATCCGCGTGAAGGCTCCGGGCTCTCCCGCTTGGGCCGAGACGAACCGCATCGTGAAGGAGAACAAGCTCGTCACGGTCTGCGAGGAGACGGGCTGCCCGAACATCGGCGAGTGCTGGGAGAAGAAGCACGCC
>JAIXTT010000077.1 GCA_027483795.1 Hyphomicrobiales bacterium
CAGCCGCGGGCATGACGGCGGAGAGCCGCGGGCATGACATGCAATCCACCTCTCTTCGTCATCCCGGCCGCAGCGCAGCGGAGGGCCGGGATCCACGGCTTTCTTTTCCTGCCGCACCGAAGACGTGGATGCCCGCAGGCGCGGGCATGACGGCGGAGAGCCGCGGGCATGACCCTGCGGGCGTCGCCGGATCCGTTTCACCGAATCCGTTCCCCCGTGATCGATGCGTGCGATCCCGGCCGGGTGCGCCTATATGGAACGGTGCCAAGCGATGAGTCGTCCATGAACCCGCCCGCCCGTTCTTCCGTCGTCACGACGCCCCGCATCGAGGCCGCGCCCGCGCGGCGGCGCGTGAGTGCCGACAAGGGGCAACTCTTCTCCACCTTCCGGGAGCTCTGGACCTATCTCTGGCCGCGGGATCGGGCCGATCTGCGCCTGCGGATCGTCTGGGCGTCGCTGCTGCTGATCGTCGCCAAGCTCGTGACGATCGTGGTGCCCTACACGTTCAAATGGGCGACGGATGCGCTCGCGCCGGGCTCGGCGGGAGCGTCGGAGATCCCCGTGTCCTGGCTCGTCGGCGCGCCGGTCGCGCTGACGCTCGCCTACGGTCTCATGCGCATTCTGATGGCGCTCTTCACGCAGGTGCGGGACGCGCTCTTCGCCTCCGTGGCGATGCATGCGGTGCGGCGGCTCGCGCTCGAGACCTTCGAGCACATGCATCGTCTGTCGCTGCGCTTCCATCTGGAGAAGAAGACGGGCGGGCTCACGCGCGTTCTGGAGCGCGGGCGGAGCGGCATCGAGACGATCGTGCGCATGACCATGCTGACGGCGGTGCCGACGGTGGTCGAATTCGTGCTGATCCTCGCCGTGCTCCTCTACGAATTCGATTGGCGCTACGCCGCCGTCACGGTTGCGATGATCGTCGCCTATATGGGGTTCACGACCAAGGCCACGCAGTGGCGCATCGGCATCCGCCGCTCGATGAACGAGAGCGACACCGAGGCGAACACCAAGGCCGTCGACAGCCTCCTCAATTACGAGACGGTCAAGTATTTCGGCGCGGAGGACCGCGAAAAGGCCCGCTACGACAAATCCATGGAGCGCTTCGAGCGTGCCAGCGTGAAGGCCTATACGTCGCTCGCGGTGCTGAACGCCGGACAGGCGGTCATCTTCACCGTCGGGCTCACCGTCTGCATGGTGATGGTGGTCATGGGCATCCGCGAGGGGCGGAACACGGTCGGCGACTTCGTGCTCGTCAATGCCATGCTCATCCAGCTCTACCAGCCCCTGAACTTCATGGGCATGGTCTATCGCGAGATCAAACAGGCGGTCACCGACATCGAGATGATGTTCGACATTCTCGACCGCGCGCCGGAAGTGGCCGACCGGCCCGACGCGAAGCCGCTCGAGGTGAGGGCGGGAACGGTGCGTTTCGAGGACGTGCATTTCCGCTACACGCCCGATCGGCCGATCCTGCGCGGGATCAGCTTCGAGGTGCCGGCGGGCAAGACCGTCGCCATCGTCGGGCCGTCGGGCGCGGGCAAGTCGACGCTGTCGCGTCTGCTCTTCCGCTTCTACGAGGTGCAGCAGGGCCGCGTCACCATCGACGGCCAGGACATTCTCGGCGTGACGCAGGGCTCGCTGCGGGCCGCCGTCGGCATGGTCCCGCAGGATACCGTGCTGTTCAACGACACGATCGGCTACAACGTGCGCTACGGCCGCTGGGACGCGACCGAGGCCGAGATCGAGGAGGCGACGAAGCTCGCCCAGATCGACGGCTTCATCCGCTCGCTGCCCGAAGGTTATGACACCTCGGTGGGCGAGCGCGGCCTGAAGCTGTCCGGCGGCGAGAAGCAGCGCGTCGCGATCGCGCGGACGCTGCTCAAGGGCCCGCCGATCCTCGTCCTCGACGAGGCGACTTCCGCGCTCGACAGCTTCACCGAGAAGGACATTCAGGATTCGCTCGAACGCATGTCCCGCGGCCGGACCACGCTCGTCATCGCCCATCGCCTCTCCACCATCGTGAACGCCGACGAGATCATCGTGCTCGACAAGGGCCTGATCGCGGAGCGCGGCACGCATGCCGAACTGCTCGAACAAGGCGGCGTCTATGCGCAGCTCTGGAACCGCCAGCGCGAAGTGGACGAGGCCCGCCGGACGATCGAACTGCGCTCCAAGGAGGAGGAGGCGAGCCTGCCTGCGGCGCTCGTCGATCCGGCCCGCACTTGACCCCCGTTCCTGCACCTGCGAAGAGCTTCGCCCCGTTCCGGGCCCGTGAGTTCAGATCATGACCGTCGTCGATTCCATCCGTCGCCTGATCGTTCCGGTTCATCCGGAGGGCTATCCGTTCATCGCGGTCTTCGCGGCCGCGGCGATCGTGCTGGGCTGGCTCTGGTCCCCGCTCGGCTGGGTCGGCGGCATCCTCACCGTCTGGTGCATCTTCTTCTTCCGCGATCCGGTGCGCACGGTGCCGCAGCGCGAGGGGCTCGTGATCTCGCCGGCCGACGGTCGCGTTTCGATGATCATCCCCTGCGTTCCGCCGCCCGAGCTGGAACTGTCGGAGACGCCGCTCACCCGCGTTTCGATCTTCATGAACGTGTTCGACTGCCACGTGAACCGCGCGCCCGTCGCGGGTTCGGTCTCCAAGGTGGCCTATCGCCCCGGCCTCTTCCTCAATGCCGAACTCGCCAAGGCGAGCGACGACAACGAGCGGAACGGCATCGTGATCGACACGCCCGGGGGCCGGCGTTTCGGCGTCGTGCAGATCGCGGGCCTCGTCGCCCGCCGGATCGTCGGTTTCGTGCGCGAGGGCGACGAGTTGGGGACGGGCGAACGTTTCGGCCTGATCCGCTTCGGTTCCCGGGTGGACGTCTATCTTCCCGAAGGCGTGACCCCGCTCGTCGAAGTGGGCCAGCTCACCGTGGCGGGCGAGACCGTCATCGCCGACGCGACCGCAACGAAGCGGCCCGCCTTCGCCAAGATCTGACGCGGACAACGAACGGGAAGGCGGCGGCCGCGGCGCAGTTGTGGCGGCTCCCGGACCGCCCTATCCTCGGAAGCGCATGAGCGATCTTTTTCCGCCTTTCGAACCCGACGACGAGCCCAAGCCGCGACGCATCCGGCCGGTGCCGTTCCGCGTGCTGCTGCCGAACCTCGTCACGCTGCTCTCGATGTGCGCGGGCCTCACGGCGATGCGCCTCGCGATCGAAGGGAAGCTCGAAAACGCGGTGATCGCGATCCTGATCGCCGCCGTTCTCGACGGGCTCGACGGCCGCATCGCGCGGATGCTCAAGAGCACGTCCCGTTTCGGGGCGGAGCTCGACAGTCTCTCCGACTTCCTGAGCTTCGGCGTCGCGCCCGCCTTCATCCTCTACACCTACGGCCTGCATGATCTGAAGTCGGTCGGCTGGGTCGTCGCGCTGCTCTTCGCGAGCGCCTCCGCCCTGCGGCTCGCCCGGTTCAACGTCGCGATCGACGATCCGCATCGGCCCGAATGGCAGAAGGATTTCTTCGTCGGCATGCCGGCTCCCGCCGCGGCGCTCACGGGCCTTCTGCCGATCTATCTGCATCTTCTCGGAGCGGGGCGCTTCCCCGGCACGGCGTTTCTGGAAGCGGCCTACATGCTCTTCATCGCCTTCATGATGGTGAGCCGCATCCCGACCTTCGCGGGCAAGAGCATCGGCATGCGGGTGCCGCGCTCCTTCGTCGTGCCGCTGATGATCGGCGTCGTCGCGCTCGTCGCGCTGTTGGCGACGCATACTTTCGAGATGCTGGCCCTTCTCACCATCGCCTATATCGCCGCCGTGCCGCTGATGGTCCGGCGCTATCGCTCGCTCGAGCGCTCCCACGCGGCGGAGTCCGCCGCGAAAAGCGATTCCTGAGCCCGTCGCACCCGGCGGCGCGGCGGAGTCGCGAGCCGTCGCGCATCGGTGCGCGTCGGCCTGCCGCCGGGGGTCGTGAAGACCGAGGTCACGTCCGCCCAAGCCCGCAGCGCCGCATGGGTCGTTCTGACCTCTCCGGTCATCGCGGCGGATGCGAGTTCGAGCCAGGCGACGCCCACGCTCCAGAGGCCCTTTTCGAGCGCGACGGCCTTCTCCGTCGCCGCGCGTTCCGCTTCGGCTCTCTCCGCCGCCGTCGGCGTGACCGCACGGGCGGCGACGACGGGGATGCGCAGAGCGATGTCGGTCCAGATCGCGAGGGCCGTCGCGGTCCGATGGAAAGCGTTCGGGTGCATGGAAAATCCGCAGGTTCCGAGGCCGTGATGCGCCTGTTCACAAATCTCCGGGTTTCGATTACGTTCCGCCCCTCTCTGACGGGCCGATCGGCGGCCCGCGCCCGGAAGGCTTACGGATGGCGAAGGAAGAAGTCCTCGAATTCCCGGGGGTGGTCACGGAACTGCTTCCCAACGCGATGTTCCGCGTCCAGCTCGAAAACGACCACGAGATCATCGCGCATACGGCGGGCAAGATGCGGAAGAACCGCATCCGCGTGCTGGCCGGCGACAAGGTTCTCGTCGAGATGACGCCCTACGATCTCACCAAGGGCCGCATCACCTACAGGTTCAAGTGAGCCTTCAGGCTCCCGCCCTGAGCGAGACGGGGAGGGGGAACGGGCCGCGGCTCGTCCTGGCCTCCGGATCCCCGAGGCGCTTGGATCTTCTGCGCGGTATCGGCATCGAGCCCCACCGCGTCCTGTCCTGCGACGTCGACGAGACCCCGCTCCCGCGCGAGAAGCCGCGGGATCTTGCCCGTCGTCTGGCCCGCGCCAAGGCCGAGGCGGGCCTCGCCCTGACGACGCCGGAAGAACGCGGTTCTTCCTTTCTTCTGGCCGCCGACACGGTCGTCGGCGTGGGGACGCGCATTCTTCCCAAGGCCGAGACCGAGGCCGATGCCCGGACATGCCTCGCGCTGCTGTCGGGCCGTTCGCATCGTGTGACGACCGGACTCTGCATCGTGACGCCGCGGGGCGCCTTCCGCGAACGGCTCGTCGAAACGCGTGTGACGTTCAAGCGGCTGTCCGACGTCGAGACGGAAGCCTATCTCCGCTCCGGCGAATGGCGCGGCAAGGCCGGCGGCTATGCCGTGCAGGGGCTTGCGGCGATCTTCGTCCGGCAGATGGTCGGTTCCCATTCCTCCGTGGTGGGCCTTCCCTTGGCCGAGACGGCCTCGGTGCTGGGCGGGGAGGGGTTTCCGCTCTTCGCACGCTTCGCCGACGCTGCGCCCGCGTCCTGATCCCGAGCGTTCCATGTCCGGTTCCGAAGCCGATCCTCCGAAGCAAGGCGTCGATCCGCAGTCCGAAGCGGCGGAAGCGTCGACGGGGTCTTGCCCGATCTGCCGAAAGCCGCGCGTCGCCGCCTTTCGGCCGTTCTGCTCGAAGCGCTGCGCCGATCTCGACCTCGCCCGTTGGTTTTCCGGCGCTTATGCCGTTCCCGCGGCGGAGAGCGACGACGAGGACGACGACGGCCCGATCTGACGCCGACCCCGCCCGCCGACCGGCCTCGCGGTCGCGGCGTCGCCGGATTTCCCTTTTTCTTCAAATCGCCCGAAAGTCGGCTCGCGGCGCTGGACAGGCCCGACCTGCCTTGCTAATGACACCCCGCTGCGGGGCTTGGCCCCGCTTCGCTTTTGATGGGCGCATAGCTCAGTTGGTAGAGCAGCTGACTCTTAATCAGCGGGTCCAAGGTTCGAATCCTTGTGCGCCCACCATCAAAAGCCTTCAGACGCTCCGATAAATCCCGCTCCCTGTCACTCCTTCCGCTTTTCCGCTCGCATCCTCCACGAGGGACTCGGGCCGTCACCTGCGTGCGGCCCGGAGACCGCGAATGCCGGGCCATCCATGTTCTTGGTTGTCGCCTCCCCGGGGGGCGATCTACGAGAGGACCAAGGCGGCAATTACCGAAAACAACAAAAATCATTCGACTGAAATATTTAAACTAAAAAAATTTGTATAAAATTTATGAATTTAGAAAATACACAAATATAAGAATATTATTTGTATAATAAATAATATTCGTATCTTACCTACAGCGATCTAACGGAGAAACCAGTATACGTGGACTCCCCGATTGATTCATCGTGAACGAGAATATCTCGGAGCCTGTCGTATCGATCACGGCTGTTTTGTTGCCGTTGATCGTCCATATCGTTTTTTCGTTGGGTAGAAAACTACGGCTGTATGTACCTATCTGAAAGATGTGCTCATATTTGGGCTCTATGACGACGGCTCCGTTCGTGTCGACGAATCCCCAGCGCTCATTCCATGAGAAGGCCGCCAATCCACCCGAAAACGGCATTCCGTAATTCGCCTGAATTTCAAACCTAACGCGGCCGTCTTTCCCGATATATCCGTAGGTTTCATCCCCGAGGACGACGCCGGCCAGCGATTCACGAAAGTTCTGACCGAATATGTAAAAACGACGGGAGAATTGAAGCTCTCCCTTGGTATTGATGTATTTTTTCAAGGGGACTGATACGGGTTGCGGATCATCAGTCAAGACGGGTGCCAGTCCCTCGCTGAAGAAGCCGGCGGAAAAGAATTCCTGCCGAAAAGCAGGGCGGCCGGATTTATCAACGTAGATCTCTTTCTGACGATCATTTTGTGCAGATCGATTTTTGGCGTCTTCAAGTCGTATGGCGGCAAGTCCATCCGCAAAACCCATGAATTCGGATGTTTCCCGCTCGCTTCCGAGATCGCCCGGCATGTGAGGGTCGTCGAAGCCGTGGGTGACGAAAGAAGCATTGTTGATCTCGAAGACGATACGTCCTTCCTTATTGAGGGCGACGCATTTTTTCGAGTTGCCGTTCAATGCGAGAAGCCCATCTCGGAAGTAAAAATACTTCGGATCGATGGAGCGTTGGGACAGAGCTGCCACCAAACGGTCTCGAGGAATGATGACATCGCCGTTTCTGTCGATGAAACCGCCGTCATTCGGTCTGTCGGGACCTGCCGA
>JAIXTT010000057.1 GCA_027483795.1 Hyphomicrobiales bacterium
CACCTGATCGTTCGTGGCGTCGCGATGCTCGACCGAGAGATCGTAGTATTTCAGGTCGATGTCGAGATAGGGGTGGATGAGCTTGTCCTTGATGTACTGCCAGATGATCCGGGTCATCTCGTCGCCGTCCATCTCGACGACGGGGTTCGCCACCTTGATCTTCGCCATCGTGAAACCTTCCAATTCGCTAGCCGAAGCCCGGGGCCGGTGCGGCACGGGCCGATCGGCGCTCCTCTTAGCACCGTGACCGGAGCGGGCAAAGCGCGCCTTTCGACGGGTCGGACGGAACGGAACCGGAGCCCCCGCACACACCCCCGTCATGCCCGCGCCTGCGGGCATCCACGTCTTTTTCGGGCGCGCGTCGGAAACCCTGACGGACGCTCGGCGGTCAGCTCTTGTCGTAGGGATTGTCGCTCGTCCGCATCGAGACGCGGATCGGCGTCCCGGGGAGATCGAAGGTCTCCCGCAGTCCGTTCACGAGATAGCGCACATAGCTTTCGGGCAGCGCGTCGAGCTGGTTGCCGAACAGCGCGAAATGCGGCGGGCGCGATTTCGCCTGCGTCATGTAGCGGATCTTGATTCGTCGCCCCGACACGGCCGGCGGCGGATGGCGATCGAGAACGCCTTCGAGCCATTTGTTGAGCCGGCCCGTCGAGATGCGGGCGGACCACGTCTCGGAGGCCTTGAAACAGGCCTCCATCAATCGGTCGATCCCCTGCCCCGTAAGCGCCGAGACCGGCACGATCGGCGTGCCGCGGACATTGGAAGTCACGTGCTGCGCATCTTCGATGATAGTCTTCAGCACGGCGGGATCGCCGACGAGATCCCATTTGTTGAGCGCGATCACGAGCGCACGGCCCTCGCGCTCGATGATCGAGAGGATCGCGAGATCCTGCTTCTCGAAGGGGATCGTCGCGTCGAGCAGCAGCACCACCACTTCGGCGAATTTCACCGCCCGCAGCCCGTCGGCCACCGAGAGCTTTTCGAGCTTGTCCTCGACCTTGGCGCGTTTGCGCATCCCCGCCGTGTCGAAGAGCTTCACCTTGCGGCCGCGCCATTGCCATTCGATGCCGATGGAATCGCGCGTGATGCCGGCTTCCGGGCCCGTCAGCAGCCGATCCTCGCCGAGCATCGCATTGATCAGCGTCGACTTGCCCGCATTGGGACGGCCGACGACGGCGACGCGAAGGGGCCGTTCCACGGTCTCGCCCTCGGCCGTCTCGTCCGCCTCCGGCTCGAACTCGTCTTCCGTCGCAGCGGCGACGGCCGTCTGCTCGGGCAGCGCCTCGCGCAGCGCGTCGTAAAGGTCGGAAAGTCCCTCCCCGTGCTCCGCGGAGAAGGGAAGCGGATCGCCGAGACCGAGCCCGAAGGCTTCATAGGCCTCGCTCAGCCCCTGTCGTCCCTCCGCCTTGTTGGCGAGGAGGATCACGGGCTTGCCCGCACGGCGCACAAGATCGGCGAAATGGCGGTCGGCGGGCGTCACGCCCGCACGGGCGTCGATCACGAAGAAAAGGGCGTCGGCGTCGCCGAGCGCGGCTTCGGTCTGCGCCCGCATCCGGCCGAGAAGCGTGTCCTCCTTCGCCTCTTCGAGCCCCGCCGTGTCGATGATCGTGAATTCGAGGTCGCCGAGACGCGCCTCTCCTTCCCGCCGGTCGCGGGTCACGCCGGGGCGATCGTCCACCAGCGCCAGCTTCTTGCCGACGAGACGATTGAAGAGCGTCGACTTGCCCACATTCGGGCGGCCGACGATGGCGACCGTGAAGGTCATGCGTGCAGCGCTTTCTCCGACGCTCAGGGCGTCGTCTTGACGGGGCCGCCGCGCACGAGGCCCAGATAAGCCTCCACACGCTCCTTCAGCGCGGGCGGAACGGCCGGATCGGCGGCGATCGCGTCGAATTCGCGACCCGCATCATCATAGGCCCCGGCCTTCAGGGCCGCCAGACCGAGAAGTTCGCGCGCATTCGGCGTCCAAGGACCGGCGGGCGACAACAGCGGCTCGAGCCGCGCCTTCAACGCCGCGCGATCGAGCGTATCCACGGCATATTGTGCGGCACGAAGCCTCGCGAGCCCGCGCAGCATCGGCGAGAGCGAGGAATCCGCGGCGAGCGCGTCGAAACCCGCGATGGCGGCTGCCTTGTCCGTCCGGCCGAGTTCGGCCGCCGCGCGGAATCGGGCGAGTTCGCGATAGCCCGCGGGTCCGTCCTTGGCGAGCGACTGCAACGCGCCCGAGGCGTCCTGCGCCTTGCCCGCACGCGAGTCTTCGATCGCCGCTTCGAAGCGCGCCGCGGCCAGCTCCGCCTGTTTGCGGGAATACTGCTGCCAGGCGCTCCAACCTGCGGTTCCCGCCACCGCGAGGACCGCGGCGGCGATGAACAACTTATTGTACCGCTTCCAGACCTCGGCGGCCTTGTCGCGACGAACGTCTTCGTCGATCTCGCGGAAAATGTCGGACATCGCGGGTCGCGCCTCACCTGTGCGGGCCGGTCACCGGCTCCATCGCGCCGCTTAGCATGCCCTCGCCTCCGGGCCAACGATGTTGTCCCGGCGGACCCGCGAAGGGACGCCTCCCGCAGCATCACTGCAAATCGGCGGAGCCGATATACTCTCGAAAGCGCTTGCACCAGACGAGAACGCTGCGCACTTCGGCGGCGGAAAGCGAATCCGGCAGCCTGTAATAGGCCGCACCGTTCGGCTTCACGAGCCTCCCGACCTCGATCTGCCCGGAACCTTCGAACTCGTCATTGTCCTTGATCGCCGGTTTGGCGCTGACATAGACGTGATGGTCGGGTCCGGGACTGTTCCGGAAATCGTCGCCGCTCTGCACGTATAAAGCCCCGGCGGACAGCACGAGCGTCCAACCGCCCTTGGAGTTATGCAACAGATCCTGTCCCTTGGCGGTCTCGTCGATCGTCCCGCGTTTCAGGATTTCTCCTCCGATGAAGGCATCGGGCCGGGAGCGGTCGCGCAGGTCGCGAATATGTCCCTGCAACGCGTCGGACACCTGCGCCTCGGCGGGCAACGACAAGACGATGCCGACGAGAATGACGGGCAGCTTCATCCCGACCTCCATGGCTAAGCCGCTTCGGACGCTTCCCGGAGCGGGTACGACGCCGCGTCGCTCCGCCTGAAGCCGACGCGGAGCGTGACACAAGCTCCGCGTCGAGACCGCCGCAGTCAGGGCGTGGGCGTGAAGGGTTTCACATTGTCGTCGAAATCCGCCATGGACTTGATGTCCTCCTCGGCCGGGGCGGAATCGGCGTCCGGCCCCCTGTCGTCGCGCACGCCCGCCTTCACGTTCAGCAATTCACGCTGGAGACTCAGGCGTTCGCGCCGGGCGCTCTGCAGCGCCCCTTCCGCGAGGGCCCGCTCGGTCTTCTCCTTTTCGAGCTGCTCGGTCAGCTCCGCGATCCGCTGTTCATACTGTTCGCGGGACTTTGCCGTCCGGAGCGCGGTGTCCTCGAGCCGTTCGGTGAGGAATTGCAGCTTCTGCTCGGTCTTCTGCAGTGCGGCATCCTTGTTCTTCATCGCCTTGGTCAGCACTTCGGACCGTTCGAGGATCAGCCGCCGCGACTTCTCCACTTCCTCGGTCTTCACCGCGGCCTGAACGCCCTCGCGCTCCGCGGCCTCGAGACGCTTCTGCAGGGTATTGACCTGAAGCGAGGCGTCGATCGACTTCCTCTCCGAAACCCTCAATTCCTCGAGCTTGTCCCGCAATTGGCGCCGCGCCTCCGCGAGGAAGCGTTCATTGGCGTCGGCCCGCGAGGACACGGCCTCGAGCTTGACCTGCATCGCGCCGATCTCGCCCTTGAGACGCTCCTGCTCGCCCGCGGCCTGCGCCCGCGTCCGGTCGCTCGATTCCCGCTCCGCATGGAAGGAGGATTCGAGCTGCGCGTTCTGCTCCCTGAGCCGCTGAATGACGGGTTCGAGTTCCGACACGCGGCGATTCAGCCGCAGCGAGGCATTCTGCGCCTCTTCGAGTGCGATGCGGAGCGTCCTGTTCTCGTCTTCCGTCAGGCCCCAACGGTCCCGCTGATCGGCGAGATCGTTTTCGAGCGCGGCGACGAGGAGGCTCAAGCGCTCGACCTCGGTCCGGCGACCCTCGTTCTCCGCCGCGGTCTGCCGGTGCAATTCGCATTCATTGGACAACTCGCGCTGAAGATCGGTGAGGATGATCTCCTTCTCGCGCATCGCGAGACCGTTTTCGTCGAGCGCGAATTCGAGGCTCTGCACCACGCCGTCCAGCCGGTCGCGTTCCGCGAACAGCATGCGATGATCGGCATCGATCCGCTCCAACGCGGACGCCAGATCGCCGATCCGACGGCGGGCCTCCGCATGCGAGTCCCTTTCGGCGATGAGCGCGCCTTGGGATTCGCCGAGCTTGGACCGCGTCGCTTCGAGTTCGTCGATCACATTGGCGACGCCCGCGACGAGCACCTCGACCTGCGTGCGGAACACGGCGATGTCGTGCAGGCGCGCGAGCAGGGATTCGACGCCCTGTCGGATGTCCTCGTTGCGCTTGCCGATCACGGCCAAGGGATCGCCGCCTTCAGACGAAGCCGTAGGCTGGACGGAAGGCTTGGGGGCGGCGACCGCGGCCGCCGCGGGGCGAAGCGCCTCGGTCACGGTCGGGAGCGGTTCGTTCCCTGATTTCAAAAAGGACGGAAAAATGCGCATGGGCCGTCTCGCGGGAAAATGGGCTCTGAAAAAAACAAGCATAACCGATGCGCGGGGGCCGAGCGAAACCCCGCTGAAACAAGGTTAACGTCGCCGCTGAGTCGCTGCAACAGGCAGCCGCGACAGGTCCATCTCCACGGCACGACGAGACGGGCGTTTCTCGGCGGGTTCGGGGCTAGTCGACCCTGACCTTGATGGCGCTGCCCCAGTTGCTGACGATGTACCCGCCCTCCTCGTCGATCCAGCGCAGCCACTTCATGCCGGGCCCATATCGCGGGTCGGTCCAATGCGGGTCGGCGATCGGAAGCGTGCTGGTCTTCTTCTCCGGAGAGAACTTTTGGAGCCAGAGACCCTCGTAATAGGTGGTCCCGTTGTACCTGCCGTCGCCCGTTCTCAGCACATAGAGTGCACGGTTCGATTTGACGTAGACGAAGTCGACGATGGTCCCCCCGCCGGGCACCGGCGGGATGATGATGGTTTCCGCACCACGCCCGAACTTGTTGTTGCCGGGGTTCAGGACGATGCGGGTCGCGTCCTCCCATTCGTGACTTCCGCCCACGATGTCGAATTTGCCGTCCCCGTCGACGTCCGTCAGTTCGATGTGGAACGCGCGGCGGAACTGACCGAAGGAGTATTCGCGGCTGGGCGCGAACTTTCCCGTGCCGTCGTTGATGAAGGTTCTGGTCCCGTTGAGCAGAGTGAGAACGAGGTCCGGATAGCCGTCGCCGTTGAAGTCGTGCGCGGATCCGCCGTGGTAGAATTCGACGCGGTCGGTGACGATGTCCTGCACATAGCCGGTCGGAGTGCTCATGATCCCGATGGCGTGCTCGCCGGGGTAAGGCCGCGCGTCGTAACCATGGCAGGCGATCACGAAGTCCGCTCGCCCGTCGCGATTGAAGTCGGCGACGATGGCCTTTCTCGGGTGCAGACAGTTTTCAGCCCGCTTTTCGATGGACGGCGCATGAGGCCTCCACGCCCCTGCGACCCTTTTGTAGAATTGGAACAGCGACGGCGTCGGCGCGCCGGGCCCGCGGGCATTCCAGTATTGCAGCCGCGCGAGAAACAGACCCTCCGAGCCGTCAGGCCAGGTGAAGAATGCCTGCGCATCGCCCGTGAGCGGGCGAGTGCCGCTCGGATCGTGAGGAAAATCTCGGCTGAAGAACGTGTTTTCCTTGCTGTTGGCATATGAACTCGACGACCGCCCTTCGAGCTTGACCGGGGCGGGCGCGCCCGACCCGGCCTGCGGCGGAGCGCCGGGGCCCGCGCCATGGGCCGTCCCGAGGGCCGCGCTCAGAAAGATCGACGCCAAAAGCCGCTTCACGGCGCGCTCCCCGATGGACCGAGCCCGACCTCTTCGAAAGCGGCCCGGGCGGAGCCGCCCGCCGGCCCGCCGCCCCTCACTCCCACTCGATCGTCCCGGGCGGCTTCGACGTGACGTCGTAGACCACCCGGTTGATGCCGCGCACTTCGTTGATGATGCGCGTCGCCGCACGGCCGAGGAAGTTCATGTCGAACGGGTAGAAATCCGCCGTCATGCCGTCGACCGAGGTCACCGCGCGCAGCGCGCAGACGTGGTCGTAGGTGCGCCCGTCGCCCATCACGCCGACGGTACGGACGGGGAGCAGCACCGCGAAGGCCTGCCAGATGTCGTCGTAAAGACCCGCGCGGCGGATCTCTTCGAGATAGATCTCGTCGGCGAGGCGGAGAATGTCGCATTTCTCCTTCGTGATCTCGCCGGGGATGCGGATCGCGAGGCCGGGACCGGGGAACGGATGACGGCCGACGAAGGCTTCGGGAAGCCCCAATTCGCGGCCGAGCGCGCGCACTTCGTCCTTGAAGAGTTCGCGCAGCGGCTCGACGAGCTTCATCTTCATGCGCTCGGGCAGGCCGCCGACATTGTGGTGCGACTTGATCGTCACCGAAGGTCCGCCCGTGAAGGAGACGCTCTCGATCACGTCGGGATAGAGCGTGCCCTGCGCGAGGAAGTCGGCGCCGCCGATCTTCTTCGCCTCGTCCTCGAACACTTCGATGAAGAGCCGCCCGATCGTCTTGCGCTTCGCCTCGGGGTCGGAGACGCCGTCGAGCGCCGTGAGGAAGGTCTCCTCCGCGTCCACATGGACGAGGGGGATGTTGTAGCTGTCACGGAACAGCGCCACGACCTTCTTCGCTTCGCCGAGGCGCAGCAGGCCGTGATCGACGAAGACGCAGGTGAGTTGATCTCCGATCGCCTCATGGATCAGCACCGCGGCCACCGCCGAGTCGACGCCGCCGGACAGGCCGCAGATCACCCGGCCCGCGCCGACCTGCGCGCGGATGCGGGCGACCGCCTCTTCGCGGAAGGCCTTCATGGACCAGTCGCCGGTGCAGCCCGCGATCTTCCGCACGAAATTGCGCAGCAGGCCCGCGCCGTGCGGCGTGTGCACCACTTCGGGATGGAACTGCACGCCGTAGAATTTCCTGGCCTCGTTCGCGACGGCCGCGAAGGGCGCGTTCTCGGAAACGGCGATCACCTCGAAGCCCTCGGGGAGCTTGGTGACGCGGTCGCCATGGCTCATCCACACGGGATAACGCTCGCCCTTCCGCCAGACGCCGTCGAAGAGCGGGCTTTCGGAGCGCACCTCGACTTCGGCGCGGCCGAATTCGCGATGATGCCCGGCCTCGACCGTTCCGCCGAGCTGCGCGGCCATGGTCTGTTCGCCGTAGCAGATGCCGAGCACCGGAACGCCTGCATCGAACACCGCCTGCGGTGCGCGCGGCGTGTCGACTTCCGTCACCGAAGCCGGTCCGCCGGAGAGGATCACCGCCTTGGGCTTCATCTCCCGGAAGGCCTTTTCGGCCGACTGGAAGGGCACGATCTCGGAATAGACGCCCTCTTCGCGCACGCGCCGCGCGATGAGCTGCGTCACCTGACTTCCGAAATCGACGATGAGGATCTTGTCGTGATGATGCTCGGTCATGACCGTCGATTAAGGCAGGGACGCAAGCGATACAAGACGGGGCAAGAGGCGGCGACCGTCTTCGGATACGGACGATCGCCCCCGTCGCTCACCGGACGCGCCTGAGCTGCGCGAGGAAGAAGCCGTCCGTGTTCGTTCGGAGAGGCGAAAGCAGCAGACCCGCGCCCGTCGGGCTTCGGAATCGGCCGAGCGCCTCGAGCCCGCCGTCGCGGGCGACCGTTTCCGGGTCGACGATCTCGAACCCGTCATGCCGTTCCATGAAGCCGCGCACCGCGTCGTCGTTCTCGGCGGGCAGCAGCGAGCAGGTGATGTAGGCGATCCGGCCGCCCTTCTTCACGAGCCGCGCCGCGCGGTCGAGCACCAGCGCCTGGTCCTTGGTGCGGTCGTCGAGGCTCGACGGGCGCACGCGCCATTTCGCATCCGGATTGCGCCGCCAGGTGCCCGTTCCCGTGCAGGGCGCGTCCACGATCACGAGGTCGATCCGGCCCGCGAGATCGGCGAGCGGTTCGTCGTCCCGGCTCTTCGGGGCGCGGACCTGCACGTTGCAGACGCCCGCCCGGTCGAGCCTTTCGAAGATCGGCGCAAGACGCCGCTTGTCGTTGTCGGTGGCGAAGATCTGGCCGCGATTGTCCATCGCGGCCGCCGCGGCGAGCGTCTTCCCGCCGCCGCCCGCGCAGAGATCGACGACCTGCATGCCCGGATCGATGCCGAGCAGCTGCGAGACGAGCTGCGAGCCCTCGTCCTGGATCTCGATCTTCCCCTTGATGAAGGCGGGTTCGGCCTGCACGGAAGGCGCGCGACCGTCCTCCCTCGGGCGGATGCGCAGGCCGACGGCGGAATGCGGCGTCGGCTCCACGTCGAGATGAGCGATTTCGGCCAGCATCTCGTCGCGACCCGCCTTGAGCGTGTTCACGCGGAGGTCGACGGGCGCGCGCCGGGCGAGCGCCGAGAGTTCCGCCGCCCTGCCCTCCCCGAAAGCTCCGGCGAAGGCCGCGTCGAGCCATTCGGGATAGTCGCCCGCCACATGAGCGGGGACGTCGTCGCCGAGCGTGCCCGAAAGCGCCCGACGCTCCTCCTCGGTCAAGGGCTCGGGCGCGAAGCGCTCTCCCGAGCAGAGGCGGTCGATCGCGTCGACGTCGAGCCCTCGGGCGAGCTTCAGCGTTCCGAGCAGCACGGCCCGCGGGGTCGCAGCGCCCATCAGGAACGCCGCCGACGCCCTTCGCCGCAAGGCGTCATGCACCAGCGCGGCGATGGCCGCGCGGTCGCCCGAGCCCGCGAAACGATGCGACAGGCCCCAATCCTTGAGCGCGTCCGAGGCGGGGCGACGCCGCGTCTCGATGTCGGCCAACACTTCGGAGGCCGCCGAAATTCGTGCGGAGGGGGTCATGCCGTCTCTCTTCCCGCGAGGTCGCGCTTCCGGTCTGCGAGGGAATCGGTTCTGGATGCACGCCCGCGCGGAACGGTCCGACCCTTTTCGGGTCTTCCGCATGACGTTCCATCGCATTCGGAGACGGATATGCCCAAGATCATCGCCCTCGTCCTCGCCGCGACGCTCGCCGCCTGCGCGTCGAAGCCCGTAGACCTGACCCCGCCGCCGAAGAAGCCGCTCGACGCCAAGACGACGCTCGAGTCGGGCCGCAAGTCCTGATCGCCCGCCGGGCCGCGGGGCGTCACGCTCAGCGGCCCATCGGGTAATTCGGGCTTTCGCGGGTGATCGTCACGTCATGGACGTGGCTCTCGCGAAGGCCCGCGGACGTGATCCGCACGAACTCGGCCTTCTCGCGAAGGTCCTTCAGCGTCTTCGCGCCGACATAGCCCATCGCGGCGCGCAGGCCGCCGGCGAGCTGATGCAGCACCCCGCCGACCGATCCCTTGTAGGGCACCTGGCCTTCGATGCCTTCCGGAACCAGCTTCAGCTGATCCTTGATGTCGGCCTGGAAGTAGCGATCCGCCGAGCCCCTCGACATCGCGCCGACGGAACCCATGCCGCGATAGGCCTTGTAGGAGCGGCCCTGATAGAGGAACACCTCGCCCGGGCTCTCGTCCGTGCCCGCGAGCAGCGAGCCGATCATCGCCGTCTCCGCGCCCGCGGCGAGCGCCTTGGCGAGATCGCCGGAGAATTTGATGCCGCCGTCGGCGATGACGGGCGTATCGAGCTTGGCCGCCGCTTCCGCCGATTCCATCACCGCCGTCAGCTGAGGCACGCCGACGCCCGCCACGATGCGGGTGGTGCAGATCGAGCCCGGTCCGATGCCGATCTTCACCGCATCGGCGCCTGCGTCGATGAGCGCCTTCGTGCCCGCCGCCGTCGCGACGTTGCCCGCGATGACCTGCACGGCGTTCGAGAGCTTCTTGATGCGGGTGACGGCCTCCAGAACCTTCTGGGAATGGCCGTGCGCGGTGTCGACCACGAGCACGTCGACGCCCGCATCGATCAGCATTTCCGCGCGGATGAAGCCCGTATCGCCCACGGTCGTCGCCGCGGCGACGCGCAGCCGTCCCTGCTCGTCCTTGGAGGCGTGCGGATGGGCGACCTGCTTCTCCATGTCCTTCACGGTGATCAGGCCGATGCAG
This sequence comes from Hyphomicrobiales bacterium, assembly GCA_027483795.1. Taxonomy (GTDB): domain Bacteria; phylum Pseudomonadota; class Alphaproteobacteria; order Rhizobiales; family Beijerinckiaceae; genus JAIXZO01. The sequence goes on from JAIXTT010000057.1 coordinate 10,206, forward strand.
CGATAATGCTCGTCGACGACGAGCAGCTTCTCGATCCGGAACTGGTGCAGAAGCCGCCGCGCCTCGGCCGAGGTCGTGCCCTCCTTGACCGTGATCCGGCGATCCTTCGTCATCAGTTCCGCGACGGGCTGGGCGGGATTCGCCGCGAAGCGCACGTCGCGATTGGTGAGGATGCCGCAGAGCTTGCCGGGCTTGCCCGCAGGGCCGCGTTCGACCACCGGAATGCCCGAAATGCCGTGGGTCTTCATCAGTTCCAGCGCATCGGCGAGCGTCTGGTCGGGATGGATGGTGACGGGGTTCACCACCATGCCGCTCTCGAACTTCTTCACCTTGCGGATTTCGTCGGCCTGTTCCGGCGGCTCGAAATTGCGGTGGACGACCCCGATGCCGCCCGCCTGCGCCATCGCGATCGCGAGGCGGGCTTCCGTCACCGTGTCCATGGCCGAGGAGATGATGGGGATGTTGAGATGCAGGGTCCGCGTCAGTCGCGTGCGAAGATCGACGTCGCTCGGCATCACCAGCGAGTGACCGGGCTGGAGAAGCACGTCGTCGAAAGTCAGCGCTTCACGGATCTTAGCGAGGGATGCCATGGCCAACTCCTGCATGAGCTCGTCGGGGCCGTCGAACGGGGACCGTCCGAAGCTGCGAGTTGGCGCGTGCTGTTAGCACGGTCCCGCCGGATTCGAAACGGCGGGACGCCTCCTGCACCGCAAAATTCGCGTATTCTCCCGTCCGCCTCCGTCATGCCCGCGCATGCGGGCATCCACGCCTTCCTTCGACGCCGCAAGAAAGACGTGGATCCCGGCTCTCCGCTGCGCTTCGGCCGGGATGACGCCGAGAGGTGAACACAGTCCCCTCCCCGTCATGCCCGCGCCTGAGGGCATCCACGTCTTTAACCCCACCCCGTCATGCCCGCGTCTGCGGGCATCCACGTCTTCCCGCTCGGATCGCTCCTCGCGACCCCGGGGGTCGGCCCCTCATTCGCGGCCGCGGAAACCCGTCGCGAGAACGTAGAGCTCCGAGGAATCCGCGCGGCTCGCCGCGGGCTTGACGTGCCGCACCGTCGCGAAGTCCCGCTTCAGGTCCGTCAGCAACTGGTTCTCGGTCCCGCCTTGGAAGACCTTCGCGACGAAGGCGCCGCCCGGCGCGAGGACCTGCCGCGCGAAATCGATCGCGAGTTCCGCCAGCGCCACGATGCGCAGATGGTCCGTCTTCTTGTGGCCCGTCGTATTCGCCGCCATGTCGGACATGACCACGTCGGCCGGGCCGCCGAGCATGGCGGTCAGCCGCTCCGGCGCGTCGGCGTCGTTGAAGTCCATGACCGCGAAGTCGACGCCCGGCAGCGGCGCGATGTCGAGCAGGTCGATCCCGACGACCTTGCCCCGCCCGTGTTCGGACTGGACCTTCTCCGCCGCATATTGCGCCCATCCGCCCGGCGCCGCCCCGAGATCGACCACGCGGAAACCCGGCTTGAACAGGCCGAATTTCTCGTCGATCTCGATGATCTTGTAGGCCGCGCGCGACCGCTTGCCCTCGCGCTTGGCGCGGGCCACGTAAGGATCGTTGAGCTGGCGTTCCAGCCAGCGCGTCTGCGACACGGTGCGCTTGGCGGCCGTCTTCACCCGCTGCTTCAGCGAGCGCCCGCCTTCGCGGCCCGATCCCGAACCCGTCACGCCGCCGTCCCTCCGCCCCGCCACACGCCGTCTTCCGCCATCATGCGGATGAGCAGCCCTTCCCTGAGGCCCCGGTCGGCGATGCGCAAGCGTTTCGTGGGGAAGAATTCGCGGATCGCGTCGAGAACGGCGCAGCCGGCGAGCACGAGATCGGCGCGCTCATGGCCGATGCACGGGTTGGCGGCCCGTTCGTCGTAGCTCATGCCCATCAGCCGCCGGATCACGTCCGAGACGGCGTCGTCCGTCATCCAGAGCCCGTCGACCGCCCGGCGGTCGTAGCGCGGAAGGCCGAGATGGATGCCCGCCAACGTCGTGACGGTCCCCGACGTCCCGAGCATATGGAAGGATCCGGCGCGGCGCTGCTCCTCGAGGCCGTCGGCGAAGGGGCGCAGCGCCTCGCGGACCTCGCTCACCATGGCCGCATAGCTTTCCGGCGTGACCTCGACGCCACCGAAACGCTCCGCGAGCGAGACGACGCCCAAGGGCAAGGAGGTCCAGGCCCTGACCAGCGCTTCCACGTCGCCGCCGCCCGGCACATGGTCGCGGTCGAGCCACACGATTTCCGACGAGCCGCCGCCGATGTCGAAGAGCAGGACGCCCTCCGCCCCGGGGTCGGCGAGCGCCGCGCAGCCCGCGGCGGCGAGATGCGCTTCGGTCCGCCGGTCGACCACTTCGAGCCGGATTCCCGTCTCCTCGAAGACGCGCGCGAGAAAATCGTCGCCGTTGGCGGCGGAGCGGCAGGCTTCGGTCGCGATCAGCCGCGCCCGGTCGACGCCGCGCGCCTTCATCTTCGAACGGCAGATCTTCAGGGCCTCGATCGTCCGCCGGATCGCCTTCTCGTTGAGCGTGTTCGAGCGCCCGATGCCCTCGCCGAGCCTCACGATGCGCGAAAAGGCCTCGACCACCCGGAAACCGTTCGAGGCGGGCCGCGCGATCAGCAGGCGGCAGTTGTTGGTGCCGAGATCCAGCGCGGCATAGGTCGAGCGTCCGCCGGCACGCCGCAACGCACCCTCACCCTCGACGAGCGGCTCCGAATTCGACAGGCGAGCCGCCGCGCGTACCGGACCATTCGCCGTCACGGGCACTCCGATCTCTCTTTTTCGACGCGCAGCATAGCATGCCCCGCCTCGGGCGGAAGCTTGTGCATACGCTTCGGTCGCGCGATCCGCTCAAGGTCGGTCGCGCATCACCGGTGCGGGCGCAGGCGCCGGGACGGGAACGGCGGCGACCTCGCCCCCGGTCTCGACCGGAATCTTCGAACCGCGCTTCAACCAGGAATCCACCTTGTCGAGATAGAAGTAGACGACCGGCGTGATGTAGAGCGTCAGCAGCTGCGAGAAGATGAGACCGCCCACCACCGCGATGCCCAGCGGCTGGCGCAGTTCCGACCCGGCGCCGTGCCCGACGGCGATGGGCAGGGTCCCGAGCAGCGCCGCGAAGGACGTCATCATGATCGGACGGAAGCGGATCAGAGCCGCCTCGCGGATCGCCGTCAGCGCGTCCACCCCGTCCCGTCGCCGTTCGAGGGCGAAGTCGACCATCATGATGGCGTTCTTCTTGACGATGCCGATCAGGAGCAGGATGCCGATGATCGCGATCACCGAAAGATCCATGCCGTAGTACTGCAGCGCGAGGATCGCCCCGAGGCCCGCCGAAGGCAGGCCGGACAGGATCGTGATCGGGTGGATGAAGCTCTCGTAGAGCACGCCCAGCACGATGTAGATCACGAGCACCGCCGCGAGGATCAGGAGCCCCTGCCCCTTCAGCGCGTCCTGGAAGAGCTGCGCCGAACCCGCGAAGCCCGTCGAGACGGAAGACGGCAGGCCCGCTTCGCGCTCCGCCGCCCTGATCGCCGTGACCGCCTCGCCCAGCGACGTGCCGGGCGGCACGTTGAAGGAGATCGTCACCGCGGGCTGCTGCGCCTGACGGCCGATCGAAAGCGGCCCGACGCCCCGCCGGACCGAGGCGACCGCGTCGAGCGGCACGTTCTGCCCCGACGCGTTCTTCACGAAAAGTCGCGACAGCGCCTGCGGATCGGTCTGGAAGGTCCGGTCCGCTTCGAGGATCACCTGATAGTCGTTCGCCGCCGTGTAGATCGTCGAGATCTGCCGCGAGCCGAAGGCGCCGTAGAGCGTCTGGCGGATCTGCTCCGACGTGACCCCGAGATTGGCCGCGCGTTCCCGGTCGATCTCGACCACGGCCTGAGGATTGGACAGCTGCAGGTCGATATTGGCGTCGCGCACCTGTTCGAGCCGCGACATGCGTTCGAGCATCGCGGGGCCGGCCTTGTAGAGATCCTGCAGGTCCGGGCTCTGCAGCGTGTATTGATACTGCGCGCGCGACTGCCGCCCGGCGTTCAGATTGATGTTCTGCACCGACTGGAAGACGATCGTCATGCCCGGCACGCCGCGCGTGGCGGCCCTGAGCCGGGCGATGACCTTGCCCGCGTCGTCGCGCTGGTCGCGCGGCTTCAGCGCGATGAACATGAAGCCCTGGTTCACGGCGAAATTGCCCATGTTCGCCGTAAGGTACTCGACCGCCGGATCCTTCCGGACGATCTCCATCAATTGCAGTTGCCGCGCCGCCAGCGTCTCGAAGGAGGCGTCCGGCGCGCCCTCCGTCGCGGCGCGCAGCAGGCCCGTGTCCTCCTGCGGGAAGAAGCCCTTCGGCACGTCGGTATAGAGCTTCGCCGTCACGAAGACGGTCCCGATCGTGAAGACGAGCACCGCCAGCCGCCACCGCAGCACGATATCGAGCGTGATCCGATAGGCCGCGAGCATTCCGTCGAAGCCCGCATCCACGATGCGCGAGAACAGGCCCGGCTTCTTGTGATGATCGACGGGCCGCAGGATGCGCGCGCAGAGCATCGGCGTGAGCGTCAGCGAAACGATGCCCGAAACGAGGATCGCGACGGAAATGACGGCCGCGAATTCACGGAACACGCGCCCCACCACGCCGCCCATGAAGAAGACGGGGATGAACACGGCCACCAACGACAGCGTGATCGAGACGATGGTGAAGCCGATCTCCCGCGAGCCCTTCAGCGCCGCCTCGAAGGGCGGCACGCCCTCTTCGATGTGGCGCATGATGTTTTCGAGCATCACGATGGCGTCGTCGACGACGAAGCCGACCGACAGCGTCAGCGCCAGCAGCGAGATGTTGTCGATCGAATAGCCGAGGACGTACATCGCCGCGAAGGTGCCGACGAGCGAGACCGGAAGCGCGAGCGACGGGATGATCGTCGCCGTCGCCGACTTCAGGAACAGGAAGATCACCATCACGACGAGGAAGATCGACAGCGTCAGGGTGAACTGGACGTCGAACACCGCCTCGCGGATCGGGATCGAGCGGTCGTTGAGGACCGAGAGGTTGATCGAGGCGGGCAGCTGGTCGCGATAGAGCGGCACGCGCGCCCGGATCGAATCCACCACGTCGACGGTATTGGCGTCCGACTGGCGGAACACGGCGAGAAGCAGCGAACGCTCGCCGTTGAACCAGCTCGCCACCTGATCGTTCTCGACCGAATCCTTGATCGTCGCGATGTCCTGCAGCCGAACGGGCACGCCATTGCGCGAGGCGATGATCAGATCCTCGTAATCCGCCGCGCGCTCGAGCTGGCCCGACGCTTCGATGGTCACGCGCTGGCGCTCGCCGCGCAGCGTCCCGGTCGGCTGATTGGAATTCGCCGCAGCCACCGCCGCGCGGATGTCGGCGAAGGACAGGCCGCGCGCCGCCGCCGCCTCGGGATCGGCCTGAATGCGGACGGCGTATTTCTGCGAGCCGAAGACGTTGACCTGAGCGACGCCCGGAATCTGGGAAATCTGTTGCTGCAGAATGCTCTCGGCGAAATCATTCACGCGCGACAGGGGCAGCGTGCTCGAACTCACGACCATGAACAGCACGGGCTGGTCGGCCGGGTTCACCTTTCTGAAGCTCGGCGGGTTGGGCAGATCCGCGGGCAGACGCCGCAGCGAAGAGCTGATCGCCGCCTGCACGTCGAGCGCCGCGCCGTCGATGTTCCGGTCGAGGTCGAACTGGATCGTGATCGAGGTCGAGCCTTGGCTCGAGATCGAAGTCAGCGAGGTGATGCCGGAAATGTTGGCGAATTGCCGCTCGAGCGGCGCGGCGACCGAAGCCGCCATGGTTTCCGGGCTCGCGCCCGGAAGCTGCGCCTGCACGTTGATCGTGGGGAAGTCGACCCGGGGCAAGGCCGCGACGGGCAATTGCCGATAGGCGAAGAGCCCGAAGATGATGAAGCTCATGGTGATGAGCGTCGTCATCACCGGGCGACGGATGCAGAGTTCGGAGAAGGTCATCAGGAAGCTCCCTTCCTCGGCTCGCCCGCGGCGCCCGGCCCTCCGGGCGCACCGCCCCCTCCGCCTCCTCCGCCGCTTCCGCGCTGTTCGACGCGCACGCCGTCGGTCACGAGCAGTTGACCGTCGACCACGACCGTCTCGTCGCCCTTGAGTCCGTCCGCGATGACCGCGAGGCCGTCGACCGACCGGGCGACCGTCACCGGACGGACGCGGGCCACGTTTTCGGTCACCACGAAGACGAAGGTCCCCCGCTGGCCCGTCTGCACGGCCTCGCGCGGCACGGCGACCGCCTCGGGCTCCGTGCGGAAGACGACCCGGACGTTGCAGAGCTGTCCCGGCCAGAGAACTTCTTCGGCATTGGCGACTTCGGCCCGGACGCCGATCGTGCCGCTGGCCGCGTCGACCTGGTTGTCGATCACCACGATCCGCCCTTCGACCGCCTTGCCGCCGCCCTGCGGCACGACCTCGACCTTGGCGGTGGGATCGGACAGCGCCGCGCGAAGATCGGCGAGGAAACGCTGCGGCACCGAGAAGGACACGTAGATGGGCGCGATCTGGTTGATGACCGCGAGCGGAGGGCTGCCGTCGCCCGTCTTGGCGATATTGCCTTCCTTCAGCCCCGCGACGCCGACCCGGCCGGAAATCGGCGCCCTGATCGTGTAATGCGAGAGGGAGACGCGGAGATTGTCGAGCGCGGCCTCTTCGGACTTGATCTGCGCGCCGATCGCCGTGACCTGCGTCCGCGCATTGTCGTAATTGACCCGCGAGCCCGACTCGTTGGCGAGAAGCTGTTCGAAGCGGCGTACGTCGCGCTGCGCTTGCTCGAGCTGCGCCTGCGAACGGATCAGATTGGCTTCCGCCTGCCGGATCTGGGCTTCGATGCCGCGCGCGTCGAGGCGCACGAGGACGTCGTCCTTCTTCACCGCGGCGCCGTCCTTGAACGCGATCTCGGTGATCTGGCTCTCGACCCGAGGACGCAGCGTCACGCTGGCCACGGTCTGGACGGATCCGATCGTATCGAAGCGCACGGGCATCGGCTTCTTCACCGCCTTGCCCAGAACGACGGCGACCGTGCGCGGCGCGGCGCCCTGCGGACCGCCCGGCCGGCCGCCCGGGGCCTGCGCCGAAGACGGGACGGGCACCATCAGAACGAGCACGGATGCCAGAAGAAGACCGGGGGAGCGGCAGAACATGAACAGGCTCCGTTACGCGGCCGTCTACCGGACGGCGGCCTGATATACCAGAGCGGGCCCCGCCACGAAATCCGTGCCGCAACGTCAGATGGCGCAGATTTTACACGCCGGATACGTTGGACGATACGCTCTCGGAGCGGCACCGGTTCATCGCGCAAGACGATGCCGACAATGCGGGCGTCTTCCGTCATGCCCGCCTCCGCCCCCGTCATGCCCGCGTCTGCGGGCATCCACGTCTTCCTTCCCCCGCGTCCTTCCCCCGCGTCCTCCCGCCCGCGCCCTCCCCTGTCATCCCGGCCGCAGCGAAGCGGAGAGCCGGGAACCGGTCTTCCTCACGGCGAAAATGCAAGCCGTGGATGCCCGCATGCGCGGGCATGACGGCCGCGGGCCCGCGGCCCGCATCCTCGGCACATGGCGATCGCGGGAGGCGAAGCGGAACGCGATCGACCGGGAGCCCTTGTCAAAGCGGTTCGGCTTCGATAATCACCCCGTCCGTGACGGCCCTGCGCCGCACCGCCGCCTCGCGCGGCCCGTTGGGGGATAGTTCAACGGTAGAACAGCGGACTCTGACTCCGTTAATCTAGGTTCGAATCCTAGTCCCCCAGCCAGTCCTCGCAGCGCCACTGCGGCCGCACCCCGAGAGTTGTTCCGTTCGTCCGGCGGCCGCGTCGGCCTTCGTCAGTAGCTGTAACGCGCGAGTTCCGCGTCGGTCGCGCGCGTCAGGGACGCCAATTCATCCATGCTGCGGGCGATTTCTTCGGAAGAGACGGCATTGCGGCGGGCGATCCGGTCGAGCTCTTCCGCCGAGGCGCTGATCTCCGTGACGGCCGCCTGCTGTTGATTCATCGCGACGGCGATGGAAGCGGTCATCGCGGAGGTTGCGGTGACGCCGTCCGTGATCTCGTCGATCCCGCTCTTCGCGTCCCGGGTGAGTTCGACGGTCCGGGCGATCTGGGCCGCGGCTCTCGCCACCAGGTCCTCGATCTGCCGGGCCTGACGCTCGGAGTTTTCGGCGAGTTTGCCCACCTCGCCCGCCACGACCGCGAAGCCGCGATTGGCGCTGCCCGAATTCGCGGCCTCGATCGAGGCGTTCAGCGAAAGCAGGCCCGTCCGTCCGGCGATGCGCGAAATCGCGCCGGTGATCTCCCCGATTTCGGCGCTGGTGTTCGAGAGATCGGACACGGCCGAGACCGTGGCTTCGATCTTTCGTCCGCCCTCGACCACGAGATGGGCCGCACGCCGTGCGGTATCGTTCGCGCGTTGCGCATTGTCCGTCACGTCGGTGACGGCATGCGTCGTCTGCCGGATCGCTTCGGCGACCTGTTCCAGAGCGTGGCGTTGGCCGTTCACGCCCCGCGACACGTCTTCGACCGCGGAGGTGGTTGCGGACGAGGCGTCGGCGATCCGCCGGACCGACCGCGCGATCGTGCCGAAGCTTTCCGCGACCGTATCCAAGGTGCGGTTGATGTTGGCCTTCAAGCGCTCCGTGTCGCCGCGCGCTTCCGCCTCGACGCGCGCGGTGAGATCGCGATCGGCGACCTTCTCCATCGTCTTGTTGATCGCGGCCATCGTCCCGCCGATCACGCCGACCAGTTCGTTGAACGCTTCCGCCGTCCGCGCGATCTCGTCGCGGCCGTTGACGGGCGCTCGGTCGGCAAGATCGCCCGTTTCGGCGATCCTGACGATGGACGAGCGCAGGCGCTCCAGCGAGCCGCCGATCGAGCGCACGAGCAGCAGGCTCGCGAGCAGGGCCAGAAGAACCCCGGCAGGAAGCAGCACGGCGGCCCGGACGGCCTGGCTGCGCGCCGCTTCGGCCGTGTCGTCGGCACGCTTGATGATGAGGGACGCATATTCGTCCTCGAGCGTCTTCATCGCGTCGATGCGCTTGGTCGAGATCGCGAACCAGACGGGTCCCGTCATCCCTTCCACATTGCCCGAAGCGACGCTCGTGAGCGCGATCTGGCGCACGCGCGCGACCTCGGGAAGCGTCGCGGCCTCGAGAGCGCGGAAACGCTCGACCAAGGCGGCGGGCGCCGCCGCGGCGAAACCTTTGAAGAAGGCGTCCTGCGCGCCCGCGAGCTGGCCGAAGCGCCGGATCGCGGGACCGTCGAAACGGCCGCCCGCGAAGGCACCGCCCCCGGCGGCGCGTTCCTGTCCCGCATGCTCCTTGCCCTGAAGGAAATTCGCATAGCCGAAGAGCAACTGCAGCACCGCCGGGTCGCCCGTCGTGCCCGCGGCCGTTTCGACATTGCCCAACAAGGCGGCGATGGCGGCCGTGTAAGGTCCGCCCGCCGCGGCCAGATCGACGGCGAGGGCGTCGATCTTCGCGCGATGCGCGGGCACGGCGTCGACGAGACCCTTCGCCCGTTCGATCCCGGCCTTCATCACGGCCGGAACCGAGGCCCCCAATTCGTCCGTCGCAGCGGAGAGACGCAGGACGGCGGCGTCGGAAAGCTTGCGCTGCTCGCGGAGCTCTTGTCCGAAATTCTGGCCCCTGCTGCCCACGAAGACGGCGGTCGAACCGCGCTCCTTCTGCAGTTCATGCACCAGATTGCCGACCGCCGTCGAGAAGCGGACGATCCGGCCGACCGTCTCGGCATCCCGCGCATTCGTGTTTTCTTTGCGGATGTAAATGCCGCCCGCCGCCAGAACGGGCAGGATCAGCAGTGCGACGAGGCCGATGAGCCGCGCACGGATCGAAATCGAGTTCATGAAGGGAACGCACCTGATCGGGGGACGCAAGAGACTTGTGCGATCGTAATTGCAACTTGAATCAATTAAACAAATTACTTCTGGAGAAAGATCCATTTCCGGTTCGATCCGGAGACGTCCCACCCCTCATCGGAAGCCGCCGGCCATGGTGTTGATCCCTCCTGCGACATCGCGGCGAATTGCAGGCCGTACCGAATTTTCGGATATTTCTGAAATCAAGGGAATCCGAGGAACGACCGTGAACCTGCCCGCGCTCTGCGAAGCCTTCGTGCTCCATTTCGGCGAAATGGGCAGCCGTTGGGGCATCAACCGCACCGTCGGGCAGATCTATGCCGTTCTGTTCATCGCGGAACGCCCCTTGTGCGCCGACGACATCGTCGAGCGCCTCGGCCTTTCGCGGTCCAACGTGTCGATGGGCCTCAAGGAGCTGCAGAGCTGGAATCTTCTGCGCCGCCGCCCGATGCCGGGCGACCGTCGCGAGTTCTTCGCCGCGCCCGACGACATCTATGCGATCGTCCGCACGCTCGTCGACGAGCGCAAGAAGCGCGAGATCGATCCGACGCTTTCGGTGCTGCGCGAACTCCTGATGCGGACGCCCGTCACGCCGGAGGAACGGCACGCGCAGTCCCGGCTCAAGGACATGCACGAATTGATCGAGCTTCTGACGGGCTGGTACGCCGAAGTGCAGAAGCTCGAAACCGAGCGCCTGATCCAGCTGCTCTCGCTCGGATCGAAGGTCGCCAAGGTCCTCGACATCAAGGACCACCTCTTCGCTCTCCCCGGCGGCAAGGCCAAGTCCAAGGCCGCCGCCAACTCCCCCGGAGCCTGAAATGGACCCGATCCTGCTCGCACGCATCCAATTCGGCGCGAACATCTCGTTCCACATCCTTTTCCCGACGATCACGATCGCGCTCGGCTGGGTGCTGCTGTTCTTCAAGCTGCGCTTCAACGCGACGGGCGACGAAAGCTGGATGAACGCCTATCGCTTCTGGGTGAAGGTGTTCGCGTTGTCCTTCGCGCTCGGGGTCGTCTCCGGCATCACGATGAGCTTCCAGTTCGGCACCAACTGGCCGGGCTTCATGGAG
>JAIXTT010000041.1 GCA_027483795.1 Hyphomicrobiales bacterium
ATAGATGCCCTGCCCCTTGATGTCGTGCGGATAGCCGACGACGGCCGCTTCCGAGACCTTCGGATGGGCGACGAGGGCGCTCTCGACCTCGGCGGTGCCCATGCGATGGCCCGACACGTTGATCACGTCGTCGACGCGGCCCGTGATCCAGTAATAGCCGTCGGCGTCGCGGCGGCAGCCGTCGCCCGTGAAGTACTTGTTCGCATAGGTCGCGAAATAGGTCTCCATGAAGCGCTGATGGTCGCCGAAGACCGTGCGCATCTGGCCGGGCCAGGAGTCGGCGATCACGAGATTGCCCTCGCAGGCGCCCTCCAGCACCTTGCCCTCGGCGTCGACCACCTGCGGCTGCACGCCGAAGAAGGGACGGGTCGCCGAGCCCGGCTTCAGCGCGGTCGCGCCCGGCAGCGGGGTGATCAGGATGCCGCCCGTCTCCGTCTGCCACCAGGTGTCCACGATCGGGCAGCGACCGTCGCCGACCACGCGATGATACCACTCCCAGGCTTCCGGATTGATCGGCTCGCCGACCGAACCCAGCAGGCGCAGCGAGGCGCGCGAGGTCCTCTTCACGGGCTCCTCGCCCGCGCCCATCAGCGAGCGGATCGCCGTCGGGGCGGTGTAGAAGATGTTGACCTTGTGCTTGTCGACGACGTCCCAGAAGCGGGAGATCGACGGATAGGTCGGGATGCCTTCGAACATCAGCGTCGTCGCGCCGTTGGCGAGCGGGCCGTAGACGATGTAGCTGTGGCCCGTCACCCAGCCCACGTCGGCCGTGCACCAATAGATGTCGCCGTCGTGATAGTCGAAGACGTATTGATGCGTCATCGCCGCATAGACGAGATAGCCGCCCGTGGTGTGGACCACGCCCTTGGGCTTGCCCGTCGAGCCCGAGGTGTAGAGCAGGAACAGCGGGTCTTCCGCATTCATCGGCTCGACCGGGCAGTCGGCGGAGACGCCCTTGGCGGCTTCGTCGTAATAGACGTCGCGGCCGGGCTGCATGGTCACCGCGCCGCCCGTGCGCTTCACGACCAGCACGGATTTCAGGCAGTCGACCTTGGCGGCGGCGGCGTCGACATTGGCCTTCAGCGGCACCTTGCGGCCGCCGCGCAGACCTTCGTCCGCCGTGATGACGACGGCGGAACTCGCGTCCTCGATGCGGCTCGCGAGGGAGTCCGGGGAGAACCCGCCGAAGACGATCGAGTGGATCGCGCCGATGCGCGCGCAGGCGAGCATCGCATAGGCGGCCTCGAGGATCATCGGCAGATAGATCGTGACGCGGTCGCCCTTCTTCACGCCGAGCGACTTCAGCACATTGGCGAAGCGGCAGACTTCGGCGTGGAGTTCGCGATAGGTGATCGACTTCGACTCGTTCGGATCGTCGCCTTCCCAGATGATGGCGATCCGGTCGCCGCGCGTCGCGAGGTGACGGTCGACGCAGTTGTGCGCGACGTTGGTCACGCCGTCCTCGAACCATTTGATCGAGACCGCGCCGGGGGCGTAGCTGACGTTCTTGACCTTGGTGAAGGGCTTGATCCAATCGATCCGCTTGCCGTGCTCGGCCCAGAAGGCCTCGGGGTTCTTCACCGACGCGGCGTACATGTCCTTGTACTTGGCGTCGTCGATCCATGCGCGCTTCGCCCATTCGGTCGAAACGGAATAAAGCTTCTCGGACATCGAGAATTCTCCCCCTGAAACGCTTCCCCTGTCGCCTTCGGCGACGTTGCGGGCGGGCTCGTCCGGACCGGCCCGCTGTCCCGCGCATCTTCCACATCGGGCGGGTCGGCGGCAAGGCGACGGTCGTCGCACTTTGGTCGCGGGCAAACGTCCGCCCGCGTCCCTCGTCCCGGACGTCGTCGGCGCGGGCCGGGACGGCGTTCATTCGGGATGAGGGGCGGTACCGAAAAAGGTCGGCGCTGCGCCCGCGGGCGGAACTCCCGTTCGCCCGACGATGCGGCACGCGGCATGCCGCGCGGTCCTCGTTCCGCCCGCCATGAGCATCGGATCGGGCTCGCGACGCGGTTCTTCGGACGTTTTCGGACCGTTTCGGAGGGAGATGTGGTGCCGCAAGAGGGATTCGAACCCCCGACCCCCTCATTACGAATGAGGTGCTCTACCAGCTGAGCTATTGCGGCGACGCTGCGACGCGCGCGGCGTCCGTATAACCTCGTCTCCCCGGCGGCGCAAGCCGCGTCAGACCGGAACGCGCCCGCCGCGCGGCGCGACGTCGGCGGCCGCATCGGTCGCGCCGTCGGGGCCCGGATCGTCCGGCGCGGCCGGAAGCGGGAAGACCACTTCGCTCGGCGGAACGGGACGCCGCCCCGAAACGCGTTCGCCGTCCCCCGCGCCGGCGGAGGCCGCCTTGCGCGGCGGCGGCGCCGGATCGCCCTCCGCAGGGGCCTGCACGGGCGGGGCCGCCGGGACCGCGGCGGCGGCGACCGCAGGGACGGGCGGCGAAGCCTCTTCCCGCGTCGCGGGAAGCGTCGCCGAGACGTCGGGAGAAAGATCATAGGCCCCGGGACCGGTCAGGGTCTCCACCGGGCGCATCCAGCGGAAGGCGTCGAGACGCCCCGTGACGGGCGAGACGGGCGCCCAGCTCTCCGAGGCGAGGCCGTCGGCCACCCAGGCGTGATCGCGCGCGGCACGCGAGGCGCGGGCGAGCCATTCGCGGACGAGGCCCGTATCGCCGTGCTCGATCTCTTCCATCTTGGCCATCAGCAGGCACAGGCGCACCGTCGGCCGCTCGACCAGCAGCGGCTGAACCGCCGAACGGACGCGCTCGAAATCGCGCGCGTCGAGCGCGGCGACCGCCGCCGCGAAGCGGCCTTCGGAATGGTCGGGCCGGATCAGCAGAAGACGCTCCGCCCGCGCGAGCCGGTCGCGCGCGGCGTCGCCGTGGCGCAGATGGATGTAGAGATCCGCGAGATCGGGATGCGGCGCCTCGCGCCAAGCGGCTTCGAGAAGCTTCGACGCCTTGCGCAGATCGCCCCGTGCGACGAGCAGGCGGCCCGCGATCACCGCCGCGGGAACCAGATCGGGGGCCAGCCGGAGCGCTTCGCGGGCTTCCGCCAGCGCGGTTTCGGGCGCAGTGCCCTCGGCCGCGGCGGCGTCGGCCGTCAGGAGCACGGCCCGGCGGCGGCGCAGCGCCTCCTTGTCGAGCCCCGCCGCGCTGCGGTCGAGCGCGGACAGCGCGTCCTTCCAGCGGTTTTCGGCGCAGAGCCTTTCGAGCACCGCCTCGCCCGCCCAGGCCGCCGAAGGCGCGAGGCGGACGGCCTCCTCGGCATGGCGTTGCGCCGCGGCCTCGTCGCCGCGCCGCCGCGCCTCCATGAAGAGGCCGCGCAGTCCGAGCAGCCGCGTGTCAGGCGCATCCAGCATCGCGCGGAACGCGCCTTCGGCCGCCCCGCGATCGCCCGCCATCTGGGCGGATTGCGCCTGCAGCAGAAGAGCGAGCGGATCGGAGCCGAGACGCCGCCGCGCCTCGTCCGCGGCGCGGCGGGCGAGCTTCGCGTCGCCCGAGCCGACGGCCACCATGCCCCGGGTGACGGCTTCGAGCCCCTTCGCCCGATTGCGGTTGCGGCCGAAGGACCCGATGGCCGAAGGAATCCGCAGGAGGAAGCCCACGATCCGCAGAAGCAGATCGAGCGCCAGCACGAGGCCGATCAGGGCCGCCGCCGCCGCCGCGAGGCCCGTTTCGATCCGATAGGGGCCGACCGTGAGGACCAGACCGCCGGGTCGATCCGCGAGCCAGGCGAAGGCCGCCGCGACCGCGGCGAGAAGGATCAGATGAAGGACGACGCGGATCATCGGCGGGCTCCCGCATTGCGGGCCGCGAGCGCCACCCGGTCGACCAGCGCGGCGACGAGCGCATCCGCACCCGTCACGGCCGCGGCCCGGGCCGCGACGGCCCGTCCGAAATCGCGCGAGACCTCCTTCGCCGCGGGCGGCAGAGCGTTCCAGAGGCGCTGGGCCTCGACCGGATCGTCGTTGCGCAGCGCGGTCCGGATCGCGTCCGGCGGATCGCCCGCGTCCTTCGCGACGGGTTCGTCGATGCGGCGGATCTTCACCGCGCTCGACAGCGCGGCGGTCAGGCGATCGCCGATCCCCGCATGCGCGCCCTCCGAGCGGATGATCTCCGGCAAGACCCGTTCGAAGTCGGAGGCGAGGCGGGCCGGCGCGGGCGGCGCCTCCCGCGCGAAATCGCGGATGCGGGACATGAGGGCGCCGTCGACGCCCAAGGCCTCCAACGAAGCCAGTTCGGCGGGGACCGTGAGCCCGCCGCGCAGCTTCTCCCGGACGATGAGCGCGACGGAGAGCTGGGCCGCTTCCGTTCCGATCGTGGTCGGCCTTTCGGAGGCGAGGCGCTCGACCCGATCGAGCCTTTCGCGGCCCGCGCCGATCGCCTGATCCAGCCGGCCGATGCGCTCGACGAGCGGACCGAGATCGACTTCGACGCTCGGCGGCGCGGGCCGGTCGGCCTCCTGACGCGGCGTCTCCGGCCGCGCCTCGAGCGCGGCGATGCGGCGTTCCGCGGTTTCGAGGGCGCGCCGCGATGCATTGTGTCCGACCGCATTCTCCACGGCCGCGACGCGATCGGTGATTTCGCCGAGCGGCGCGAGCCAGACGACGGCCGCGGCCAGAAGCACCGCCCCGGTGACGCCGCCGAGAAGTCCGGCGACGAGCAGGCTCGCCGCCGAGCGCGGCGTCGGCTCGTCGCGGGAGGTCGGCAGGGTCTCCTCCGCCGCCGCGGCGGCTTCGAACTGGGCTTCGAACGCGTCCTGCGGGGTCCGGGGAGCGGGGTTCTCTTCGCGGGGCCGATCGGTTTCGACGGGGGCGTCGTCCGGGCGCGGGGCGCGGTCCTCGAGGCCCGCCGCCGGCGGGTCGGACGCTGCGGCGGAGGCTCCGGCGGGTTCGGTCCTGTCCTTCTTCGCCATGGTCGTCCCCCGTCCGTCCCGTCCTCGAAAACGTTCTATACCCTCACCCCGAGCCGGACCACCCCGATCCGCGCGCGGAAGGCAGCAGATCCGGCATCGCATCCGGCACCGGCCGGGGCGAGACCTCCACTCGGCTGCAGCCCGCCCGCCGGAGGGGGTCCGCCGCATCCTCCGAAACGACGACGTGCAGCGCCCTTCGGACGCTTTCCGTCATCCCTGCGGAGCCCGCCAGCGCGAGCAGCGCCTCCGCCGCGCCGCGCGAGGCATGGAGGATCGCGACGTCCCCCGGCTCCTCCAGAACCGTTGCCGCGGCCTGCGGAAGCGCCGCGGGGGTTTCGGCGACATAGACCTCTAGGACGTCGAGGGTGAAGAAGCGGTCAAGAGCGGTTTCGAGCTGCGGTTTGCGCGGACGGCCCGCCGCATAGAAAAGACGCGAGCCCGGCGGCAGTTCCGCCCGGATCCTGTCGGCGAGGCGTTCCGCGGTTCCCCCGCCCTCGCGGACGTCGCGGAATCCCGCCGCCGAAGCCGCGGCCGCGGTGGCCGTGCCGACCGCATAGAACGGCATGCCGACGAGATCGGCGACCGCATCGCTCCCCACGAGGGCGGCCACGGCGTTGCGGCTCGTGGCGATCACGGCGTCGAAGGCGCGGGGGGGCGTCGAGGCTCCGGTCGGCCGGATCATCGACAGGGGCGCGATCACGGGCTCGTGCCCCCGCTCCGCGACGAGCGCCGCGGTCCGGGAGGCGTCGGGTTCGGGCCGCGTGATGAGGACCCGCATGCGGGGATCACGCGTGGGCGAGAATGTCCGCGGGGGCGCGGGCGAGGACGGCGTGCCCCGCCTCCGCGCCGAGCGCGGCGGCTTCCGCATGGCCGCCCGTGCGGAATTCCTCGTAGAACTCGCTGCCGTCGACCCGCAGGATCATGCCGCGGAAGTGCAATCCCCCGGCCGAGACCGTCGCATGGCCCGCGATGGGCGTGCGGCAGGAGCCGTCGAGAACACGCAGAAAGGCGCGCTCCGCTTCGAGCGCGACGCGCGTCGGCTCGTCCGCGATCCGCCGCACGGCCTCGAGCGCGCGGACGTCGTCGGCGCGCGTCGTGATCGCGATCGCGCCTTGGCCGACGGCCGGCGGGAAATCCTCCGCCGAAAGGATCGCGGTGGCGCGGTCGGCATAGCCGAGCCGCTTCAGGCCCGCGAGCGCGAGCAGCGTCGCGTCGACCTCGCCCTCGGCGACCTTGCGCAGCCGCGTCTCGACATTGCCGCGCAGCAGAACCGTCTTCAGATCGGGGCGGAGCCGCTTGAGCAGCGCCTGACGGCGAAGGCTCGCGGTGCCGACGACCGCGCCCTGCGGCAGTTCGGCGAGACCGCCGCCGTTCCGGCAGATCAAGGCGTCGCGGACGTCCTCGCGTTCCAGATAGCCCGCGATCACCAGGCCGTCCGGCAGCACGGTCGGCATGTCCTTGGCGGAATGGACCGCGATCTCGGCGCGGCCGGAGAGCTGCGCCTCGTCGATCTCCTTCGTGAACAGGCCCTTGCCGCCCGCCTGCGAAAGGGCACGGTCCTGAATCATGTCGCCGGAGGTCTTGATGACCGCCAGCTCGACCGCATCCCCGGAAAGACCGAGCGCCGCCATGAGACGTGCGCGGACGGTGTTCGCCTGCCAGAGCGCGAGGGGGCTGCCCCGCGTTCCGATCGTGAATTCAGTCATGATTCCCCCGTTTGCCTCCCCGCGCGGGCGCACTATAGGGTGACCGTCCCGCCCCCGATAGAGGGGCCGAATCGTAGGAAAGACGGAGCGGATGCGCGTTCTCGGCATCGAGACCACCTGCGACGAGACCGCCGCCGCCGTCGTGCTGCGCGAGCCGGACGGTCGCGGGCGGATCCTGTCGAACGAGATCCTGAGCCAGATCGCCGACCACGCGCCCTATGGCGGCGTCGTGCCGGAAATCGCGGCGCGGGCGCATGTCACGGCGCTCGATCGGCTGATCGCCGAAGCGCTGCGCAAGGCGGATTGCCGGCTGAAGGACCTCGACGGCATCGCGGCCGCCGCCGGTCCCGGCCTCATCGGCGGGGTCATCGTCGGCCTCACCGCGGGCAAGGCTCTCGCGCTCGTCGGCAAGAAGCCCTTCATGGCGATCAACCATCTCGAGGCGCATGCGCTGACGGCGCGGCTCACCGACGCGATCGATTTTCCCTATCTGCTGCTTCTGGCCTCCGGCGGGCATACGCAATTCGTGGCGGTGCGCGACGTCGGCGATTACGTCCGCCTCGGCACGACGATCGACGACGCGATCGGCGAGGCCTTCGACAAGACCGCCAAGATGCTGGGCCTGCCCTATCCGGGCGGGCCGAACGTGGAGCGCGAAGCGTCGCGCGGCGATCCCGAGCGTTTCGCCCTGCCGCGGCCGATGCTGGGACGCCCCGGCGCGGATTTCTCGCTGTCGGGCCTCAAGACCGCCGTCAGGCTCGAAGCCGAACGCGTCGCGCCCTTGACCCTGACCGACGTCGCCGATCTCTGCGCCTCCTTTCAGGCGGCGGTGGTCGACGTCGTGGTCGACCGGACGCAGGCGGCGCTGCGCATGCATCGCGAATCCTTCGGATCGCCCGCCGCGCTCGTGATCGCGGGCGGGGTCGCCGCCAACGCCTCGATCCGTCGGGCCCTACAGCGCCTCGCCAATCAGGCGGGGCTCACGCTCTGCGCGCCGCCGCCCGCGCTGTGCACGGACAACGGCGCGATGATCGCCTGGGCGGGGGCGGAGCGGCTGCGTCGCGGCCTCGTCGACGATCTCGCCTTCGCGCCCAAGGCCCGCTGGGCGCTCGAACCGCGCGCGGGGACGACATGATCCCGTCTTCGATCGCCGTCGTCGGCGCGGGCGCCTGGGGCACCGCGCTCGCCAATACCGCGGCCCGGGCGGGAACGCGCGTCGCGCTGTGGGGGCGCGATCCCGACCATGTCGCCGCCATGATCCGCGACCGCGAAAACGTCGCGCGGCTGCCGGGCGTCCCGCTTCTCGAAGGCGTGCGGCCGGAGGCTTCGCTGGCCGCAGCCGTGCGCGACGTGCGGGCCGTGTTGCTCGTCGTGCCGGCGCAGACGCTGCGCAGCGTGGCACAGGCGCTTTCGCTCGTGATGAAGAAGGGCGTTCCCGTCATCGTCTGCGCCAAGGGCATCGATCGCGTCACGGGCGAGTTCATGTCCGAGATCGTGGCCGACGCGATCCCGGGCGCGATGCCCGCGGTGCTGTCGGGCCCGAGCTTCGCCGACGACGTCGCGCGCGGGCTTCCGACCGCCGTGGTGCTCGCCGCGCCGGACGCCGTGGTGGCGCGCGCTCTGGCGGCGGGCCTCTCCTCGGGCAGTTTCCGGGTCTATCACTCCGACGACGTGCGCGGCGTCGAGATCGGCGGGGCGGCCAAGAACGTGCTCGCCGTCGCGGCGGGCGTCGTGGAAGGGCGCGGATTGGGCGAGAGCGCGCGGGCGGCGCTGACGGCGCGCGGCTTCGCCGAACTCTCCCGTTTCGCCAAGGCCTATGGCGGGCGGCCCGAAACGCTGATGGGGCTTTCCGGCCTCGGCGATCTGGTCCTGACCTGCGGCTCGGCGCGCTCCCGGAATTTCGCCTTCGGCGTCGATCTCGGCCGCGGCCTGCCGCTGCACGAAGCGGGCGGCGGGAAACTCGCCGAAGGCGTGCATACGGCGCGCATCCTCGTCGCGATGGCGCGGGCGCGCGGTGTCGAGATGCCGATCGCCGCCGCGGTCGACGCGGTGCTGTCGGGTGCGCTGTCCATCGGCGAGGCGGTCGAGACGCTGATGTCGCGTCCCTTGAAGGAGGAGCAGGCATGAGGACGGCATGCGCGGCCGCGGCAGCGGCCCTGTCGCTTCTTCTCGCGCAGGGCGCGGGAGCGGCGACGGAAGAGGATCTGAAGCGTTGCCGGCGGATCGATTCGGGGCTCGAGCGGCTCGCCTGCTACGACGCGCTGGCGCCCCGCGCCGCACCCGCCTCCTCCGAACGCTCCGTCGCGCATTGGCGGGTGACGACGGACGTTTCGCGCTTCGACGATTCGAGGAGCGTGCATCTCGAGACCACGGCGCGCGAACGGATTTCCGGCTGGCCGTCGCAGATGCATGTGCCGACGCTTCACCTGCGCTGTCAGGAGAAGAGGACCGCCGTCTACATCGTCTTCGGCATGAGCCCCGCCGTCGAATACGGCCATATGGGCGCGACGCTGGAGGTCCGGCTCGACCGGGAGCCCGTCCGCTCGGTGCGCACGTCGAAATCGACCGACGGCGAGGCGCTGTTCTTCCCCGATCCCGTCGCGACCGCGAAGTCGATGTTCGGCAAGCGCGAGCTTCTGGTGCGGTTCACGCCGTTCAATTCGAACCCGCAGGAGACCTCCTTCTCCATCGCGGATCTTGAAACCGCGGCGGCCCCGCTGCGCGAAACCTGCGGATGGTGAGAAGGGCATGGCTTACTGGCTCTACAAATCCGAACCCTTCAAATGGTCCTGGGAGCAGCAGGTCGCCGCGGGCGAGAAGGGCACCTTCTGGGACGGCGTGCGCAACCACGTCGCCAAGAAGAACCTGATGAGCATGAAGGTCGGCGACCGCGGCTTCTTCTATCATTCGAACGAGGGCAAGGAGATCGTCGGCATCGTCGAGGTGATCCGCGAGGCCTATCCGGACCCGACGGCGGAGCCGGGCGAGCCTTGGGTCGTCGTGGACCTCAAGGCCGTGAAGCCGATTCCGCGGCCCGTGACGCTCGCCGCGGTCAAGGCCGAGCCGGCTCTCGCCGCGATGTCCCTCGTCACCTCGATGCGCCTCTCGGTGCAGCCCGTCACCGAGGAAGAATGGACGCTCGTCTGCCGGATGGGCGGGGTCTGACGAGGTCAGACGCGCCGTCCCCCGCGCGCGCCCCTCGACACGAACGCGCGCTGCTCCATTCTCCTCGTCGGAGACCTGCACGAAAGCGGGCCCGAGGGAGGATAGGACCATGAAGAACCGAATGCGGCACATCGCCGTCGCCGCCGCTGCGCTCGTCGTTTCCCATGTCGGCACGGCCGAAACCGCACGCGCCCAAGGGGCCGACGCCTGGCCGCAGAAGACCGTCACGCTCGTCGTGCCCTTCGCCGCCGGCGGCGGAACCGACGCCTTCGCGCGCCCCTTCGCCGCATGGCTCGAAAACCGCGTCGGACAGCGCGTCATCATCGAGAACAAGGCCGGAGCGGGCGGCACCGTCGGGGCCTCGGCCGCGGCCAAGGCCGCGCCGGACGGCTACACCTTCTTCATCGGCGCGGCGCATCACGCCATCGCCCCGGCGCTCTACCCGAAACTCGACTACGCCATCGAAAAGGACTTCGAGCCCGTCGGCGTGCTGGCGGTCGTGCCGCAGGTCGTGGTCGTTCACCCCGAAAAGGTGCAGGCGAAGACGCTCGGCGAACTGATCGCCGCGGCGAAGGCTTCGCCCGGCAAGCTCAGCTACGGCTCGGCCGGGCACGGCACCACGCATCATCTGGCGGGCGAACTCTTCAAGCTCGTGACGAAGACCGACATCGTCCATGTGCCCTATCGCGGCGCGGGGCCCGCGCTGCAGGATCTGCTCGCCGGACATATCGAAATGATGTTCGACGGGCTCGGCTCTTCGGCCGAACAGATCACGGGAGGCCGCCTGCGGGCGCTCGCCGTCGCCGATACGCGCCGCGCCGCCTTGTTGCCGAACGTGCCGACCGCCGCCGAAGCGGGCGTCAACGGCTATGAGGTCACCACCTGGTACGCCGTCTTCGCCCCCAAGGGCACGCCGCCCGCCGTCGTCGCGCGCATGACCGAGCTGATGAAGGAAGGCTTCGCGAGCCGCCAGATGAAGGACGCCTGGGACCGCAACGGCTCGGTCATTCCCGACACCTTCGGCGAAGCGCTCCGCAGCCTCGTCGTCTCCGAGATCGGCCGTTGGGACAAGGTCGTGAAGGAAGCGAACGTCAAGCTCCAGTAAGCGGCGAAAAGCCTCCGTCCGCGTCGAACGCGCCCCGGGCCGACGGCCCGGGGCGTTGCATCGCGCTCCGCCGAAAAGAGGACGCAGGACGTTCATCTTCCGCAAACCATGACACGCATAGGTTGCGTTCTCTGAAAGGCCGGACACAGTTCGGCCTCATTCGGCCCGGAAAAGTCGGCTCATGAAGACCACCGTCCTGATCTGCGCCGCCTTCGTCGCGTGCGCGCCCGCCGGCGTCTCCGCCTCCTCCCTCCCTTCGGATCCCAAGTCCCGCATCGTGGCCCTGCTTCACGAAGAAGCCGCCGCGCAGGACGTCCCCGCCGCGCTCGTCGTCGCCATCGCCAAGGTCGAGAGCGGGCTCGATCCCGCCGCCCGCGGCGCGGGCACGCTGGGCCTCATGCAGATCATGCCCGCGACGGCGCGCTCCGTCGGCTATTCCGGAACGGAAGCGGGTCTCTTCGACGCCCGCACCAACGCCCGCTACGGCGTGCGCTATCTCAAGCTCGCCCTCGACTCCTGCAAGGGCGAGGTGCGTTGCGCCGCGAGCCGTTACAAGAACGGCCTGCGCAATTCCCGCCATGCGGGCTACGAGAAGAAGGTGGAACTCGCGGGCGGCTTCTAACGCAGAAGCAGCCCCGCCGCCGCACAGGCGGCGAGCGTCCCGAGCACCCCGGCCCGCGTTCGGAACAGCAGCAGGATCGCCAGCGCCGACAGGCCCGCCGCCGTCGGATCGAAGGATCCGGGCACGGGGAGTTCGGCGGCGATCGGCCCCGCCGAGACGGTCCGCGTCTCGGTGAACAGGACGCGCAGCGCGAACCACAGCGCCAGATTGCCGATGACGCCGACCACCGCCGCGGTGATGACCGTGAGCGCGCCGGACAGGCCCGCATGCATGCGGAGCCGCTCGACATGCGGCGCACCGAGGAAGATCCAGAGGAAGCAGGGCACGAAGGTGACCCAAGTCGTCAGCGCCGCGCCGATCAGGCCGCCCGCGAGCGGAGAAACGCCGACGGCCTCGCGGAAGCCCGCCAGAAAGCCGACGAAGGTGAGGACGAGGATCAACGGCCCGGGCGTCGTCTCCGCCAGCGCGAGGCCGTCGAGCATTTCGCCGGGCGCGAGCCAGCCATAGGTTCCCACCGCCGCCTGCGCGACATAGGCGAGGACCGCATAGGCGCCGCCGAAGGTCACCATCGCCATCTTGGAGAAGAAGGCGGCGACGGTGACGTAGATCGTGTCCGTTCCGAAAAGGGCCGCAAGCAGAAGCACCGGCGCGCCCCAGACGGCGAGGCCCGCGACGGCGATCGTCACGGTGCGACGGGCGGTCGGGCGAATCTCGACGGCCGCGTCGATCGCCGAGGCCGTATCCGGGGCGTGAGGCGGCAGAATGCCCGCGATCCCCGCCCGCGAGATCAGATAGCCCGAAAGCCCCGCGGCGAAGACGACGGCCGGAAACGGCACCGCGAAGACGAACAGCGCGCAAAAGGCGAGAAACGCCGCAAGCCGCATCGCGGGATTGCGCAGCGCGCGCTTGGAGACCTTGATCATGGCCTGAAGCAGGATGGCCAGCACCGCCGCCTTGAGCCCGAAAAAGATCCCCGCGACGAGCGGAACCGAGCCGTAAAGCGCATAAAGCGCGCTCAAGACCAGAATGACGCAGAAGCCCGGCAGCACGAACAGCGTGCCCGCGACCAGTCCGCCCCGCGTGCCGTGCAGGAGCCAGCCGACATAGGTGGCGAGCTGCTGCGCTTCGGGGCCGGGCAGAAGCATGCAGAAATTGAGCGCATGGAGGAAACGGCGCTCGGAGATCCAGCGCTTCTCCTCCACGAGGATGCGATGCATCAGCGCGATCTGACCGGCCGGACCGCCGAAGGAGAGAAGGCCGATCTTCGTCCAGACCTCGAGCGCCTCGCGGAAGCTCGGCCGCGGCGCGGGTCCGTCCGGAACCGTTTCCTGCGGCGTCACGCGCCCGCCCCGAGAAGCGCGGCGAGGCTGCCGAGAACCAGCAGCAGCGCCGACGTTCCGATCACCACGAAGGTCGCGGC
This sequence comes from Hyphomicrobiales bacterium, assembly GCA_027483795.1. Classification (GTDB taxonomy): domain Bacteria; phylum Pseudomonadota; class Alphaproteobacteria; order Rhizobiales; family Beijerinckiaceae; genus JAIXZO01. Next base: position 12,944 of record JAIXTT010000041.1, read on the forward strand.
CATCCCCGCCACCCGGAGCCGGAAATCCTCCTTCGGCTGCGACACGCCGTAGGCGTGCAGGCCGCGCCCGATCAGCAGCAGCACGCAGAGCGCGTTCAGCAGCACCGCCGAAGCCCCGCGCCATTCGAGAAAGGCGAGCAGCAGCAGGGCGAGCGGAACATATTCGGCGAAATTCGCATGCACCCGCATCCGGCGCAGCAGCAGGGCGTCTTCCGCCGCGCCGAGCGGGATGCGCGCCGAACGCCGCGCCCCGATCACGCGCACGGAAAGAAAGACGAAGAGCAGCGCCAACAGGCCCGCATGGAGGGGGACGAAGACCATACGGAACCTCTCGTTCGGTCAGAAATCGCTGGTGATGCCCTTGAGCTCCCAATCACCATACCGGACGGGTTCCGGACCGTCACGACCGGCGAGTTCGCGCACGGGCTTGGCCGCGGCGGCCGCCGCGTCATAGGCGGCGCGGCGGGCCTCCGCCTCTTCGAGCGCGCGGCGCGCGGCGGGCGTCAACGTCTTGGGCGCGGCCTCGGCCGCGGGCTCGGGCGTGGCCTGCGGGGAGGCGGCGGCGTCGTTTCCTTCGGCCTTCATGATGTCCTCGCCTTGCGGTCCGGCCCGATGTGGAGCCATAGAAGGGCCGGGTCAAGACGATCCGGGACGAAAGGCGACCGCATTGGCGACATCGGATCAAGGACGCAGGCGCAAGCGCGACGACGAGGACGCCCCGGGTCTTGCGGCGCGCCGTCTCGCCGCCGCCGCCGTCGTCGAGACGCTCCGCCGCCGCCGCGCGCTCGACGAGACGCTCGATCGGATGCTCGAAGGCCCGGAAGCGGCGTCGCTTCCCGAACGCGACCGCGGACTGGTCCGCGCGATCGCCATGACGACGATCCGCCGCTGCGGGACGATCCGCGAGGCGCTCGACGCGCGTCTGCCCGAAGGCCTCCCCGCCAAGGCGGGCGAGATCGAGGGCATTCTGCTCACGGGCGCCGCGCAGCTCCTGTTCATGGACGTTCCCGACCACGCGGCCGTCGATCTCGCCGTGCGCGCGGCACGGCTCGACCCGCGCGGCTTTCCCTATGCCGGACTGGTCAATGCCGTGCTGCGCCGGATCGGGCGGGAGAAGGAGGCCGTGCTCGCGCAGAACGATCCTTTCCGCGATGCGCCCGATTGGCTCGCCGAACGCTGGGTCGCCGCCTACGGGCGGGACAAGGCCGAGCGCATCGCCGAAGCGCATCGGCGGGAAGCGCCCGTCGATCTCACCGTGAAGGGCGATGCCGTCGCGGCCGCCGCGACGCTCGACGCGTTTCCGCTGCCCACGGGATCGCTGCGGCTGCGCGACAGGACGCCCGTCTCCGCGCTGCCCGGCTTCGAAGCGGGCGAGTGGTGGGTTCAGGACGCCGCCGCCGCCCTGCCCGCGCGGCTTCTCGCGCCGCTTCCCGGCGAACGCGTCCTCGATCTCTGCGCGGCCCCCGGAGGCAAGACGGCGCAACTCGCCGCCGCGGGCGCCGAGGTCACCGCCGTCGACCGTTCCGCACAGCGGCTGAAGACGCTCGAGGCCAATCTCCTGCGGCTCAGGCTCACCGCGCGCGTGGTCGCGGCGGATGCGTCGGCCTTCGACGAAAGCGGTTTCGACGCCGTGCTGCTCGATGCGCCCTGTTCGGCGACGGGCACGCTGCGCCGCCATCCGGACGTCGCCTGGACGAAGTCGCCCGCCGACGTCGCCAAACTCGCCGATCTCCAGCGTCGCCTGCTCGACAAGGCCGCGACCATGGTCCGGCCCGGCGGACGCCTCGTCTACTGCACCTGTTCGCTCGAACCGGAAGAGGGTGAGGCGCAGATCGCGGCCTTCCTCGCGGGCCACGCGGACTTCGCCCGCATTCCCGTCGCCGCCGAGGAGATCGGCGGCCTCGAGGAGGCGATCACGCCGGAGGGCGACGTGCGCACGCTGCCCTTCATGATGCCCTCCGAGGAGGATCGATCCTCGGGACTCGACGGCTTCTTCGTCGCGCGGCTGCGGCGTCGAACCCCTTAACGCCGAGTTAACGAACGACGACCATTCTTGCGCAAGGTCCGGTTGCGATTCGATCGGGGCCCCAACGGAGCAGGTGAATCGCCGGCATGATGGACGAGCGTTGGCTTGTGACCGCCTTCACGCTGCGCGAAGCCTTGCGCCGCGGCGGACGCGTGCTGACCGCGCCGTTCCGGCTCTTCTCGCCGTCCTTGGGTCGCGGCATTTCCGACCGCATGGTGATCGCGCCGCAGGATCTCCGCACCACCGATCCGACCATCGCCTCGGACATCTATGCGGGCTATTTCGCCTTCGCGGGCAAGGTGGTCTCGACCGAAGGGCGCTCGCCCTTCGAGATGCACGCCCCCGACGCGGCCTGGTCGGAAGAGCTCATGAGCTTCGGCTGGCTGCGTCATCTGCGGGCGGCCGAGACCGCTCTGGCCCGGGCGAACGGTCGGGCTCTCGTGGACGACTGGATCGGCTCCTGCCGGCGCCCCCGCGGGATCGCCTGGGAAACCGGCGTCGTCGCGCGTCGGCTGATCTCCTGGATCACGCAATCGCCGCTCGTTCTCGAAGGGGCGGATCGCGACTTCTACCGCCGTTTCATGAAGTCCATCGCGCGTCAGGCGCGCTTTCTCGGCCATGTCCTCGACCGATGCGATTGCCCCGAGCGGAGGCTCACCGCCGTCGTGGCCTTGTGCTACGTCGCGCTGGCCACGCAGGGGCCGTTGAAGCAGGTGCGACGCACCGCGCAGCGCCTCGCGAGCGAACTCGAACGCCAGATCCTGCCGGACGGCGGCCATGTCGGCCGCAACCCCGCGGTCCTTCTCGATCTCCTCGCCGATCTTCTCCCGCTTCGTCAGGTCTTCGCCTCGCAGGGCATCGATCCGCCGCAGGAACTGCTCAACGCCGTCGACCGCATCGGCCCGATGCTGCGCCTGTTCCGCCACGGGGACGGGACGCTCGCGCTCTTCAACGGCGTCGCCCGCACCCCCACCGACGTTCTGGCCACCGTCCTCGCCTATCAGGACGTCCGCGCCCAGCCGATGGAGAACGCGTCGCGCTCCGGCTTCCAACGGGTGCAGGCCGACCGGGCGCTGCTGATCATGGACGTCGGCCCGCCGCCGCCTCGGGATTATTCGGGCCAGGCGCATGCGGGCTGTCTGTCCTTCGAATTCTCCGACGGGATGCAGAAGATCCTCGTCAATTGCGGCGCGCCGCCGCCGGGCTTCGACCGTTATCGGGAAGCGGCCCGCGGGACGCCCGCGCATACGACGCTCGTCGTCGGCGAGACGTCCTCCTGCAGCTTCGCCCCGAGCGCCCGGCTCGCATGGCCGCGGGGAGCCCCCGTCATTTCGGGGCCGCGGGAGGTCGCCTGCACGCGGGAGACCGACGAGCGGGGCACGGCCCTGTCGGCGAGCCATGACGGCTATTCGGCCCTCGGCCTGCGCCATGACCGGTCGCTCTTCATCTCGGCCGACGGGCGTCGGCTGGAGGGCGTCGACGCGCTGGTCGTGACGTCGGAGCCGCGGGCGGCCAAGGCCGCCGAGACGGGCTATTCCGTCCGCTTTCACCTGCAGCCGGGCATCGAGGCCTTCCGGCTGGAGAGCGGCGAGGGCGTGATGCTGCGCACGCCCGACGGCACGCGTTGGTTCTTCGAGTCTCAGGACGTTCCGGCGCAGATCGAGGACGATCTCGTCTTCGCGGTTCCCGACGGGGCGCGACGCACCTGCCGCATCGTTCTGGCGGCCGACCGGGCGACCCTCCCCGCATTGCGCTGGCGGCTCTTCCGGGCCGAAGCCGACTGACGCGAAAAGGCCGCCCGCATCCATGATGCGGACGGCCGTCTCGAGGGAAACCGCGGAAGGAGCGTTCAGCCGCGCGCTTCGACGGCGTCGTCCAGCGTGCGCAGGCCCGTGCGCGGCGCATTGACCAGCACCGCCATGTTTCCGGGCGCATGCAGGTTCTTCCACATCTTCGTATGCGCCGCCGGGATCTTGTCCCAGGGGAAGACCTCGCTCATGCAGGGATCGATGCGACGGTCGATCACGAATTGGTTGGCGGCGGACGCCTGCTTGAGATGGGCGAAATGGGAGCCTTGGATCCGCTTCTGGCGCTGCCAGACGAAGCGCGCGTCGAAGGTCAGGTTGAAGCCCGTCGTGCCCGCGCAGAACACGACCATGCCGCCGCGTTTGACCACGAAGCACGAGGTCGGAAAGGTCTGCTCGCCGGGATGCTCGAAGACGATGTCGACGTCCTTCTTGCCCGTGATGTCCCAGATCGCCTTTCCGAATTTCCGCGCCGCGGCCATGTATTCGACGAATTCAGGGGAATTCACCGTCGGCAACCGACCCCAGCAGTCGAAATCCTTGCGGTTGATGACGCCCTTCGCGCCGAGGCCGAGCACGTAGTCGCGCTTGGATTCGTCGGAGATCACCCCGATCGCGTTCGCGCCCGACGCCGCGCAGAGCTGCACGCCGAACACGCCGAGCCCGCCGGACGCGCCCCAGACGAGCACGTTGTCCCCCGGCCGCACCGTATGCGGCGCATGGCCGAACAGCATGCGGTAGGCCGTGGCGAGGGTGAGCGTGTAGCAGGCGCTCTCCTCCCAGGTGAGATGCTTCGGACGCGCCATCAGCTGGCGCGACTGCACGCGGCAATACTGGGCGAAGGAGCCGTCCGGCGTCTCATAGCCCCAGATGCGCTGCGAAGTGGAGAACATCGGGTCGCCGCCGTTGCACTCCTCGTCGTCCCCGTCGTCCTGATTGCAGTGAACGATGACCTCGTCGCCGACCTTCCAGCGCTTCACCTTCCTCCCGACGGCCCAGACGATGCCCGACGCGTCGGAGCCCGCCACATGGAAGGGCTGCCGATGGCCGTCGAAGGGCGAGATCGGCTGGCCGAGCGCGGCCCAGACGCCGTTGTAATTGACGCCCGCGGCCATCACGAGCACGAGCACCTCGTCGTCGCCGATCGTCCAGGTGGGCACGGCTTCGAGCTGCATGGCGTCTTCGGGCGCGCCATGGCGTTCCTTGCGGATCGCCCAAGCCCACATCCTCTCGGGCACATGGCCGAGCGGCGGAATCTCTCCGATGTCGTAGAGATCCTTGAATTCGGCGGCGGGAGCGGCCGCTTGGGCGCCGTTCTGCGTCATGGGTCTGTTTCCCTGTTGGACGATCGATGGTGCAACGCAACATGCGCCCCTGTCCATCCGACTTTCGAGGCCGACGACGATTTCGAAACCATTACGGCTCAGGCTGCGCCTCGGTTCATGTCATGCTTTTCGGATGCGGTATCTTCATGCGGCCCTTCGTTCCGCCCGACCCGATCGCCAAGACGGTTCTCGGCGCGGCGCTCGTTCTTCTCGTCTTCTACGCAACGGCCTTCGTCGAACTATTCCGCGCGGGAATCTGGCTGATCGGCCCCGACGGCCGGCCCGCCGCCGTCGATTACGTGAACGTCTGGGCCGCGGGCGATCTCGTCCTGCAGGGCCGCCCGGGCGACGCCTATGATTGGGATCGCCACGGCGAAGTGGAACGGCGGGTGCTCGGCCCGAGTTTCGACGGCTATTTCGGCTTCCATTATCCCCCGCATCTCCTGCCTCTCGCGGCGGCGGCGGCGCTGCTGCCCTTCGTGCCCTCGCTCCTCGTCTGGATCGTCGTGACCGGCGCGGCCTATCTCGCAGCGATGCGTGCGGTCCTGCCCGTCCCCGGCGTCCTGCTCGCGGCCGCGGCCTTTCCGGCCACGGCCTACAACGTCCAGCTGGGACAGAACGGCCTGCTCTCGGCCGCGCTTTTCGCCGGAGGCCTGGTCCTCCTCGAACGGCGGCCCGTTCTCGCCGGCATTCTTTTCGGAGCGCTGACCTACAAGCCGCATCTGGGCCTCCTCGTGCCCTTCGCGCTCCTCGCGGGCGGGCATGTCCGTGCGATCCTGAGCGCCGCGGTCACCGCCGCCGCCCTTCTGCTCGCCGCCTTCCTCCTGCTCGGTCCCGAACCCTTCACCTCCTTCGCGGCTTCGCTCGACGTCACGAACCGGAAGCTCTTCGTCGAAGGGCAGGTCGCGATCGGCAAGCTGCAGACGGTCTACGGCGTCCTGCGGCAGGCCGGGCTCCCCCACGGCACGGCGGTCGCACTGCACGGCGCGGTCGCGGCAGGCGTCCTGATTCTCGTTTTCCGTCTCTTTCGGAGCCGTGCCGCGAGCGGCCCGAAGAACGCCGCTCTGCTGGCGGGCGCTCTGTTGGCGACGCCCTATGCCTTCATCTACGACTTCCCCCTGCTCGCCGCCGCCTCCGCCTTCCTCGTCGGCGGCATGCAGGAAGGAAACCGGGACGCGACCGTCGTCGCAGCCGTCGCAGGCGCGGTCCTTCTCGTCTTCTTCGCTCCCTTCGCCGCCGGCGTGCCGGGCATCGGCGCGGCGGCGGCGGCCTTGATCCTCGCCGCGGCGCTGCGCCGGGCCGCGACGTCTCCCCCGGATGTTGCATTGCAAAAGAATTCTTGATCCCATTTATCAGGGGACACGGCCCGTCTCCGGGGCCGACGGAGACGGCGCATGCGCGACAAGCCTTGGATCTTCCGGACCTATGCGGGCCATTCGACGGCCGCGGAGTCCAACAAGCTCTACAAGGGCAATCTCGCCAAGGGGCAGACCGGCCTCTCCGTCGCCTTCGACCTGCCGACGCAGACGGGCTACGACCCCGACCACGTTCTTTCGCGCGGCGAAGTGGGCAAGGTCGGCGTCTCGATCGCCCATCTGGGCGACATGCGGACGCTCTTCCACGAGATCCCGCTCGCGGAGATGAACACCTCGATGACGATCAACGCGACGGCGGCCTGGCTGCTCTCGCTCTATGCCGCGACGGCCGACGAACAGGGCGCCCCGCGCGCCAAGCTGCAGGGCACGACGCAGAACGACATCATCAAGGAATATCTCTCGCGCGGCACCTACGTCTTTCCGCCCGCGCCCTCCATGCGGCTCATCAAGGACGTGATCCTGTTCACGACCGAGGAGATGCCGAAATGGAACCCGACCAATGTCTGCAGCTACCACCTGCAGGAGGCCGGGGCGACGCCCGTGCAGGAACTCGCCTATGCGCTCGCCACCGCGATCGCCGTGCTCGACACGGTGAAGGAATCGGGCGTCTACACCGACGACCAATTCGGCGAGGTCGTCTCGCGCATCTCCTTCTTCGTGAATGCCGGCATGCGGTTCGTGACGGAACTGTGCAAGATGCGCGCATTCACCGAATTGTGGGACGAGATCACGCTCGAGCGCTACGGCGTGAAGGACGAGAAGCACCGCCGCTTCCGCTACGGGGTGCAGGTCAATTCGCTCGGCCTCACCGAGCAGCAGCCCGAGAACAACGTCTACCGCATCCTCATCGAGATGCTGGCCGTGGTGCTGTCGAAGCGCGCCCGCGCCCGCGCCGTCCAGCTTCCCGCATGGAACGAGGCCCTCGGCCTGCCGCGGCCGTGGGACCAGCAATGGTCGCTGCGCATGCAGCAGGTCATGGCCTATGAGACCGACCTGCTCGAATACGGCGACATCTTCGACGGCTCCGCCGAGATCCAGCGCAAGGTCGACGAGCTGAAGGAGGCCGCCAAGGCCGAACTCGCCGTCATCGAAGCCATGGGCGGCGCGATCCCGGCGGTCGAGCGCGGCTACATGAAGCGCGCCCTCGTGGAATCGAACGCCAAGCGCATCGTCGGCATCGAGACGGGCGATCAGGTCGTGGTCGGCGTCAACCGCTGGGGCCAGACCGAGCCCTCGCCGCTGACCGCGGGCGAAGGCAGCGTGCTGACCGTCCCCGAGCAGGTCGAGATCGAGGCCGTGGCGCGCATCCGCGACTGGCGCGCGAAGCGGAACGCTCGGGACGTCGAGGCCGCGCTCGAAGACCTGCGCTCCGCCGCCGTCGAGGGGCGCAACGTCATGGAACCCTCGATCCGCTGCGCCAAGGTCGGTGTCACGACCGGCGAATGGGGCGAAGTGCTGCGCGGCATCTTCGGCCGCTATCGTGCCCCCACGGGCGTCACGCCCGAGACCCGCACCGACCCGATCGACCGCGACGTGAAGCTGATGGTGGCCGATCTCGCCGCGACCCTCGGCGAGACGCCGCGCATGGTCGTCGGCAAACCCGGCCTCGACGGCCATTCGAACGGCGCGGAACAGATCGCGCTGCGCGGCCGCGACGTCGGCTTCGAGGTCACCTATGAAGGCATCCGCCTGACGCCCGAAGAGATCGTGGAGCAGGCCAAGGCCACGAAGGCGCATGTGGTGGGGCTCTCGATCCTGTCCGGCTCGCATGTGCCGCTGGTCCGCGACGTGATGGCCCGGATGCGCAATGCGGGCCTCGGCCATGTGCCCGTCGTCGTCGGCGGCATCATCCCGCCCGACGACGAGAACGTGCTGCGCAACATCGGCGTCGCCGCGATCTACACGCCGAAGGATTACGCGATCGACGAGATCATGAAGGACATCGTCCGCATCGTCGGCCGCGCCGAACGCCGGATCGCCTGACGGCCGCCCGGGTTCATGGTTCGATTGACTTTCGCGGCCCGCTCGTGCTTTGACGGCGGCATCGGCCGATCCGCCGAGGAGAGACTGCAGTGACGACGATCTTCGTGACGAAAAAAACGACGATCTCGACGCCGGTCGCGAAAAGCGGCACGGCGCGCTGACGCTTTCCTCGCTCCGGATCTCCCCCGGCGGGGGATGAGGCGGACCGCACGAAGTGCGGATCACGATCCGGGGGAGCCGGAACCTCAGAAGACAGGATCAGCATCATGGGTTTCAAGGTCGCCGTCGTCGGCGCTACGGGCAATGTGGGCCGCGAAATGCTCTCCATCCTCGCCGAGCGGGCCTTCCCCGTCGACGAGATCATCGTGCTCGCCTCCTCGCGCAGCGCGGGAACGGAAGTCTCCTTCGGCGACAGGACGCTCAGGGTTCAGGCCCTCGATCACTACGACTTCTCGGACACGGACATCTGCCTGATGTCGGCGGGTTCCGAGATCTCGAAGGTCTGGTCGCCGAAGATCGGCGCGCAGGGCTGCCTCGTGATCGACAACTCCTCCTGCTGGCGCTACGACGAGCGCGTCCCGCTGGTCGTGCCGGAAGTGAACGCGCATGTCCTGCCGGGCTACATGGCGGACAAGAAGCGCCTCAACATCATCGCCAATCCGAACTGCTCGACGGCCCAGCTCGTCGTCGCGCTGAAGCCGCTGCACGAGCGCGCGACGATCACCCGCGTGGTCGTGTCGACCTATCAGTCCGTCTCCGGCGCGGGCAAGGACGGCATGGACGAGCTCGATCGCCAGACCAAGGCGCTCTATTCGCTCGGCGAGGTCCAGACCAAGAAGTTCCAGAAGCGCATCGCCTTCAACCTGATCCCCCAGATCGACGTGTTCATGGAGGACGGGTTCACGAAGGAAGAGTGGAAGATGACGGTCGAGACCAAGAAGATCCTCGACCCGAAGATCAAGCTGACGGCGACCTGCGTGCGCGTGCCGGTCTTCATCTCCCATTCGGAAGCCGTGAACGTGGAATTCGCGAAGCCGATCACGGCCGACGAAGCGCGCGAGATCCTGCGCGCGGCCCCCGGCTGCCTCGTCGTCGACAAGCGCGAGCCCGGCGGCTACGTCACCCCGCACGAGGCGGCGGGCGAGGATGCGACCTACATCTCGCGCATCCGCGAGGACTCGACCGTGGAGAACGGCCTCGCCTTCTGGTGCGTCTCGGACAATCTCCGCAAGGGCGCGGCGCTCAATGCGGTGCAGATCGCCGAAGCGCTGATCAACCGCAAGCTTCTCGCCCCGCGCAAGAAGGCGGCCTGATCGAAGCTCGGCCATGAAACGTCGAAACGGCCGGGTTCGTCCCGGCCGTTTCTCTTTTCGGGCATGGGGCGGAGGCTTATTCCGCCGCTTCGGTCGGGATCGGGCCGAAGCTTTCGCCGTTGAGGCCGGCGACGGCGTCCGACAGCATCGGCACGTATCGCTCGGGACCGATCCCCGAGGCGGCCAGCGCGAAGGCGTTCTTCACCGCATTGCCCATGGGATTGGCGATCGCCACCGAGTCCGCCATGGATTCGAGATAGCGCATGTCCTTGAGCGCGTTCGACAGCGTGAAACGATGCGCGGCCGGGTCGCGTTCCAGCACGTATTTCATGAAGGTCTGGTAGAAGCCGCAATCCATGCGGCCGCCCCGGATGACGCTGTCGAAACGGTCGGGCGTGATGCCGACCTTCTGCGCCAGCACCAGCGCTTCCGCATAGAGCGCCGCATAGCCCATCGAGAGGAAGTTGTTGAGCAGCTTCATCCGATGGCCGTCGCCCGTACCGCCGATATGGATGGCGCGGCCCGCCCAGGCGTCGAGGACGGGCTTGAGGCGCTCGAACATCTCCGGCGTGCAGCCGACCATGGCGTCGAGCTTGCCTTCCCACGCCTCCTTCGGCGTGCGGCCGAGCGGCGCGTCGACCAGCGTGATGCCCTGCCCCGCGAGTTCGGCGGCGAGCGTCGCCGTCGAGACCGGGTCGGAGGTCGAGCAGTCCACGATCACGGAACCGGGCTTCAGCCCCGCCGCCAGCCCCTCGGGACCGCGGATCACCGCCTCGACCTGCGGCGAACCCGTCACGCAGAGGAACACGACGTCCGACGCCTCCGCCACCGCCTTGGCGGTCTTCGCCTCGCGCGCGCCGCGCCCGAGGAGATCCTCGACCGGCTTGCGGTTGCGATGGCCCATCACGGTGAGAGGCCAGCCCTTCTCGACGATGTTCTTGGCCATGCCGTGACCCATCAGGCCCACGCCGATGAATCCGATCCGTTCTTTGGACGCCACGCGGTCCTCCCGTCGTTCCATTGCCCTTTTTGGGCGCAAATCCTTCTGGATGTGCGCCGAACCGCCGCTATCATAGAGCCGAAACTCGCTCGAGGAAGCGCTTCGCCATGGGAGACGAGTCCTTTTCCGTCCGCGGACCCGAGGAACGGGTGACCCTGCAGGTCATCGCCGAACGCCTCGACGTCTCGACGGCCACCGTCTCGCTCGCCCTGCGCGACAGCCCGGTCGTCGCCGAGGCGACGCGCGAGCGGGTGCAGAAGGCCGCGCGGGACATGGGCTATGTCTACAACCGCTCGGCGGCGAGCCTGCGCACGGCGCGGACCAACATCATCGCCGTCGTCTTCCACGACGTGACCAACCCCTATTTCATGGAACTGCTCGGCGCGATCGAGGAGCGCGCGGCCGAACGCGGGCGCTCGATCCTGCTCGGCACCTATGCGGAGGCCTTCGCGCGGCAGACGCGCGTTCTGGCGACGCTTCGCGAATATCGCCCTGACGGCCTCATCGTCTGCGCCGCGGGCGGCACGACGCCGGAACATTTCGCGCCCTTCACGGGCGCGGGCATTCCGCTGATGCAGATGATGCGGAGCATCGACGGGCTGGGGGCCGATTTCGTCGGCAGCGACGACGAGGCGGGCGCGGCCGCGGCATTGGACCATCTGATCGGCCTGGGCCACCGCCGGATCGGCATCATCGGCGGGTCCGACGACATCTCGACCGGCCGCCTGCGCCGACAGGGCTATCGCAGGACGCTGGCGAAGCACGGGATCCCGCTCGACCCCGCCTTGATGGTAGAAGGGTTCGGCACGCGGGAGACGGGCGATCTCGGCGTCAACCGCCTGCTCGATCTTCCCGATCCGCCGACCGCCGCCGTCACCTTCAACGATCTCGCCGCCTTCGGCGCGATGCTCGGGCTGAGCCGCCGCGGCAAGCAGGTCGGGCGCGATTTCTCGCTCGTGGGCTGCGACGACGTGAAGGAAGCGGCGCAGTGGTATCCTGCGCTCACCACCCTCGACAATCGCCAGACCGAGATCGGCGCGCTCGCGGCCGACATGCTGATCGACCGCTGCTCGGGCATGGCGGGTCCCCCGAAGGCCGTGAGGCTCACGCCGCAACTCGTGATCCGCGCCACCACCGCCCCGCCGCCGGGCCGCTGAACCCGCCCGTCATGCCCGCGCCTGCGGGCATCCGCGCCTTCCGGCCGAGCGTCCGCGCCTCACTCCAATCCGGCGAGGCTCCGATAGGTCTCGACGACTTGGCTGTCGTCCTGCCCGCCGAGCCCCTGCGCCGACGCCGAGACGAACATCTGCAGCGCGGCGGCGGCCAAGGGCATCGCGGTCTTCATCGCCTTGCCCGCATCGAGCACGATGCCGAGATCCTTCACGAAGATGTCGACCGCGCTCATGACGGCGGGCTCGTCCTCGAGCATGCGCGGCCCGCGATTGTTGAGCATCCAGCTCGACGCCGCCGATCCGCCGAGGATCTTCAGCGCGATCGCCGGATCGATCCCCGCCTTCTCCGCGAAGGCGAGCCCCTCGGCCGCGACCGCGATATGCACGCCGCAGAGGAGCTGGTTCACGGTCTTCACCGCCGCTCCCTGCCCGGGCTTCGGGCCGACATGGAAGACCTTGTCGCCCAGCGCGCCGAGAACGGCCTTCGACCGCTCGAACGCGGCGGGCTCCGCGCCGACCATGATCGTGAGCGTACCGCCCGACGCGCCGACCACGCCGCCCGAGACGGGGGCGTCGACGAGGCTGCGGCCCGTCGCCTCGACGCGGCGGGCGACGGCTTCCACCGCCGCCGGCGAACAGGTCGCCATCAGCACGACCGATCCGCCCGGCGCCATGGCGTCGAGCGCGCCGGCGTCGAACAGTACGGATTCGGCCTGCGCCGCATTGACGACCATCAGCACCAGCGCTTCGGCGTCCCGCGCGGCGTCGGCCGCATGGGCGGCGCGGGTGCCGCCCTCGGCCTCCAGGGCGGCCATGGCCTCCGCGCGCATGTCGAAGCCGCGCACGCGGAACTGCTTCTTCACCAGATTGATCGCCATGGGCAGGCCCATGGCGCCGAGGCCGACGAAACCGATGCGGTTCACCAGGTCACTCCTTCACGACGCCCGTCGAATCGTCGAGAGCCCGCGCTCCCCCGGTCAGGCCGAGAGACGCTTGCCGCTTTCGCCGTCGAACAGATGCACGAGGCTCGTGTCCGGCGCGATGCGGATCGTGTCGCCGGGGCCTTCCGAGATGCGCTCGCGGAAGACGCAGACGAATTCATGACCGTCGATGCGCGCCACGACCTGCGTCTCCGAACCCGTCGGCTCGACGACGACGATCTCGGCGGCGAGGCCGTCCGCCGTCAGGCGGAAATGCTCCGGCCGGATGCCGTAGGTCGCCGGACGACCGTCCGAACCCTGCGGAGCGGAGGCGAGCGGCAGCTTGCCGCCCTTTTCGGTCTCGAAATACGGCGTCGCGCCGCCGCGGATCGTGCCCTTCGCCAGATTCATCGCCGGGGAGCCGATAAAGCCCGCGACGAAGAGATTGGCGGGACGATCATAGAGTTCGAGGGGGGCGCCCATCTGCTCGACGATGCCGTCATGCATCACGACGATCTTGTCGGCCATGGTCATGGCCTCGATCTGGTCATGTGTGACATAGACCGTGGTGGTCTTCAGGCGCTGGTGGAGTTCCTTGATCTCGGTGCGCATCTGCACGCGCAGCTTCGCGTCGAGGTTCGACAGCGGCTCGTCGAAGAGGAACACCTGCGGATCGCGCACGATGGCGCGGCCCATGGCGACGCGCTGGCGCTGGCCGCCCGAGAGCTGGCGGGGATAGCGCTCGAGGAGATGGCCGAGGCCGAGAATGCCGGCCGCCTTGTCGACGCGCTCCTTGATCTCCGCCTGCGGCGCATTCCTGAGCTTCATCGAGAAGGCCATGTTCTCGGCGACGGTCATGTGCGGATAGAGCGCGTAATTCTGGAAGACCATCGCGATGTCGCGTTCCTTCGGCGGAACGTCGTTCACGACGCGGTCGCCGATGAGGATCTCGCCGCCCGAAATGTTCTCGAGGCCCGCGATCATGCGCAGCAAGGTCGATTTTCCGCAGCCCGAAGGGCCGACGAGGATGACGAATTCACCGTCCTCGATGTCGATGTCGACACCGTGGATGACTTGGGTCGTGCCATAGGCTTTCCGCACGTCGCGGATGTTCACGGACGCCATCAGCGTTCTCTCCCTTCCGGTCACGGCCCGAGGCACGTTTCGACCGGCTTTTCCCCTCCGGACCTTCTGAAGGGCCCGTGCGTGCGCGGCCGGGGTCTTGCCCGGCTCCCGCCGCTCGATCATCATCGACAACGGATGGCAGGAAATCAAGAAGGCGCGGCCGGCCGCGCACTCAAAACGATTAAACACTGCTCGAACGCGTGAATGGTCACGCAATCGGAGGAAACGACCTTGAAATCGATCGAGATTCTCGCCCCCGCAACCATGATGCCTCTCGTGATGGAGCGGTTGGGCGAAGCCTTCACGCTTCACGACCTGCGGACCGTCGCCGATGCCGACGCGTTCCGGCGCGAACGCGGCAAGGCGATCCGCGGACTCGCCGTGGGCGGGCATGTCCGGATCGACGAGGCTTTCCTGAAGGACTACCCGAACGTCGAGATCATCTCGAATTTCGGCGTCGGCTACGATTCCGTCGACGTGAAGTTCGTCGCCTCGAAGAACATCGTCGTCACCAACACTCCGGACGTGCTGACGGAGGAAGTCGCCGACACCTGTCTCGGCCTGCTGCTGATGACGGTCCGCGAGCTTCCGCAGTCGGAGCGCTGGCTCCGCGCCGGGAATTGGGTGAACAAGGGCCCCTATCCGCTCACGCACACCACGCTGCGCGGCGCGACGGTCGGCATCATCGGCCTCGGCCGCATCGGCAAGGCGATCGCGCGCCGGCTCGACGCCTTCGACGTGAAGATCGCCTATCACAACCGCCGCCCGGTCGAGGGCGTGCCCTATGCCTATCATGCCTCGCTGAAGGAATTGGCGGCGGCCGTCGACATCCTGATCTCCGTCGCGCCCGGCGGGCCGGAGACGCATCACATGATCGATGCGGGCGTCTTCGAAGCGCTGGGTCCGAAGGGCATCTTCATCAATATCGGCCGCGGCAGCGCGGTGGACGAGCCCGCGATGGTCGAGGCGCTGAAGACGCGCAAGATCCATTCGGTCGGTCTCGACGTGTTCGAATTCGAGCCGAAGGTGCCGGCGGAACTGATCGCCATGGAGCATGTGGTGCTGCTGCCGCATGTCGGCTCGGGCACGCATCACACCCGCAATCTCATGGGGCAGCTGCTCGTCGACAACATGACCGGCTGGTTCTCGGGCAAGGGCCCGAAGACTCCCGTCTCCGAGACGCCCTGGCCGCGCTGAACCTTCGCCGTCACGGCGCGCCGAAACAGCGACGGCCGGGCTCGCGCCCGGCCGTTTTCTTTTGCGGTTCTTTTCCTCGCCATGCCCGCGCCTGCGGACATCCACGCCTTCGGTCGGCGCGGGAAGACATGGACGGCCGGGCTCGCGCCCGGCCGATACGTCGAACCGATTTACGCGGTCTCGCCCGTCTTCTCGCCGCCGCGCGTCTTCCACAGCGACCAGAAGATGCCGACCGCGAGGATCGCGAAGGTGACGCCGAGCGAGACCGCCGGCGGGATCTTCGCGATGCCGAGCATGTCCGCCACCACGATCTTCGAACCGATGAAGATCAGCACCGAAGCCAGCGCATATTTGAGATAGGCGAAGCGGTCGATCATCGCGGCGAGCGCGAAATAGAGCGCGCGCAGGCCGAGAATGGCGAAGATGTTCGAGGTGAAGACGATGTAGGTGTCCGTGGTGATCGCGAAGATCGCGGGCACCGAGTCCACGGCGAAGATCACGTCCGCCACGTTGACGAGCACCAGCACGAGGAAGAGCGGCGTCACCGCCGTGACCACCTTTCCCGTCTTCGGGTCGGTCTCCTTCACGACGAAGCGCTCGCCCCGCAATTCGTCCGTCACCCGCATATGCTTGCGGATGAATTTCAGGATCGGGTTGGAGGCGACGTCGTATTGCTGATCCGCCGCGATGATCATCTTCACGCCCGTGATCACGAGGAAGGCGGCGAAGACGTAGAGCACCCAGGAGAACTGCTGGACCAGCGCCGCGCCGATGCCGATCATCAGGCCGCGCAGCACGATGACCGCGAGAATGCCCCAGAAGAGCACGCGGTACTGGTAGGCGCGCGGGATCCCGAAATAGCCGAAGATCATCGCGATGACGAAGATGTTGTCCATCGAGAGCGATTTCTCGATGACGAAGCCCGTCACGTATTCGAGGCCCTCCTGCGGGCCGATCGACCACCAGATCCAGGCGCCGAAGGCGAGGCCCATGGTGATGTAGAAGGCGGAGAGCAGAAGGCTTTCGGTGACGCCGATCTCCTTCGAGCCGCGATGCAGCACGCCGAGGTCGAAGGCGAGCAACACGATCACCACGGTCAGGAAGGTCGCCCACATCCAGAGCGGCTTTCCGATGATGTCCATCAATAGAAATTCAGGCACGTTCGGTCCCTCATGTTTTGCCGAAAGCGGTTCCGACATCGCGAAAGGTTCGGACTTTCGCCAGAGGGGCCCGGTGCACCGCAGACCCCGAGGTAATGCGGCGAAATCATGTTTCAAGCCCTCTGGTCGCGGCTGCGTTTACGTGATCAAAATAAAGGCGGAGAGACCCGGCCGGCATGCGGAACCGGCGAAGAAACGGGCAGGGAACGGCGGTTCGGGTCCGCGAACGCCGGCACGGCGTTTGCGTGATCTCGACAAGCGGAATGTCGCCGCGGACCGCGCGGCCGGGAAGGGACGTATGATGAGCAAGACCACGCATTTCGACCTCGCACGCCGCGGCGTCCTCGCCGCGCTGACGGGCGCCGCCTGCCTGCTGACCGCCGGCGCCGCCTCGGCGCAGACGGCGCTGCGCGTCACCCTCGACTGGCGCTTCGAAGGGCCGTCCGCGCCCTTCGTTCACGCGCTCGACAAGGGTTACTTCAAGGCCGAGGGCCTCGACGTGACGATCGACGTCGGCAACGGCTCGCGCGAGTCGATCCCCCGCGTCGCTTCGGGCACCTACGACATCGGCTTCGGCGACGTGAATTCGCTCGTCCGCTTCCGCGACGAGAATCCGGGCGTCGACGTGAAGGCCTTCATGATGATCTATGATCGTCCGCCCTTCGCGATCATCGGCCGCAAGAGCCGCGGCATCACCGCCGACGCCAAGAGCCTCGAAGGCAGGAAGTTCGGCGCCCCCGCCGCCGACGCCGCCTACGCGCAATGGCCGATCTTCCGGGCGGTCAACAAGCTCGACGAAAAGACCATGAAGTTCGAGAACGTCGGCTTCCCGGTGCGCGAGCCCATGCTCGCCTCGGGCGAGGTCGACGCGGTCTTCGGCTTCTCGATGTCGTCCTACATCAACCTCAAGAGCCGCAACGTCCCCGTCGACGACATCGTCGTGATGCTGATGAGCGACTACGGCGTGGAGCTCTACGGCAACGTCTTCATGGTCAACGCCAAGGTGGCGGCAGAGAAGCCCGAGGCCGTGCGGGCCTTCGTCCGCGCGCTGATCAAGGGCCTGAAGGACACGGTGGCCGACCCGAATACCGCGGTCTCCGCGGTGCTCAAGCGCAACGACGTGGCCAAGCGCGACGTCGAGACCGAGCGGCTGAAGATGGTCCTCGATCAGAACGTGCTCACGCCTTACGTGAAGGCCAACGGCATCGGCGGCATCGACAAGGCCCGCTTCGAGCGCGCGCTCGATCAGATCGGCCTGACCTTCACCTACAAGACGAAGCCGAAGACCGAGGACATCTTCACCGACGCGTTCCTGCCCAAGGACGTGGCCGCCCGGAAGATCCAATGAGCCTCGCGGAAAACGCACGGCCGGCGCCCTCCGCGGCGCCGGTCTTCGTCTCCCTCGACGGCGTGACGCATGCCTACGGCACGTCGAACGGCGTGCCCGCCGTCGAAGGCTTGTCGCTGTCGATCCGGAAGGGCGAATTCGCCGCCGTGGTCGGCCCCTCGGGTTGCGGCAAGTCGACCTTGATGAAACTGGCGACGGGTCTCCAATTCCCCCGCGAAGGCAGCATCACCGTGGCGGGCGAGAAGGTGGTCAAGCCCGTCAAGATCTCCGGCATGGCCTTCCAGGCGCCGACGCTCCTGCCTTGGCGCACGATCATCGAAAATCTCATGCTTCCGCTCGAAGTGGTCGAGCCGCATCGCTCGCGGCTGCGCGCCCACAAGGCGGAATACGTCGCCCGGGCGGAGGCCCTCTTGGCGCAGGTCGGCCTCCAGGGCATGGGCGCGAAGTTTCCCTGGGAACTGTCGGGCGGCATGCAGCAGCGCGCATCGCTCTGCCGCGCGCTCATCCACGAGCCGCAGCTCCTGATGCTCGACGAGCCCTTCGGCGCGCTCGACGCCTTCACCCGCGAAGAGCTCTGGTGCGTGATCCGCGACCTTCACGCCCGGACGGGCGTGACGGTGATCCTCGTCACGCATGATCTCCGCGAAGCCGCCTTCCTGTCGGACCGCGTCTTCTGCATGAGCGCGCGGCCCGGCCGCATCATCGCCGAGGCCGCGATCGGCCTGCCGCGCCCGCGCGAGCTCGACGTCACCTACAGCCCGGAATTCGCGGACATCGTGCACGGTCTCCGCGGCCACATCGTCCATGCGAGGTCCGCGTGATGAACGAACGCACGCTGCTGCGCATCGCCCCTTGGGTGTTCACGATCGGCTTCTTCCTCCTGTGGGAGGTCCTCTGCGCGGCCTTCAAGGTCTCGAGCTACGTGCTGCCCCGCCCGAGCCAGATCGGCGCGGCGCTGTGGGAGTACCGGACGCAGCTCGCCTTCCATTCCGCCCATACGCTGTGGATGACGGTCGCGGGCTTCATCATCGCGGTGATCTTCGGCCTCGTGCTGGGCATGGCGCTGGGCGCGTCGCGTCTCGTCCATGCGGGCAGCTATCCGCTTCTCGTCGGCTTCAACGCGATCCCCAAGGTCGCGGTCGTGCCGATCCTCGTCATCTGGTTCGGCGTGGGCTGGCTTCCGGCCGTGCTCACCGCCTTCCTGATCTCCTTCTTCCCGATCGTCGTGAACGTCGCCACCGGCCTCGCCACGATCGAGCCGGAGGTGGAGGACGTGATGCGCGCGCTCGGCGCGTCCAAGCTCGACATCATCCTCAAGGTCGGGGTGCCGCGTTCGCTGCCCTATTTCTTCGGCTCGCTGAAGATCGCGATCACGCTCGCCTATGTCGGCTCGGTGATCGCGGAATACAACGCGTCGAATTACGGCATCGGGAATCTGATGGCGCGCGCCAGCGCGGACTTCAACGTGCCGCTGCTCTTCGCGGCCCTGATCGCCTTGGGCGTGCTCGGCGTGGCGCTCTACGCCGTCACCGCGCATATCGAAGCCAAGACGACGAAGTGGGCGCAGCGCTCGCAATTCGCGACGGGGTGAGACGGCTCTCGCCGGGTCCGCAAACGCTCCCGTCATGCCCGCGCTTGCGGGCATGCTCGTCGTCCGCGCGCCACCGAAAACGCGGACGGCCGTGACGCGGACGGGGCGGGCGCTTCCGAGCGTCCGCGCCCGAACCCGACCTTCGCTCCATTGCAAGCGCGGGAACCTTGCCGTTACGATCCGCCGCCCTTCTTCCCGGCGGCGGAGACCACGCTTGATCCCGGACATTCGCGCTGAGGCGCCCCTGCGCGCGGCTTTCCGTTGGCGGATTCCCGCCCGCTACAATATCGGCGTCGACGTCTGCGACCGTTGGGCCGCGGCCGACCCGAACCGCCCCGCCGTGCTCGACGTCTTTCCCGACGGCCGCGTCGACGTCGTCACCTATGCCGATCTCCGCACACGGTCGAACCGCATCGCGAACATGCTGCGCGGGCGCGGCGTCGGCCGGGGCGACCGCGTCGCGATCCTGCTGCCGCAATGCCGCGAGGTCGCGGAGATCCACATCGCCGTCTACAAGCTCGGCGCGGTGACGCTGCCGCTGGCGGCGCTGTTCGGCGTCGAGGCGCTCGGTTACCGCCTCGCCGATGCGGGCGCGAAGGCGCTGATCACCAATGCCGCGGGGCTCGCCAAGCTGCGGCAGCTTCCCGAAACGCCGCCCGCCCTCGACCTCGTCCTGTCGACCGACGGCGCGGACGGCGCGGCCCTCGGCTTCGCGGCCGCGCTCGAAGGCGCTTCGGAAGATTTTTCGCCCGTCGACACCGCCGCCGACGATCCGGCGATGATGATCTACACGTCGGGCACCACCGGACACCCGAAGGGCGCGCTGCATGCGCATCGCGTGCTGCTCGGCCATATCCCCGGCGTCCAGCTGCCGCACGACTTCTTCCCGCAGCCCGGCGACCGCATGTGGACGCCGGCCGACTGGGCCTGGGCGGGCGGCCTGCTCAACGGCCTCCTGCCGTCGCTGCATTTCGGCGTGCCGACGGTGGCGCGCAAATTCGAGAAGTTCGATCCCGAGGAGGCCTTCGCGCTCATGGCGCGGATGGAGGTGCGCAACACCTTCGTGCCGCCGACGGCGTTGCGGATGCTGCGCGGCGTGAAGAACCCGCGCGGCCGCTTCGACCTGAAGCTGCGCACCGTCGCCTCGGGCGGCGAGGCGCTCGGCGTCGAGACCTTCGAATGGGGCCGCGAGGAACTCGGGCTCACGATCAACGAATTCTACGGCCAGACGGAATGCAATCTCGTGCTCGGCTCCTGCGCGGCGCTCGGCATGGTCAAGCCCGGCTTCATCGGCAAGCCGATCCTCGGCCATGAGGTCGCCGTGATCCGGCCCGACGGCTCGGTCTGCGAGCCCGAAGAGACCGGGCAGATCGCGGTGAAGCGGCCCGACCCGGTGATGTTCCTCGGCTATTGGAACAAGCCCGAAGCCACGCGCGACAAATTCATCGGCGACTGGATGACCACGGGCGACCGCGGCCATGCCGACTCGGAAGGCTATGTCCGCTTCGAAGGGCGCGACGACGACGTCATCACCTCGGCGGGCTACCGGATCGGACCCACCGAGATCGAGGACTGCCTGATGCGCCATCCGGCGGTGGCGCTCGCCGCCGCGGTGGGCAAGCCCGACACGCTGCGCACCGAGATCGTCAAGGCCTTCATCGTGCTCAAGCCCGGCCACGCGCCGTCCGACGCGCTCGCCGCCGAGATCGGCGCCTTCGTGAAGGCGCGGCTCTCCGCGCATGAATATCCGCGCGAAGTCGCCTTCATCGACGAGATGCCGCTCACGACCACGGGCAAGGTGATCCGGCGGGAGCTTCGCGCGCGCGGCTGAAGCCTGCCCGCCCCTCAGCCGATGCCCGCGATGGCCTTGGCGAAATCCTCGGCCTCGAAGGGTTCGAGATCGTCGACGCCTTCGCCGACCCCGATGAAATGCACGGGCAGACCGAACTTGTCCGCGATGGCGACGAGAATGCCGCCGCGGGCGGTGCCGTCGAGCTTCGTCATCACGAGCCCGGTGACGCTCGCCGTCTTGCCGAAGATCTCGACCTGCGACAGCGCGTTCTGTCCGACCGTCGCGTCGAGCACGAGAAGCGTCGCATGCGGCGCGCTCGCGTCGAATTTCCGGATGACGCGGACGACCTTTTCGAGTTCCGCCATGAGTTCGGTGCGGTTCTGCAGCCGCCCGGCGGTATCGATCATCAACACGTCCGTGCCCGCGGCCTTCGCCTCCTGCAGCGCGTCGAAGGCGAGGCTCGCGGCGTCCGCGCCCTGTTCGCGGGTCAGCACCGGCGCGCCCGTGCGCTCGCCCCAGACGCGCAGCTGCTCGACGGCCGCGGCGCGGAACGTGTCGCCCGCCGCCAGCATCACCGAGCGCCCCTCGGCGCGGAATTTGGCGGAGAGCTTGCCGATCGTCGTCGTCTTGCCCGAACCGTTGACGCCGACCATCAGGATCACGAAGGGCTTCTTCGTCGCGTCGATCGTCAGCGGCACGGCGACGGGCGCGAGCGCCTTGCCGACTTCCGCGGCGAGCACGGCCTTCACCTCTTCGGGCGCGACGTCCTTGCCGAAGCGGCCCTTGCCGATCGCCTCCACGATGCGGGAGGAGACGCCGATGCCGAGATCGGCGCGGATCAGCACGTCTTCGAGATCCTGAAGCGTGTCCTCGTCGAGCCTGCGCTTCGTGAAGAGATCGGTGATCCCCTGCCCGATGGAGGAGGAGGATCGCGACAGACCCTCGCTCAGCCTCTGCCACCAGGAGCGTTTCGGCGTCGCGGCCGCGGGCGCCGCGACGACGTCCCGAACCTCCGGCGACACGGAGGTTTCGGCGGGAACGAGGGCCTCGACCGCCTCGCCCGGCGCGGGATCGCGGCCGAACAGACGGGAGAACAGGCCGCGCTTCTTCTCGGGTTCCGTGCTCATCCCGCTTCGATAACCGTTTCCCGCGAGGGCCGGAAGGGCTATGCGGGATCATGACCTCAGACGAGCTCCTCGCCCGTATCCTCCATCGCGACGCGATGATGCTCGTCATCGACAAGCCCTTCGGCATCGCCGTGCACAAGGGACCGAAGGCGGCCTACGGCGATCACGACGATCTGGAGGCGCATTTCGACGCGCTGAAATTCGGCCTGCCCCGCGCCCCGTCCCTCGCGCATCGGCTCGATCGCGACACGTCCGGCTGTCTTGTTCTGGGCCGCCACCGGCGCGCGCTCGAGGAACTCGGGAACCTCTTCAAGGAGGGCAGGATCGCCAAGACCTATTGGGCCGTGGTCGAAGGCGGGATCGCGGAGGACGAAGGGCTCGTCGATCTTCCGCTCGCCAAGCGCGACGCCGCGCGCGGCTGGTGGATGAAGGTCGATCCGTCGGGCCTTCCGTCGCGCACGCGCTGGACGGTCCGCGGTCGCGGCGAGGTCGACGGCCGCCCCGCGGCATGGCTCGAACTCGAACCCCTCACCGGCCGGACGCATCAGTTGAGGGTGCATTGCGCGGCGCTCGGCGCTCCGATCTTCGGCGACACGATCTACGGCAAGGCCCCGCGCATCGGCGGCCCCGGCCTGCATCTGCACGCCCGCGCGATTTCGATCCCGCTCTACCGGAACAAGCCGCCCGTGGAGGTCGAAGCCCCCGCCCCGGCGCATATGCGCGCGGCCTTGGCGGCGTGCGGAGCGAACGGTCAGTCGTAACCGAGAACGGCGCGGACCCGCCCTTCGACCTCGTCGAGAACGGTCTCCGGAACGCGTTCGATCCTGCGGGCGCCGCGGTTCTGAAGATCGACCGCACGAAGCTGATTGCAGAGCACCACGCCCTGCGTCTCGGTCCCGCAGCCCGTCAGCGGCACGGCGAAGCCCGCGTTCCGCGCGAAACCTCCGCCCGTCGTGATCGGCGCGACGATCGGCGTGTCCATCCGGTTGAAGGCGTCGACCGAGAGGATCAGGACGAAACGTCGGCCCGCCTGCTCGCGCCCGGTCGTCGGGTCGAGCCCGACATGCCAGATCTCCCCGCGCTTCACGCGTCGCGCTCGCGGCCGATGTCGGGCATGTCATGCCAGTCGCGATCCTCGCCCTCGATCGGCGCATCGAGATCGCATTGCGCGACGAGATCCTCGATCCGGTAACGCGGCTTGGCGCGCTCGGGCACGGCGACGAGGCGTCCGTCCTCGACGGTCAGGGAGAGGGTCGAGCGCTCGCCGATCGCGAGTTCCTCGGCCGTCGCCTTGGGAATCGCGAACATCAGCGATCCGCCCACCTTGCGGACCGACGTCGTGCGGCTCACGGCCATGCGCGCCTCCTGAATTATATTTCAGTATAACGTGCACCCGTCCGACGCGCCACTCTCACGCGGCGATCAGATCCCGCCCGTCTTCGCCCGCGATCAGCGTCTCGACGATCATGCCCGGCGTCATCGTCCGGCCGAAGCGGACCGGGGCGAAGCCCTCGGTCCGGCCCATGCCGTCGGTCTCGATCAGGACGCGATGCGTCCGCCCGACCTGTTCGGCGAGGTGACGGCGCAGCGCCGTCTCGCCCGCTTCGCGCAGGCGGCGGGCACGGTCCTTGATCTCGGCCTTGCCGACCTGCGGCATGCGCGCGGCGGGCGTGCCGGGGCGGGGGGAGTAGGGGAAGACGTGGAGATGCGTCAGCCCGCATTCCTCGACGAGTGCGACGGAGCGGGCGAACATCGCCTCGTCCTCGGTCGGGAAGCCCGCGATGATGTCGGCCCCGAAGACGACGTCCGGGCGCAGCGTCCGGACCGCGGCGCAGAAGCGGATCGCGTCGTCGCGCAGATGCCGGCGCTTCATGCGCTTCAACACCATGTCGTCGCCCGCCTGCAGCGAGAGATGGAGATGCGGCATCAGCCGCTTCTCGCTCGCCAGCGCATCGAGAAGATCGTCGTCGGCCTCGACGGAGTCGATGGAGGAGATGCGCAGCCGCGGCAGGTCCGGCACGTGACGCAGCACCGCCTTCACCAGCGTGCCGAGCTTCGGCGTGCCGGGCAGGTCCGCGCCCCAGCTCGTGATGTCGACGCCGGTGAGGACCACTTCCGCATGGCTTTCGGCGAGCTTGGCGATCTGGTCCACCACCGCGCCCATGGGGACGGAGCGCGAATTTCCGCGGCCATAGGGGATGATGCAGAAGGTGCAGCGATGATCGCAGCCGTTCTGCACCTGCACGAAGGCGCGGGTGCGGCCTTCGAAACCGTCGAGCAGATGCGGCGCGGTCTCCTTCACGGCCATGATGTCGGCGACGCGGACGCGTTCGGTGTCGAGGCCGGGATCGGCGAGCGCGGCCCAGGTCTCGCGCTTCGTCTTCTCGGCATTGCCGATCACGCGTTCGACCTCGTCCATGGCGGCGAAGGTCGCGGGCTCGACCTGCGCGGCGCAGCCCGTCACGACGATCCGCGCCTCGGGACGTTCGCGTTTGAGGCGGCGGATCGCCTGCCGCGCCTGCCGGGTCGCCTCGGCCGTGACGGCGCAGGTGTTCACGATGACGAGTTCGTCATGGCCCGCAGCCGCGGCCTCGCGGCGCATCGCCTCGGATTCCACCGTATTGAGACGGCAGCCGAAGGTGACGACCTCGACGGCCATCAGGCGGTCCGTTCGAAGATTTCGGGGGCGAAGACGCCCTCATGTTCGAGCTCGACCGGGCCCGTCATGAGCACGTGATCGTCCGAAGTCCGCCATAGGATCAGGAGATCGCCCCCCGGAAGCGACACGCGCACGCTGCGCCCCGTCAGCCTCCGCCGCGCCGACGCGACGGCCGCGGCGCAGGCCGCCGAGCCGCAGGCGAGCGTCAATCCGGCTCCGCGCTCCCAGACGCGCAGGATCATCGATTCCTTGTCGAGCACCTGCGCGACAGAGATGTTGGCGCGCTCCGGAAACAGCGGGTGATGCTCCAGCATCGGCCCGATCCGCGCGAGATCGATCGCCTCGGCGTCTCCCACGAAGAAGATCGCGTGCGGATTGCCCATGTTCACGACCGCGGGCGTATGCATCACGGGCCTGTCGGCCGGGCCGACATGGAGCTCGATGCCGCGCGTGTCGGCGAATTCCTCCGACAGCGGGATCTCGTCCCAGCGCAGCCGCGGCGCGCCCATGTCGACGGTGAAGCCGAATTCGCTCTCGCGGCGGCAGGGCAGGAGACCGGCATCGGTCTCCAGCATGCAGGCGTCGCGCGCCGTGCCGCGCAGCAGGGTCCACGCCACGCAGCGCGTGCCGTTGCCGCAGGCCCCCGAGAGCGAGCCGTCATTGTTCCGGATCCGCATGAAGGCGTCGGTGCCCGGCGTCTTCGGGTCGTGCAGCACCATCAGCTGGTCGAAACGCGAGCCCGGCGCGGCCGCGATCGCGCGCGCCTCGTCCGGCGTCACTTCGACGTCGGTGCCGCGCAGATCGAGAACGACGATCTCGTTGCCGGCGCCGTTCATCTTCAGGAAGGGGCGTTGCGCGAGGGGGCTCATGAATTCACCGACGGGCGGAGATGCGCCCGATATAACGCCCGCCGCCGAAAACGCGAGTCCGAGCCTCGACCGCACGGGCCCCGAAGCTCTATCCTCGGGCATGCGGTCGCGCGATTCGCGCCTCGCGAGGAGCCGTCCCGATGCCCCGCAGCGGATCCTTCTGCATCCTTCCCGCCGCCCTGTTCGCGGCGGCGTTCGTCTGCGTCGCACCGGTGCGGGCTCAGGCGCCGAACCCGATCGCCGTGGAGACCCGGGATCTTCCGCCTCCGGCCGCCGAGCCCGCCGCGCCGCCGGCCGCGCCGGTCGAGGCCGCGCCTTCTCCGCCCGCCGCTTCCGGCTCGCCCGCACCCGCCGCCGCCGCGCCGACCGCCCCCCGCGCCCTGACCCTGATCGCGCCGCCGCCCGTCGACCCCTCGGTCCCGGATCAGGTCACGCTGGTCTCGAAGCCCTCCCTCGTCCTGAAAGGGGCTTCCTCTTGGGAAGAGGGCTACGAGAAACTGCGCGCCGCCTTCCGGACCCTCGAGGGCGAGGCCGCCAAGGCGGGCATCGCCGTCGTCGGCCGCCCCGTCGCGCTCTTCGTCGAGACGGACGAACAGGGCTTCCGCTACGAGGCCCTGCTTCCCGTCGAGAGCCTCCCCTCGCAGCGGCCGCAGAGCCTCTCGCCGGAGGTGCGGCTCGGCGCGACGCCCGAAGGCCGGGCCTTCCGCTTCGTGCATCAGGCCTCCTACGAGGAGATCGACAGCACCTATGAGGCGATCACCGCCTATCTCGATCTCAAGGGGATCGACGTGAAGGACACGCTGATCGAGGAATATGTCGAGCTCGGCAAGGATGCGGGCGACGGCGCGATCGAGATCAACATCTACGTCCAGCCGCGCAAGTGACGTCGTGATCCCGTCTCCGCGTCCCGTCGGCCCCGTTCCGGCCGCATCGACCGTCCTGTTCGATCTCGACGGCACCCTGACCGACCCCAAGGAAGGGATCACGCAATCGATCCGGCATGCCCTGCGCGAGCTCGGGCGGCCCGTTCCGCCCGCGGACGAGCTCCTCTGGACGATCGGACCGCCGTTGCGCCTCAGTTTCATGCAGCTTCTCGGCTCGGAAGACCTCGCCGACGAAGGCGTGCGCCTCTACCGGGAACGGTTCGGGACGATCGGCCTGTTCGAGAACGCGGTGATCCCGGGGATTCCGGACCTGCTCGACCGCCTCGCGACGGAAGGCCGGCGGCTCTTCGTGGCGACGTCGAAACCCCATGTCTTCGCGACGCGCATCATCGAGAAATTCGGCCTCGCCGCGCGTTTCCTGCATGTCTACGGCTCGGAACTCGACGGCGCCAACGCCGACAAGCGGGATCTTCTGCGCATGATCGTGCGGCGCGAAGGGCTCGATGCCGCGGCCACGGTGATGATCGGCGACCGCGAGCACGACGTGATCGGCGCGCGGACCTCGGGCATCGCGACCATCGGCGTGCGCTGGGGCTACGGCTCCGACGAGGAGCTGATCGAGGCGGGCGCGGCCGTGCTCGTCGACCGCCCCGAGGAGATCGGCGCGCTTCTGGCCGAAGCGGGTCCGTTCAACCCTGCCAGACCTGCCCCGGGCGCATCGCGATGAAGCGGCGCTCCGAAAGACCGTGCCGCCGCCGCGCTTCGGCGAGCGCCGCGGGCGGCCGGTCGATGCCTTCGTCGGTGAGCCTGAACGTCCCCCAGTGATGACCGAGCGCGACGGGCGCGCGCAGGATCCTGGCGATCCGCACCGCCTCGTCGGGATCGACGTGCTGGTCCTTCATGAACCAGCGCGGCTCATAGGCGCCGATCGGGAGACAGGCGAGCCGGATGCGCGGATGCTTGCGCGCCCAGCGTTCGAAGACCGCTCCGTCGCCGAAGCCCGTGTCGCCGACATGGACGATCGTGCCGCCGGGCGTCTCGACCATGAAGGCCGCCCACAGCGCCTCGCGGCGGTCGAACAATCCGCGCGCGGACCAATGCAGACATTCCTCGAAATGCACGGCGACGCCGTCGCCGAGCGGCACGCGCGCGCCCCAGTCATGCGTCTCCGCGACGATCTCGGGCACGGCGGCCTTCATGATCGCGTCGTTGCCGAGCGGCGTGACGATGCGCGGCCGATGCGCGGCCCAGAGCCGTCCGAGGGTCGTGACGTCGAGATGGTCGTAATGATTGTGCGTGACCAGAACCACGTCGATCGGCGGCAGATCCTCAAAGGCCACGCCGGGTGCGTTCACGCGCTTCGGTCCCGCGAAGGGCACGGGCGAGGCGCGATCGGACCAGACCGGATCGACGAGGATGTTGAGCCCCGCCGTCTGGTAGAGGATCGAGGCATGGCCGACATGCACGACGCGGAGCGCCGACCCGCCCACCCGTTGCGGCGGGACGTCCCGGTGGGGCGAAGGGGCCTCGTCGGGCCAGTCCTCCTTGCCTTCGGACGCGAAGCGCCAGCGCATCAGATCCCCGAAGGACTTCATGTTCGGGCGGCCGGGATTGAAGAAGATCCGCCCGTCGAAATGGTCCGACGGCGGACCGCAATAATAGGAGTTGCAGCTCGTCTTCGCCGACGCTCCCCCCGCGACGGCGGAGATCCCGACGGAGGAGAGAAGGCGCAGCAGGAAACGTCTGGTCATCGTCCGGAATGTGGAGGGCGTCCGCGCGACGTCAACCGGTCGACGATGCCGCTTGCCTGCGTCTATTCGCGCCGCAGCAGCCCGTCGACGATCACATGCGACCAGAAGCTCGGCTTGAAGTCCCGTTCGAGCGCCTCGGGGTCGTAGACGTCGCGGATCCAGGTTTCGAAATCGAGGCCCCGCGTCTCGCCCTGATCGCGATAGAGCTCGAAGAAGCGATCGAGAATTCCGGTCTTCGAAAGGCGGAAATGGCCGTAGCGGGCCGACAATTGTCCGAGCGCCTCGTCGACGGACTTGCGCTCGTGCAGCAGGAGATAGAGCGCGGACATGAAGCCCGCGCGGTCCGCGCCCGCCTTGCAGTGGACGAGAACGGGATAGTCGAGCCCCGCGAAGAAGGCGCGGGCGGCGAGCATGGTCTCCTTGTCCGGAGCGCCGCGGGAGCGGACGAGAAACTCCTCGAGCCTCATCCCGCAGTCCTCGACGGTCTCGCGCTCGAGCGGCCAGGAGCCGTATTCGCGACCGCCGCGGAGATTGACGACGGTGCGCACGCCTTTTTCCGCCAGCGCGCGGATCTGATGCGGCGCGGGCTGGGCGGAGCGCCAGAAGCGCTCCGAGACCTTGTGCAGATTGAGATAGAACAGCCGGAAAATGCCGTGATCCGTCAGGATCATGCTGATCCAAGCCCGGATGCGCCGCGGACGCTTGGCCAGCGGACGATTCCAGCGCGCGATGCGTTCCTCGCGGCGGCGGCGGGCGGGACGGAAGAAACTCGGCATCGGCACCCGTCGGAAAAAGCTCCCGCGGGTCTAACAGAGGCGCGGCGGTCGGAGCAAGCAGGACCGGGACTGGTCAAAAAACAGGCGATCGGCTAGGGAGCTTCACCTCATGCCCCACGGTCCTCCATGGTCCTTGCCGACGTCCTCATCCTGATCTCCGCGGGCCTCGTCGCGGGAACCGTCAACGCGATGGCGGGGGGCGGCACCTTCTTCACCTTTTCCGGGCTCACCATGGCGGGGCTGCCGCCCGTCGCCGCGAGCGCGACCAGCGCGGCGATCCTGACGCCGTCGAACCTCGCCAGCGTCGCGGCCTATCTGCCCGAGATCCGTCGCCACGGCCGTCGTTACGCGCCGCTCGCCGCCGCGAGCGCGGCGGGCGGCGTGCTCGGCGCGCTCCTGCTGCTGGTCACGCCGGCTTCCGCCTTCAAATCGCTCGTGCCGTGGTTCCTCGGCTTCGCCACGATCCTGTTCGCGGCGGGGCCGCGGCTCAACCGCGCCGTCGACCGGCTCGCCGCCGCGCCGGGATCGACGAACCGACGCCGGGCGGGGATCGCGATGCAGTTCGTGGTGTCGATCTACGGCGGCTATTTCGGTGCGGGCATGGGCATCATCATGCTCGCCGCGCTCTCGCTCGCGGAGGGCGACGACTATCACTTCGTCAACGCCGCCAAGAATCTCTGCGCGCTGCTGATCCAGGCGGGCGCGCTGATCCCGCTGATCGTCGCGGGAATCATCTCCTGGTGGCCGCATTTCGTGATCGCCGCGGGCGCGGCGGCGATCGGCGGCTGGCTCGGCGTCGGGCTCGCGCGCCGCATTCCGCTCTCCGTCATCCGCGCGACGGTCGTCGTCGCGGGCGCGATGCTGACCCTGCATTTCGCGCTGAGGGCTTAGCCTCCTGCCGAAAGTCGTTCTTGCAGGCGGCGGCCCCTCTCCCTAAACAGGCGCGAACTCAAGCCTCAGCAGAGAAGACGGTGACATGAACCTCGACGCCCTCAAGGTCGGCAAGAACCCGCCCCACGAAGTCAACGTCGTCATCGAAGTGCCGATCGGCGGCGAGCCGATCAAATACGAGATGGACAAGGATTCGGGCGCGCTGGTCGTCGACCGTTTCCTCTACACCTCGATGCGCTATCCGGGGAATTACGGCTTCATCCCGCACACGCTGTCGGACGACGGCGACCCCTGCGACGTGATCGTCGCCAATACGCGCGCGATCGTGCCGGGCGCGGTCATGAGCGTGCGGCCCGTGGGCGTCCTTCTCATGGAGGACGAGGGCGGCGGCGACGAGAAGATCCTCGCGGTGCCCGTGCCCAAGCTGACGCGCCGCTACGAGAACGTCCACAACTACACGGACCTGCCCTCGATCACGCTCGAGCAGATCCAGCACTTCTTCGAGCGCTACAAGGATCTCGAGCCCGGCAAATGGGTGAAGGTGGTGCGCTGGGGCTCGGCCGAGGAGGCCCGCGCGCTGATCCTGCAGGGCATGGAACGCGCCAAGGCCGCCAAGGCGTCGAAGTAACCCGCCCGATCGCGACGCGATCCGCGAAAACCGGGCCTCGCGCCCGGTTTTCCCGTCTTCGGCCTTGCTCCGGGCGCGATCAGGGCCATTCTCTTCTTCCGATTCGTCGCCCGGAGACCGCTTCGTGAGGACTTGCCGGACCGCGCTCGCGGCCTTCCTCTTCTTCGTCCTGTCGGTTCCCCTCGCCTTCGCGCAGCCGGAAGCGCCGAACCATGTCCGGATGCAGCTCGAGGCCTTCCGGCTCGAACTCGGCCAGATCGAGGCCGGGGTCGAGAACCGGAACGTGCCGGACGCGCATCTGGCCGAGATGCGCCGCCGCGTGTCGGCGATCGTGATCGATCTCCGCGGCATCGCGGACGAGGCGGCGCCCCGGGCCGAGGCCCTGCGGGCGCGGCTGCGGGAGCTCGGCCCCAAGCCGGACGACAAGCCCGCGGCGGAAAGCCCCGACCTCGCGCCGGAACGCGAAGAGCGCGACAAGGCGCTCAAGGAGGCCGACGAAACCCTCCGCCTGGCGCGCCGGCTGATCGTGCAGGCGGATCAGGTCATCGCCTCGATCGGCGACAAGCGCCGTTCGATCTTCACCGAAAACCTGTTCCGCCGTTCGACCGGCCTCGTCTCTCCCGGCCTGTGGATCGACGTCCTGCGCAATCTGCCGACCGACGTCGCGGCGACCGCCACCATCTTCCGCGATGCGGGACTGCGCGCGATCGACCGGGTCGGCGTCGCGGGAGGCGCGGCGACGGCGGCGGTGGTCGTGCTGGTGCTGCTCGCCGCCGCCTTCGCGCGACGGACGGTCGACGGCCTCGTCAAGAACCGCCTCCGAAGGCCGGATCCGCTGACGATGCCCGCCGCGGCGCTGGCCTTCGCGGTCGTGGGCTTCGGGATTCCGGCCGCCGCCGCCTTCCTGCTGCACCAGATCGTGACGGGCGGCGGCATCCTTCCGCCGCGGCTGGAACCGATGCTCGTCGTCCTGCTCGGCGGCTTCGCCTTTCTGGGCCTGATCCGCGGTCTCGCCGAGGGCGTCCTCGCGCCCGGGAGGCCCGCATGGCGCCTCGCTCCGATCGACGACGAAAGAGCGGAGCACCTCGCCTCCTTCCTGACGGCGACGGCGCTGCTGCTGGTGCTCGGGCGGCTGTTCGAAACCCTGTTCCAGGCCATCGCCGCGGGCCTTCCGCTGACATTGGCGACGCGCGGCTCCTTCGTCGTCCTGATCGCGCTGGCCGTCCTTCGGGAAGTCCGGCGCTTCGGCGATCACGCGGGCCGGGACGATGCCGCCGCGGGCGGCGGGACGGGCGCGTCCTTCGGCCTCGTGCGCGCCGCTTTGTGGCTCGTTCTGCCCGCAGCCATCGGCGCGGCCCTGATCGGCTTCGTGGGCTTCGCCTCCTTCCTGATCGACCAGCTCGTCTGGACGGGCCTCGTCGTCGCCTTCGTCGTCCTTCTCCTGCGCCTCGCCGACGCGGCGATCGGCGCGGCGGTCGAGCCCGACGGTCGCGCCCTGCCCGCGCTCGGCAACTCGCTCGGCGTGACGCGCCGGGCGCTTCAGCAGATCGCGGTGCTGATCGCGGGCTTCGCGCGGCTCTTCCTCGGCGGCCTCGCGGTGCTGCTCGTGCTCGCGCCCTGGGGGATCGAATCGGGCGACCTGCTCTTCTCGCTGCGCTCGGCGCTGTTCGGCTTCAGGATCGGCGACGTCACCATCTCCTTCGCGACGGTCTTCGCGGCGGCGGTCATCCTCGCGGGCGGCATCGTGCTCACGCGGGCGGTGCAGAAATGGCTGAAGACCCGCTTCCTGCCGCAGACCGAGATGGATGCGGGCCTCAAGAACTCGATCACGACGGGCATCGGCTATATCGGCGTCATCGCCGCGACCGCGACGGCGCTGTCGAGCCTCGGGCTCAGCCTCGACAAGCTCGCCATCGTGGCGGGCGCGCTGTCGGTCGGCATCGGCTTCGGCCTGCAGTCGATCGTCAACAATTTCGTGTCCGGCCTGATCCTGCTCTGGGAACGGACGATCCGCGTCGGCGACCTCGTGGTGGTCGGTCAGGATCAGGGCTATGTCCGGCGCATCAACGTGCGTTCGACCGAGATCGACACCTTCGACCGCGCGACCGTGATCGTGCCCAATTCCAATCTCGTGTCGGGCGTGGTGAAGAACCGGGTCTACACCGACCGCACGAGCCGCGTGCAGGTGGCCGTACCGCTGCCCCGCGACGTCGATCCCGACCGCATCGTGCAGGTCCTGCGCGATGCCGCGGAAGCGCATGCCGACGTGCTGGAGGATCCGCCGCCGCGCGTGTTCCTGAAGGCGATCGGCGCATCCTCGCTCGATTTCGAACTCGTCTGCTTCGTGGCCGAGGTGGACGTCTCCGCCCGGGTCACCAGCGACCTGAATTTCGCGATCTGGCGGAAGATCCGCGAGGAGGGCCTGCTGCCGCCGTCTTCGTCCAAGCCCGAAGCGGAAACGGAAACGACGAAGGACGTCGAGGTCCGGGTCATCGCCCGCAACGACGACGAGGAGACGACCCGATGATGCGCCTTCGCGCTTCCGCCCGGGCCGCGGCGCTCGCCGCCGCGTTCCTCGGAGGCCTCGTCGCCTGCGCCCCGCCGCGCGAGACCCTGCGGGCCGATCCCGGCGGACTCTACGGTCGCCTCGATTCGCCGGGCACGCGTTTCGAGGAGGCGGCGGCGATCTCGCTCGTCAACGCCTATCGGGCGCGGCACGGACTGTCCGCGCTCGCCGCGGACGACGCGCTGTCGGCGACGGCGCGCGAACGGGCGACGCGCGCCGGGCGGGAGGATCGTTCGGTCTTCGGCGAGGTTCCCGATCTGACCGGGCCGGCCGGCACCGGGCTCAGGCTCTCGGCGGGCTATCTCACGACCGCCGAAGCCTTTTCCGGCTGGCGCGACGTCCCGGCTCATGAACGGGCGATGCTCGATCCCGCCGCAAGGCGGATCGGCATCGCGGCGGTCCATGTGCCGGGTTCGAAATACCGTGTCTACTGGGCCGTCGCGACGGGCCGCTGAACCTTCAACGGCTTTCACACGTAGGGAGAGCGTCCCGATCTCGCCTTTTCGGGTCGGATGAGCATACTCGCGCCATGAACCTGTTTCGTCTCTATGCCCGCGTTCTGGCCCTGCTCGGTCCGGAGATGCGTCTCGGACTCCTGCTGGCGGCGGCGAACGTCGCGCTGGCCGTCGCGCAATTCGCCGAACCGGTCCTGTTCGGCCGCATCATCGACATGCTGACCGGGCTGCAGGCGGCAGGCGGCGAGCTGGACCGGCAACGCTTCATCACACTGGTCGGGCTGTGGATGCTGTTCGGCCTGTTCACGATCGGCGCGGGCGTCTTCGTCGCCCTGCACGCGGATCGGCTGTCGCATCGCCGGCGGCTCGCGACCATGGCCACCTATTTCGAGCACGTCCTCACTTTGCCTTTGTCCTTCCATTCCAACGTCCATTCCGGGCGCGTGCTGAAGGTGAAGCTCGAAGGCGCGAACGCGCTCGCCTGGATCTGGCTGTCCTTCTTCCGCGAGCATTTCGCGGGCTTCGTGATGCTCGCCGTGCTGCTGCCCCTCACCGTCGTGCTGAATTGGCGGCTCGGCCTTCTGCTCATCGGCCTGCTCGCGGTCTTCGCCGTGCTGACCTTGCTCGTCATGCGCAAAACCGAGGAACTGCAGGGCACGGTCGAGCGCTACCACACCAATCTCGCCGAACATGCGGCCGACACGCTCGGCAACGTGCCCGTCATCCAGAGCTTCACCCGCGTCGAGTCCGAAGCCGTCGCGATGCGCAACATCATCCGGCAATTGCTGGAAGCGCAGATCCCGGTTCTGTCCTGGTGGGCGCTGGCGGCGGTGGTGACGCGGGCCTCGGCGACGCTGACGGTCCTCGTGGTCTTCCTGCTCGGCACATGGCTCAATTTCCGCGGCCTCGCCACGGTCGGCGAGATCGTCAGCTTCATGAGCCTGTCCACCATGCTGATCGCGCGCATGGAACAGATCGTGAGCTTCGTGAACCACCTGTTCCTGCAGGGGCCGAAGATCGCCGAATTCTTCGAGATCCTCGATACGGTTCCCATGGTGCGCGACGCGCCGAACGCGCCGGACATCGGCCGCGTGCAGGGCGCCGTGCGGTTCGAGACCGTGAGCTTCTCCTATGACGGCAAGTCCTCGGCCGTCGCCGACGTGACGATCGAGGTCAAGGCGGGCGAGCGCGTGGCGCTGGTCGGCGCGACCGGGTCGGGCAAGTCGACGACTTTGGGCCTGCTGCACCGCGCCTTCGATCCGCAATCCGGCCGCATCCTCGTCGACGGCAAGGACATCCGCGACGTCACCCTCGTCTCCCTGCGCCGGAACATCGGCGTGGTCTTTCAGGAGCCGATGCTCTTCGCCCGCTCCATCGAGGACAATATCCGCGTCGGCCGCCCCGACGCCTCGCAGGACGAGGTCCGCCGCGCGGTCGAACGGGCGCAGGCCGCCGAATTCGTCGACCGCTCGCCCGACGGCCTCGGCACCATCGTGGGCGAACGCGGACGCTCGCTGTCGGGCGGCGAGCGCCAGCGCCTCTCGATCGCGCGCGCGCTCCTGAAGAACCCGCCGATCCTGATCCTCGACGAAGCGACCTCGGCGCTCGACGCCGGGACCGAAGCGAAGCTGCAGAGCGCGCTCGACGAAGTCATGCAGGGCCGCACGACCTTCGTCATCGCGCATCGTCTCTCCACCGTGCGCGACGCCGACCGGATCCTCGTCTTCGACAAGGGCCGGATCATCGAGACGGGCACCTTCGACGAACTCGTCGCTCAGGGCGGACGCTTCGCCGAACTCGCCCGCGCCCAATTCATGACGAAGGACGAGGCGCCCGCCGCGTCGGAGTGACGGCGATCATTCCGCCGCGCGGCGACGCCCGAGCGGGGTGATCCGCAGCGCGACGATGCGGTTCTTCGATTTCCGGAGCACCTGAAAGCGGAAGCCGTGGAAGGTGAACACCTGTCCCGCATCGGGGATGGTGCGCGCCTCATGGATGACGAGCCCCGCGATCGTGGTGGCCTCCTCGTCCGGCAAAGCCCAATCCATCGCGCGGTTGAGGTCGCGGATCGGCACCGCACCGTCGACGCTCACCGAGCCGTCCGGCTGCGGGCGCACGCCCTGCATCGCCACGTCATGCTCGTCCTTGATGTCGCCGACGATCTCTTCGAGGATGTCCTCGAGCGTCACCAGCCCCATCACCTCGCCGTATTCGTCGACGACGAGCGCGAAATGCGTCTTGCGGACGAGGAAGGCGCGCAGCTGGTCGGGCAGCGAAGTCGTGTCGGGGACGAACCAGGGGACCCGCGCGAGTTCGCGCACGTCGACCTTGCGGGCGTCGCCCGTCGCCGCGTCGAGGGCCCGGAGCAGATCCTTCGCATGCAGCACGCCGACGATGTTGTCGGACGAACCGGACCAGAGCGGCAGGCGCGTATAGGCCGAGGCCAGAACCTCGCGGACGAGTTCCTCGGGCGGAAGATCGGCGGAGATCGTCCGCATCTTGGTGCGGTGCACCATCACGTCGGAGACTTCGAGGGACGACAGGTCGATCAGGCCGCCCAGCATGTTGCGGGCCTCCTTCTCCACGCCGCCTTCGCGATGCAGCAGCGCCACCGCGCCGCGCAGCTCGTCCTGCGCCGAAAGGATCGGCTGGTTCTCGCCGACGCCGAAGCCGAAGGGGCGCAGCAACAGCCGCACGACGAACGCGACGCAGGCCGCAAGCGGTCCCAGCACGGCGACGCACCACCAGACCGGGCGCGCCAGCAGCAGCGCCGTCCGGTCCGGCGCGGCCACGGCCACGCTCTTCGGCGTCACTTCCGCAAAGATCACGATCAGCACCGACATCATGATCGTCGCATGGATCACGCCGCTCGCCCCGAAGAGGTCCATGAGCACGCTCGTGGCGAAGGCGGAGGCGCCGATATTGACGATGGTATTGCCGATCAGCATCGCCCCGATCAGCCGCTCGCGGGCGAGCAGCAGCCGATTCACCAGGCGGGCGCGCATGTCGCCCGCGTCGTCGAGCGCATGCATCCGCGACCGCGAGGCGGCGGTCAGCGCCGCCTCCGCGCCCGAGAAGAAGGCCGAGAGAGCGAGGCAGAACACGACGACCGCCAAGGCGATCCAAGGGCTGTCGATGAAGGTCGCGTCGTCCATTGGGCGCTCAGCGGGCTCCGCGCGACGACTCGTCGTCGAGATAGGCGCGAACGTCCTCGACCGCCACGCCCCGCGCGATGAAGCTCTTCCCGATGCCGTCGGCGAGGATGAAGGTCAAGGCGCCGCGCTTCACCTTCTTGTCCTGCGCCATCGCGTCGAGGACGGCGGCGGAATCGGCGTTCCAGCCCGGGATCATCGACGCGCGCGTCGGCAGGCCCGCGGCTTCGAGATGCCTTTCGACCCGCACCACGTCCTGCCCCGAGCAGCGGCCGAGCTTCGCCGAGAAACGGAAGGCGTCGCACAGGCCGATCGCCACGGCCTCGCCATGGACGAGCCGCGCGCCGTCATAGGCGACGATGCGTTCATAGGCGTGGCCGAAAGTGTGGCCGAGATTGAGCAGCGCGCGGTCGCCCTCCTCCTTCTCGTCGCGGACGACGACCGCGGCCTTGGCCTCGCAGCTCTTGCGGATCGCATGGGTGCGGGCGTCGCCGCCCGCGAAGACGGCGCTCCGGTTCGCCTCCAGCCAGTCCCAGAAGTCGCGATCGCCGATCAGCCCGTATTTCGCGACCTCGGCATAGCCCGCGCGGAATTCGCGCTCGGGCAGCGTGTCGAGAACGCCCGTATCGGCGAGGACGAGGCTCGGCTGGTGGAACGCGCCGACGAGATTCTTGCCGAAGGACGAATTGATGCCCGTCTTGCCGCCGACCGAGGAATCGACCTGCGCCAAGAGCGACGTCGGAATCTGGACGAAGTCCATGCCGCGGCGGACCGAGGCCGCGACGAAGCCCGCGAGATCGCCGACCACGCCCCCGCCCAGCGCCACGACGAGGTCGCCGCGCTCCATCTTCGCGCCGATCACCGCGTCGCAGACGCGTTCGAACGCGGCATAGGATTTCGAACCCTCGCCCGCGGGCACCACCACCGAGGCCGAACGGACGCCCATGGCGGCGAGGCTCGCCTCGAGGCGCGGGAGATGGGTGCGGGCGACGTTGGAATCCGTCACGATCGCGCAGGCGGCGCCGGGGCGCAGCGCCGCGATGCGCTCGCCCGCCGCATCGATCAGGCCGGGGCCGATCAGGATGTCGTAGGCCCGCTCGCCCAAGGGAACCCTGACCGCGACGGGCGCACGAGGGACCTCGGCGCGCGCGCCGGCGGCCTTCTCGTCGGACAGATGCCCGTCGAGGGCGACGACGATCTCTTCCACGATCACCTCATGCGGCACGTCTCGGGACAGGATGGTGAGGTCGGCGAGCGCATAGGTCGGGCTTCGCTCGTCGAGCAGCTTGCGCAGCGTCGCGTCCGGGTCCGCCGTCTTCAGCAGCGGACGATTGGAGCGCTTGCGTACGCGCCGCATCAGGACGTCGGGATCGGCCTTGAGCCAGACGGAGACGCCGCTCTCGCCGATCCGCTCGCGCGTCTCCTCCGCCATGAAGGCCCCGCCGCCCGTCGCGAGCACCTTCGGCTCCTCGGCGAGGAGCCGCGCGATCACGCGCCGCTCGCCGAGGCGGAATTCGGCTTCGCCGCGCTGGGCGAAGATTTCGGGAATGCTCATGCCGGCCGCGGTCTCGATCGCGGTGTCGGCGTCGGCGAAGGCCATGGTCAGACGCTCCGCGAGCCGCCGGCCGACGGAACTCTTGCCCGAGCCCATCATGCCGACGAGGACGATCGACCGACGGCCCAATGCGGCCTTGACGCGTGCGAGCCGCTCCGCCGCCGTCCGCCTTTGTCCCGTCGCCTCGTTCACGCCCGCCGTCCGATCCCGGTCGGGCTCCGCCCCGACCGCTTCGCGCCCTCCATACACGAAGCGCGGACGGAATTCACGGGGCCGATGCATCCGCCGCGGCGGCGCGCTAGGATCGGGCCGTGACCGACGCCCGCACCCCGAGAGCCGACGACGCGCTCATCGCGGATTTCCTCGCGATGATGGCGGCCGAGCGCGGCGCGAGCCCGAACACGCTCGACGCCTATCGCCGCGACCTCGAAGACGCCTCCGCCTGGTTCGCGGGTCGCGGCCTGTCCTTCGCCGATGCCGATCACGAGGCCGTGCGCGGCCATCTCGCGGCGCTGCACGCGCGCGGTCTCGCGGCCTCTTCGACCGCGCGCAAACTCTCCGCGCTCAAGCGCATGTTCCGCTTTCTGCTCGGCGAAGGGCTGCGGGCCGACGATCCGGCCGGGCGGGTGACGGGCCCCCGCAAGGCGCGGCCCCTGCCGAAGATCCTGTCGGAAGCGGACGTCGACCGCCTGCTCGCCGTCGCCGCCGAGGGCCTCGACGATCCCGACCGCCCGCGCGCCGATCGATTGCGGGCGGCGCGCATGTCCGCCCTTCTGGAGCTTCTCTATGCGACCGGGCTGCGCGTCTCCGAACTCGTCGCCCTGCCGGATTCGGCGGGACGCACGAAGGAGCGCCTCCTCGCCGTCAAGGGCAAGGGCGGCAAGGAGCGTCTCGTCCCGCTCACCGAGGCGGCGCGGACCGCGACGGCGCGCTGGCGCGCGCTGCGCGACGAGGGCGGCGCTGCGGGCGGTCCCTGGCTGTTTCCGTCGGAGGGCGGAACGGGCCGGCTGACGCGGCAGGTCTTCGCCCGCGATCTCAAGGCGCTGGCGGCCGCGGCGGGGCTTCGGGCCGACACGGTGAGCCCGCACGTGCTCCGCCACGCCTTCGCGAGCCATCTCCTCAAGAACGGGGCCGATCTCCGGGTCGTCCAGCAATTGCTGGGACATGCCGACATCGCGACGAC
The DNA here is from genome assembly GCA_027483795.1 of Hyphomicrobiales bacterium. Taxonomy (GTDB): domain Bacteria; phylum Pseudomonadota; class Alphaproteobacteria; order Rhizobiales; family Beijerinckiaceae; genus JAIXZO01. Next base: position 52,573 of record JAIXTT010000041.1, read on the forward strand.
GCAGATCTACACCCATCTGCCCGACGAGCGCCTGAAGAGCCTCGTGAGGGATCTCCACCCCTTGGGCGACGAGAGCTGAACGCCCTGCTTTTCCCGCCTTGGAGCGCCCGTTGGCGGAGAGGGAAGGAAAAAGACGCGTCCGGCGCGGCGATCGATCACTTCCGGCTGAGCAGAAACACCGCCTGTTCGCCCAGAAGGTTCCAGGCGGACCAAGGCAGCGTCATGCGCATCGGCCGACCGTAACGGTCGAGCGCCACGGCCCGTTCGATCCGCGCGCCCATCGCGTCGCACAGCGCCACGAAATCCGCGATCGTGCAGAAATGGATGTTGGGCGTGTCGTACCAGGAATAGGAGAGGTTCTCGGTCACCGGCATCCGGCCGCCGAAGGCGATCTGCGCGCGGATGCGCCAATGGCCGAAATTCGGGAAGGAGACGATCGCCTTGCTGCCGATGCGCAGGAGGTTCTCCAGCACGTCCCGCGGCCGCCGCGTCGCCTGCAGCGTCTGCGAGAGCACCACATAATCGAAGCCGTCGTCGGGATAGTCGGCGAGGTCGGCGTCGGCGTCGCCTTGGACCACCGAAAGGCCCTTGGCCACGCAGCCGTTCACGCCCTCGCGCGACAGTTCGATCCCCCGCCCGTCCACGCCCTTCCTCTCGGCGAGGATCTGCAGGAGCGTGCCGTCGCCGCAGCCGACGTCGAGCACCTTCGCGCCCTGCGCGATCATGTCCGCCATCAGAAGAAGATCGACGCGGGCGGCGCCGGAGGTCACGGGATCCGTCACGGCCGCGTCCCCTTTCCGTCGAGCCCGCGGGCGCGGGCCGCGGCGTCGATGAAGCCGCGCATCGTGGCGAAGAGCACGGGTTCGTCGAGCAGGAAGGCGTCATGGCCCTTGTCGCTCTCGATCTCGACGAAGGAGACCGAAGCGCCCGCGGCGTTCAGCGCATGCACCACCGCGCGCGAATCCGAACTCGGGAACAGCCAGTCGGAGGTGAAGGAGGCGATGCAGAACCGCGTCTTCGTGCCCCG
>JAIXTT010000108.1 GCA_027483795.1 Hyphomicrobiales bacterium
CGAAGAGCCGCACGCGGTCGGGGTGCTCGCTCGGCAGCATCGGGTTGTAGGAACCCAGCTTCTCGATGAAGCGGCCGTCGCGCGGGCTGCGGCTGTCCGCCACCACGATGTGGTAGTAGGGACGCTTCTTGGCGCCGGCGCGGGCGAGGCGGATCTTCAGGCCCATGGTATCAGGTCGCTCCGTGTGAAAAGTCAGTAGGGTTTCCGGCCACCGGGGAGGTTCATCCCCTTGGGCATCAGCGCGCCAAGTCCACCGCGCATGAGCCCCTTCTGGCCGAGCTTGTTCATCCGCTTCATCATCGCGGACATGTCGTCGAAATTCTTGAGCAGCTTGTTAACCTCCTGAACGGAGGTGCCCGAGCCCGCGGCGATGCGCTTCTTGCGCGAGGCCTTGAGCACGTCCGGATGGCGCCTTTCGTCGCGCGTCATGGAGTCGATGATCGCCTTCTGACGCTTGACGACCTTCTCGTCGAGATTTGCCGAGGCGATCTGGTCCTTCATCTTGGCGATGCCGGGGATCATGCCCATCAGGCCGCCGAGGCCGCCGATCTTCTCGATCTGCGAGAGCTGGTCGCGCATGTCCTCGAGGTCGAACTTGCCCTTGCGCATCTTCTCGGCGATGCGCTGGGCCTTCTCCTGATCGAGCGTCTGCGCGGCCTTCTCGACGAGCGAGACGATGTCGCCCATGCCGAGGATGCGGTTGGCGATGCGCGATGGGTGGAAGTCCTCGAGCGCGTCCATCTTCTCGCCGGTGCCGACGAGCTTGATCGGCTTGCCGGTGACCGCGCGCATCGAGAGCGCCGCGCCGCCGCGGCCGTCGCCGTCGACGCGGGTGAGCACGATGCCCGTGATGCCGACGCGCTCCTCGAAGGCCTTGGCCGTATTCACCGCGTCCTGACCCGTCAGCGCATCGGCGACGAGCAGCACTTCATGCGGATCGGTCGCGGCCTTCACGTCCGCGACTTCGGCCATCAGGGCCTCGTCGACGGTGGTGCGGCCCGCGGTGTCGAGCATGACCACGTCGAAGCCGCCGAGGCGGGCCGCTTCCATGGCGCGGCGGGCGATCTGCACGGCGCTCTGGCCCGCGACGATCGGCAGGGTCTCGACGCCGAGCTGCTTGCCGAGCACGGCGAGCTGCTCCATCGCCGCCGGGCGACGGGTGTCGAGCGAGGCCATCAGCACGCGGCGCTTGGCGAGATCGGTGATGCGCTTGGCGATCTTGGCGGTGGAGGTCGTCTTGCCCGAGCCCTGCAGGCCGACCATCAGGATCGGCACGGGCGGGGCGGCGTCGAGATCGATCGGGTCGGCGTCCGAGCCCAGCGTCTCCACGAGGATGTCGTGGACGATCTTGACGACCATCTGGCCGGGGGAGACGGAGCGCACGACCTCCGCGCCGACGGCGCGGGCGCGGACCTTGTCGGTGAAGGAGCGCACGACGTCGAGCGCGACGTCGGCCTCGATCAACGCGCGGCGCACTTCGCGCAGCGCGGCGTTGACGTCGTCCTCCGTCAGCGCGCCGCGGCGCGTGAGCTTGTCCAGAATGCCGGAGAGCTTTTCGGAGAGGCCCTCGAACATCGTCACCGTCCCTTCGCGATCCGCCGCCCCGTGCGGCGCATCGTGGTTATGTCCCGAAAACGGCGAGGACGGGGCGAACCCGCCCCGCGACCGTTCGAAACTCCGGACCCGAGCGCCAAAGCGGAACGACGCCCGCGAGCGCGACGCGCCGGCGGACGTTGACCTCCGGGCTCCCGGCCCGGTCGGCGGCTCAAGGCGAAACTTCGTCTTGGGACCTGTGGCGGATAGGGGAAAAGGGCGGGGGAGTCAAGGAATGGGGGGAGTTCGTGATTTCATCCTCTCGGCACGACGGCGCTCGACCGTTCTGCCGGATCCCGGGTCGGCTTCGCCGTCCGGGATGACGATGGAGGGCGGGGATGGCCGGCGCGAGCGATAGTGCGCTCGACCCCGTGCGCCTCTAATTCCGCTCGTCGGGCAGGGCGGGGAGGGGTAGGGCGGGGATGCCGTCTTCGATCAGCTCCTGCGCCTCGTCCGGCGTCGCCTCGCCCCAGATCGGACGCTCCTCGGCCTCGCCCTCGTGGATGCGCCGCGCCTCCTCGGCGAAGGACGGGCCCACATAATCGGCGCTCTCCCGCAGACGGGCGTGGATGTCGCGCACGAGATCCCGCAGCATGCGGTCCTTGTCGGACGGGGCGACAGGGGCGGCGGGTTCGGCCGGGACCGGAAGAGCCGCCGCCGCGGCGGCGGCGGGCGCATCGGCGGAGGCGGGCGCGGCCGGAAGCGTGATCGCACGGTCCTTGCGCGCCACGTTGGGCGCCATCACCGCCTTCTCGACCTTCTCCGACGCGCAGAAGGGACAGGACACGAAGCCTTCCGCACGCTGCATGTCGTAGGCGGCGCTGTCGCGGAACCAGCTTTCGAACTCGTGCCCGGAATCGCAGACCAAGACGTAACGGATCATGACGCGGAACGTACTCCCTTACGACGCGAGGGTCGTCCGGCTTCCGAGGACCGTCACCGGAACCGGGCGGGCATGAACGAGCGTGGGGATCCGCGCCCGGGCATCCGCGACGAGGCCGACGTCGATCTGGGCCATGATCACGCCGGGCTCGTTCCCCGCCTCCGCCAGCACGCGGCCCCAAGGGTCGACGATGATCGAATGGCCGTAGGTCTCGCGCCCGTCCTCATGCGTTCCGCCCTGCGCGGCGGAGATCATGAAGGAGCCCGTCTCGATGGCCCGCGCGCGGTGCAGCACCTGCCAATGCGCTTCGCCCGTCTGCCTGGTGAAGCAGGCGGGAGCCGAGACGAAGTCGCAGCCCGCCTCCGCCAGCGCCCGATAGAGATGCGCGAAGCGCACGTCGTAGCAGATCGTGACGCCGAGCCGCCCCCAGGGCAGGTCGACGGCCACGGCGCGGTCGCCCGCCGTATAGGTGCGGGACTCCCGCCAGCTCTCGCCGTTCGGCAGGTCGACGTCGTAGAGATGCACCTTGTCGTAGCGGGCGGCGATCTCGCCGTCGGGCCCGATCAGATAGGCGCGGTTCGCCACCTTGTCGCCGACCGAGATCGCGAGCGAGCCGATATGGACATGGATCTTCCGCTCGCGGGCGAGGTCGCGCAGGGCGGCGAGCATGCCGTCGCGCTCCTCCGTCGCGAGAGCGGCCATGAGGCCCTCGCGGTTGCGGTTCACGGCGTTCGACATTTCCGGCGTCTGGACGTAATGCGCGCCCGCGGCCGCCGCCTCGCCGATCAGGCGCAGCGCGGTCTCGGTATTGGTCTTCGGATCCGTACCCGAGCGGAGCTGGACGCAGGCGGCGACGAAACGGGACATCGGGGCGTTCCTCACGCGGACAGGAGCGGGTCGAGCTTGCCTGCGGCGTCGAGCGCGTAAAGATCGTCGCAGCCGCCCACATGCGTCGTGCCGATGAAGATCTGCGGCACGGTCGTCCGGCCGCCCGCGCGTTTCGTCATCGCGGCCTGACCCTCGCGGTCGGTCGTGACGTCGATCTCCTCGAAGGCCGTTCCCTTCTTGACGAGCAGATCCTTCGCCGCGTGGCAGTAGGGGCAGTAGGATTTGGTGTAGATGGTGACCGCGGCGGCCATCGGCTTACTCCGTCATACCGAATTCGAACGTCGTCGCCCGATCATATAGGCGCATCACGTCGACGGAACCACGCATGCGAAGACGAGCAGGTCCACCTCCTGCACGCCGGCCTTGCGCAACACGCGCGCGCAGGCCCCCGCCGTCGCTCCGGTGGTCTGCACGTCGTCGACGAGCAGAACCCGCTTTCCTTCCAGCCGATCCTTCGCCGCCGCGTCGACCGCGAAGGCGTTCCGGAGATTGTCGCTCCGCTCCTTCCGGGTCAGTCCCGGCTGCGGCGACGTCGCGCGGATGCGGCGCAGCAGGTCGGTTCCGACGGGCACGCCGGCGCGTGCGCCGATCGCCGAGGCGAGCGCGCCCGCCTGATTGAAGCGGCGCATCCAGAAGCGGAACCGATGCATGGGGACGGGCAGGATCACGTCGGCATCCGCGAGCAGTTCGGTGCCCGCGCGCTCCATCCATGAGGCCATCGCGGGCACGAGGCGCAGGCCGTCCTTGTATTTGAGACCGTGGACGAGTTCGCGGGCGGGGCCTTCGTAACGCACCGCGGCGCGGGCCCGCGCGAAGGGCGGAGGTTCCGCGACGGCGGCGGGCGACAGCAGGGGGCCCGCGGAAAAAGCGACGGACATCGGCGTGCCGAGCCTTTCGCAATAAGGCCGCTCGATGAAGGGCATCGACCGCCAGCACGCCCCGCAGAGCGCATGCGGCTCCGCGGTCGCGGCCCGGCAGACGATGCAGGAGGGCGGGTGCACCAGATCCGCGAGCATCCGGCCGACGGCCCTGAGCTGCCGCCGCGGATCGAAAGGACGCTCGAGAGGCGTCGCCGTCATCGATCGCTCCGAAAAAGAGGTTGCCCGGCCTCCTTCGTTGTAGTCCGCGGCCTCGTCCGGTCCAGTCCCGCTTTGACCGGATGCGGGCGCGGGGCGATAAGGGGCGCATGTCCGCCCCCGTCCTTTTCGACCGCGAACTTCTCCGACGCCGCCTCGCGCGGGCGGCGTCGATCGGAGCCGCCGATTTCCTCCTCGTCCGCGCGGCCGAGGATCTCGCCGACCGTCTCCGGACGGTTCTGCGGCCCTTCGCCTCCGCGCTCGACCTCGGCACGCCCGGCCCGCAGGCCGTCGAGGCGCTGCGCGCGGACGGCCGTCTCGAAAGGATCGTGCAGGCCGCGCCGATCCGCGCGGCGCTCGCCCGCGGCGTCTCCGGCTTCGTCGCCGATCCGGCGCTGCTCGCGGCCCGCCGCGAAAGCGTCGATCTGATCGTGTCGCTGCTCGCCCTGCAGACCGTCGACGATCTGCCCGGAACGTTGATTCAGGCCCGGCAGGCCTTGCGGCCCGACGGGCTCTTCGTCGGCTGCCTGCTCGGCGGTGCGACGCTGCAGGAATTGCGGCAGGCCTTCATGCAGGCCGAGAGCGAGATCGAGGGCGGCGTCAGCCCCCGCGTGGCGCCCTTCGCGGACGTCCGCGATGCGGGCGCGCTGCTCCAGCGGGCGGGCTTCGCCCTGCCCGTGACGGACGTCGACACGGTCGTCGTCCGCCATGCGAGCCCGTTCGGTCTCATGCGCGACCTGCGCGCCATGGGCGGCGCGAACGCGCTCGTCGCGCGGCGGCGCGAGCCGCTCCGACGCGCGACCCTGCTCAGGGCGGCGGAGATCTATGCGGAGCGCTTCTCGGATCCCGACGGAAAGGTGCGGGCGACCTTCGAGATCGTCTGGCTGTCCGGCTGGGCGCCGCATGCGAGCCAGCAGAAGCCGCTGCGGCCGGGAACGGCCGCGATGCGGCTCGCCGACGCTCTCCGCACCGAGGAGAAGAGCGCCGGCGAAAAGCCCGGCGAGGCCTGATCAGGCGCGGCCGGCGGCGGCGAGCGAAGCCCGCGCGCCCGCCCGCAGCTGCATGAAGTCCGTCGAGATCGCCATCAGCGAATAGCCGTCCTTGACCAGTTGCGGCACGTCTTCGGGCCGCGGCGCGAAGCAGGTGGCGAATTTCGCGTGCGCCCGCGCCCGCTGCGCGACATGCAGAAGCGCATCGGCCACGTCCTTGCGGGTGGGGTCGACATTGCGGCCGCCGCTCAGCGCGATCGACAGGTCGGAAGGGCCGACGAAGACCGCGTCGATGCCGGGCACGGCGAGAATGTCGTCGAGCGCGTTCAGCGCCTCCTTCGTTTCGATCATGGCGATCGAGAGGTGGTGACGATTGCCTTCGGCGAGATAATCCGGTCCCGTCAGGTTCGGCATCAGCGACATGGTCAGCGCCGGACCCCAGCTGCGGTCGCCGAGGGGCGGAAACTTCATGAAGGAGGCGAAGGCTTCCGCATCCGCCTTCGAATTCACCATGGGCGCGATGACGCCCGACGCGCCGAGATCGAGCACGCGGGAGGCGATCGCGAACTGGCCGACCGGGATTCGGACGATCGTCGGCTTGCCGGCGGCGGCGATCGTCTGCACGCCGACCGCGACCGAGCCGATGTCATGCGCGCCGTGCTGCATGTCCAGCGTCACGGTGTCGAAGGCCTCCCGCGCGAGAAGCCCCGACAGCAGCGGATCGGGAATGCCGTTCCAGGCGGTGATCAGGCTTTCTCCCGCGCGCATCCGCGCGGCGAGCTGCGGAACCGTGGACATCGAGGTCATGAAGGCGCTCCCTCTCCGGGCGGCCGCATGCGCGCGGCCGCATCAAAAGCCCCGGTTCGATCCGAGGACATCGCGAGAGTAGAAGCGCCGTCGGCCGGCCCGCAAGCCGACGACGGCGCAGATCAGGCCTTCGCGGATCGGAGGCCGCCGATCAGGTCGGCTGCAGCTTCGCGATGCTTTCGAGTTCTTCGAGCTTCGCGCGCAGTTCGGCGTCGGTCACCGCAAGGCCCGCCGCGTTCAGATCCTGCCGCACCTTCCTCAACACGTCGTCGTCGCCGATCTCCTCGAAATCCGCGAGGACGACTTCCGTGGCATAGGCCTTCGCGGCCTCGCCGGATTTGCCGAGACGCTCGGCCACCCATTCGCCGAAAAGACGATTGCGTCTGGCGGTCAGCTTGAACCGCATCTCCTCGTCATGGGCGAATTTCTTTTCGAAGGCTTCCTCACGCTTGTCGAACGTCGTCATGCGGTCGTCCCCTCTGCGGATCAGGGCGCTTTCGTCCCTTCTCGACCGATATGGGGAGGCGCGGCGGGCTGCACCAGAGACGCGGCCGAGGCCCGCCTTCCGCGCCTGCGGGAAGCGCGTGATTGTAACCGGGCGTCCGATCGAGTAGGTTCCGACCGCGGATGCGAGCCGGCCCGCTCCGATTCGATGCTTCGGCCCCCGAGCGGGACGAACGCCGGACGACAGGGAGCCCGCGGCCGTCCCGATGGATTTTCTCAAGACACGGTACATCCCGATGAATCGCCGCCGTCGGATCTACGAGGGAAAGGCGAAGGTCCTTTACGAAGGCCCCGAGCCCGGCACTCTGATCCAGCACTTCAAGGACGACGCGACCGCCTTCAATGCGAAGAAGCATGAGGTGATCGACGGCAAGGGCGTCCTGAACAACCGGATCTCGGAATACGTCTTCCAGAACCTCAACGACATCGGCGTTCCGACCCACTTCATCCGGCGGCTCAACATGCGCGAGCAGTTGATCCGCGAAGTGGAGATCATTCCGCTCGAGGTCGTGGTCCGGAACGTGGCGGCGGGCTCGCTCTCCACGCGCCTCGGCATCGAGGAGGGCACGCAGCTGCCCCGCTC
>JAIXTT010000094.1 GCA_027483795.1 Hyphomicrobiales bacterium
CATCCGCGCGGGCTTCGAAACGCTGGTCGAGGCGGGCTACGCCCCCGAAATGGCCTATTTCGAGTGCCTGCACGAAGTGAAGCTGATCGTCGACCTCATCTATGAGGGCGGCATCGCCACGATGAACTACTCGATCTCGAACACCGCCGAATACGGCGAGTACGTCACGGGCCCGCGCATCATCACCTCGGAAACGAAGGCCGAGATGAAGCGCGTCCTCGACGACATCCAGACGGGCAAGTTCACGCGCGACTGGATGCTCGAGAACAAGGTCAACCAGACCTCGTTCAAGGCCGTCCGCGCCCGTCACGCCGCCCATCAGATCGAAGAGGTGGGCGAAAAGCTGCGCGACATGATGCCGTGGATCAAGGCCAAGGCGCTCGTCGACAAGTCGAAGAACTGATCCTCCGGCCCCGCGCCGAACCGAAAAGGCCCCGCGCGAGCGGGGCCTTTTTTCATGGCCCGACCCTTGAAGGACACGGCGACGCCTGTCCGCGTTTCCGCTTCTCGCCCCGCCCGGCGAATGCCGGCGGAGGTCTCTCGATTGCCCGGCCGGCGGGCGGTGCCTATCGTGGCCGCATGAACATCCTGTCGATCCAATCCCATGTCGCCTACGGGCATGTCGGCAATTCCGCGGCCGTGTTCCCGATGCAGCGTCTCGGCTGCGAGGTCTGGCCGATCCATAGCGTCCAGTTCTCGAACCATACGGGATACGGGAGCTGGACCGGCCGCGTCTTCGACGGGCCGATGATCGAGGAATTGCTCGACGGCGTCGCCGCACGCGGTGCGCTCGCGCGGTGCGACGGCCTTCTGTCCGGCTATATGGGCTCCGCCGACGTCGGAAACGCGATCCTCGCGGCATCCGAACGCCTGCGCGCGGCGAACCCGCAGGCGCTGTGGTGCTGCGATCCGGTCATCGGGGATGCGGGCCGCGGCGTCTTCGTCCGCCCGGGCATTCCTGAATTCATGCGACGCAAGGCGGTGCCCGCGGCCGACATCGTCACGCCGAACCGTTTCGAACTCGAACAACTGGCGGAACGCGACTGCCGCACGCAGGCCGATCTCCGGGCCGCGCTCCGCGTGGTCCACGGCCTCGGTCCCAAGACGATCCTCGTCACCTCCGTCGACACCGAGGAGACGCCCGCCGATGCGGTCGATCTCGTCGTGTCCGAAGGCGACGCGGTCTTCGGCGTGCGGACGCCGAAGCTCGCGCTCGAGGTCAACGGCGCGGGCGACGCGATCGCCGCGCTGTTCTTCGTTCACCGCCTGCGCTCGGGCGACGCGGCCTTCGCGCTCTCGATGGCGGCGTCATCGATCCACGGGCTCCTGCGGCGAACCGAGGCGGCGGGCTCGCGCGAGATCCTGTTGGTGGAGGCGCAGGAGGAGTTCGTCTCGCCCTCGCGCGTCTTCGCACCCGAACCCTATTGAGTCCCGCGACGGGCGTGACCCCGTTCCCGGGCGCGATTAAACTCCTGCCATTGACCTGAAAGGAGATTCCCATGCCGCGCCGTTTCTTCACGCTCGACGTGTTCACGGACCGTGCGCTCGCCGGGAACCCGCTCGCCGTGGTGCTCGACGCGCAGGGGCTCGGCGACGGCGGCATGCAGGCGATCGCCCGCGAATTCAACCTCTCCGAGACGGTCTTCGTCCTGCCGCCGGACGATCCGCATCAGCGTGCCCGCTTGCGGATCTTCACGCCCGCCAAGGAACTGCCCTTCGCCGGTCATCCCACGGTCGGCACGGCGGTTCTTCTCGGCCTTCTCGATCACGGGCATGCGCACGGCAACGTCGCCTTCGGGCTCGAAGAGGGGGTGGGACTCGTCCCCTGCGCCGTCGAGATCAAGGGCGAGGGGCACGGCGAAGCGACCTTCACCCTGCCGCGGCTGCCTCGGCGGGAGGGCGATGCGCCCTCCGATGCCGCGCTCGCCGCGGCGCTCGGGCTCGACGAAGGCGAAATCGGCTTCGATGCGCATCGGCCCTGCCGTATGTCCGCCGGCAACGGCTTCATCCTCGTGCCGGTCGCGTCGAAGGCGGCGGCGGGACGGGCGGCTCCGAACCCGACCGCTTGGGACGCGCTGCGCGCTGGCGGCGACCGGGGCGCGGTCTTCCTCTACACGCGCGAGACCGAGGACGAGGCCCATCACTTCCACGCACGCATGTTCGCGCCCGGCCTCGGCGTCACGGAGGATCCGGCCACCGGGTCGGCCGTCGCCGCCTTCGCGGGCGCGGTGACGGAGTTCGACCGGCCGGAGGACGGGGAGCACGTCCTCGTCGTCGAACAGGGCTATGAAATGGGCCGTCCGTCGCAGATCCGTCTGACCCTCAACGTCGAGAACGCTGCGCTCGTGAAGGCCTCCATCGGCGGCGGCGCGGTCGTGGTGTCGGAAGGGGCGTTGCGGCTTTGACGGCATTTTCCGCCCTCACCGTCGGATCCCTCGATGCGCGCGTCGTGCCGCATCGATGGGCATGGGCGGAGCGCGAAGGCGAGGCGATCCGCCGTCATTGGGACGCGGCGCTCGCCCGCAGCCCCGCGATGTTCGACGGGCGGATCTTCATGATGCGGGACGGGGAGGGCGGCGGCGATCCCTACCGCGCGACCTTCTTCGAAACGCGCTTCTCGGCCTATCTCGCCTGGCGCGATCTCGGCCGGACGGACCCTTCGGTCCGCAACGGCTTCTCCATGGCCGCGCTGCAAGCCGCCGACGGGGGCTGGATCCTCGGCGTGATGGGCGACCATACGTCCAATCCCGGCCACATCTATTTCCCTTCGGGCACGCCCGATCCCGCCGACGTCGTCGACGGGACCGTCGATCTCGCGGGCAGCGTGCTGCGCGAATTGGAGGAGGAGACGGGCCTTCGTCCCTCGGACGTCACGGTCGAGCCGCGCTGGCACGTCGCCGCATGCGGCGCGCGCACGGCCTTTCTGCGCCCCGTCAGGGTCGATGCGCCCGCCGGCGAAGTCGTCCGCCGGATCGAAGCCCATCTCGCCGCGGAGGACCGGCCGGAACTGTCCGGCGTGCGGGTCGTCCGCCGCCTTGCCGATCTCGACCCGGTCCGCATGCCCGATTTCCTGATCCATTGGTTCGGGAGCGTTCTCGAGGAATAGAGGCGGGGACTTGCCCGCCGCCGGTCTTCTCCTGTATCACCGTTCCACGAGCGCGTTCGTCGCGCGCGATCGGGAGAGGGACGTGGCCGCATCCGCCGCCATCATCGCCGCCGGCCGGGAGACCTTCGGGTCCGCTCCCGCGACCTCGCGCGCGCTTCTCCCGCTCCTCCTTCTCCTTAGCCGCCCCTGAGGGCCGTAAGGGCGCACGCCCGGGCCGTCAGGGGATCGTCGACCGAGGCCGAAGGACGAGGCCCGTCGGGGCCATGAGAGAGAAGGATACACAGCCGATGACCGCCAACGCTTCCGGGTCCGACAAGGACCGCGTCATCATCTTCGACACCACCCTGCGCGACGGCGAACAGTCGCCCGGCGCCTCCATGACCTTCGAGGAAAAGCTCGAAGTCGCGGATCTCCTCGACGAGATGGGCGTCGACGTCATCGAGGCGGGCTTCCCCATCGCCTCGACGGGCGATTTCGAGGCCGTCTCCGAGATCGCACGCCGCGTGAAGCGCGCCACGGTGGCGGGCCTCGCCCGCGCCGGACAGAAGGACATCGACCGTGCGGGCGAAGCCGTTCGCCACGCCGCCAAGCCCCGCATCCACACCTTCATCAGCACCTCGCCGGTGCACATGAAATACAAGCTCCAGATGGAGCCCGAGAAGGTGCTGGAGATGATCGCGGCCTCGGTCGCCCGCGCCCGCAATCTGGTGCCCGACGTCGAATGGTCCGCCGAGGACGGCACGCGCACCGAGCACGACTTCCTCTGCCGCTGCGTCGAGACCGCGATCCGCGCGGGCGCGACCACGATCAACATTCCCGACACGGTCGGCTACACCGTGCCGGAGGAGTATTACGCGCTGTTCGCCATGCTGCGCGACCGCGTGCCGAACGCCGATCAGGCGATCTTCTCGGTGCATTGCCATAATGATCTCGGCATGGCGGTCGCCAATTCGCTGGCGGGCGTGAAGGCCGGCGCGCGGCAGATCGAATGCACGATCAACGGCATCGGCGAGCGCGCGGGCAATGCGGCGCTCGAAGAGATCGTGATGGCGCTGAAGACGCGCGGCGACGTGCTGCCCTTCGAGACGGGCATCGAGTCGACCATGCTCAACCGCGCCTCCAAGCTGGTCGCGGCGGTGACGTCCTTCCCCGTCCAGTACAACAAGGCCATCGTCGGCCGGAACGCCTTCGCCCATGAGAGCGGCATCCATCAGGACGGGATGCTGAAGAACACGACGACCTACGAGATCATGACGCCGGAATCGGTCGGCGTGCTGAAGACCTCGCTGGTCATGGGCAAGCATTCGGGCCGCCACGCCTTCCGCGAGAAGCTGAAGGAACTCGGCTACGAACTCGGCGAGAACGCGGTCGAAGACGCCTTCAAGCGCTTCAAGGATCTCGCCGACCGCAAGAAGCACGTCTATGACGAGGACATCGAGGCGCTGGTCGACGACGAGATCGTCACCGCCCATGACCGCATCAAGCTCGTCTCGCTGACGATCGTCGCGGGCACGCAAGGGCCGCAGCTGGCCACGATGACGCTGGACATCGACGGGGCGCATCGCACGCTTCAATCGACGGGCAACGGCCCGGTCGATGCGATCTTCAACGCCGTGAAGGCGCTCGTGCCGCACGAAGCGAAGCTCGAACTCTACCAGGTGCATGCCGTGACCGAAGGCACCGACGCGCAGGCGGAAGTCTCCGTCCGTCTCTCGGACGCGGAAGGCCGTGCGGTGACGGCGAAGGCCGCCGACCCCGACACGCTGGTCGCCTCGGCCCGTGCCTATCTCGGTGCGCTCAACAAGCTGCTGTCCCGCGCGGCACGCGGCGAGAGCGGCGAGCGCATCCACTCCACCGCTCCGATGTCGATCTGACATTCACGCAAAGGCGGCGGGGGCGGCCGCGAGGCCGATCCCCCGCTGCGTCCGATACCGACGTCGTCCGGTCGCGATCGAGCCCCTCCGCGCCCTCCGGACCCCGCCGACCGAGCTCGGCCCGCTCTCCGCACCCTTAACCGACAGGCAACGAAGGTTCCCCATCCTTTCCCCGGATGCGGAGCGTCGATTCGTCGTGCCGTTCGAAGCCTTCCGACATCCGCGCGGCGGTCGAAAGAACGGCCGCGTTCCGGTTTGGTGTAAAAAGAAAATCACGCTACCTATACGCGAGCTCAGCAACTCGGGGTGGTTTCCGTGCTTCGCTTCGCCTTTGCGTTCACGGCCTTGTTCATCGCCTTCGCGGATGTCCGCGTCGAGGCGCGCGACGTCTTCTTCGGGCCCGCGACGGTGGTGGACGGCGACACGATCGTGGTCGAGGGCGAGAAGCTGAGACTGTCCGGAATCGATGCGCCCGAACTCGATCAGACCTGTTTCGACGCTTCCGGAACCGCCTTCGCCTGCGGCAAGGTCGCGCGCGACGGGCTGCAGAGAATGATCGAGGGGCAATCCGTCCGCTGCGTTTCGGAAGGACGGGACCGGTACGGCCGCTTCCTGGCCCGTTGCAGCCTCGGCGAGCTTGATCTTCAGGCCTGGATGGTGCGCGAAGGGCTCGCGGTCTCCTTCGTCCGCTATTCCAACGTTTACGACGCCGACGAAGCCCATGCCCGTGCGGCGGGCGCGGGATTGTGGGCGGGTCGTTTCGTCATGCCTTGGGATTGGCGCCGTCGCTCCTGATCGTCCCGGCGCGCTTTACGAAGGCCTTCCCCTCGACCCATGATGCGCCCGACAAGCCGCTTGAAGCGGCGCGGATCGGGAGGTTTCCATGCGGCTTCAGAACAAGGTGGCGCTCGTCACGGGCGGGGCTTCGGGCTTCGGCGCGGAGATCGTGCGCGTCTTCGCCCGCGAGGGCGCGTCGACCGCGGTCGTCGACATCAATGAAGACGGCGCGCGGGCGGTGGCGCAGAGCGTGAACGCCCCGTCGCTTCCGATCCGCTGCGACGTCACGAAGCGCGGCGACGTCGAGGCCGCCGTCAAGGCGACCATGGACCGTTTCGGCCGCATCGACGTGATCGTGAACAATGCCGGCTGGTCGCATCGCAACAAGCCGCTGATGGACGTCACCGAAGAGGAGTTCGACCGCGTCTACGACGTCAACGTGAAGTCGATCTACTACATGACGCAGGCGACGGTGCCGCTGATGCGTGCGCAGGGCGGCGGCGTGATGATCAATATCGGCTCCACGGGCGGCATCCGCCCCCGGCCCGGCCTCAGCTGGTACAACGGCTCGAAAGGGGCGGTGAACCTCTTGTCGAAGTCGCTCGCCGTCGAACTCGCGCCGGACAGGATCCGCGTGAACGGCGTCGCGCCGGTCATGGGCGAGACGGCGCTGCTCGAAACCTTCATGGGCATGCCCGACACGCCGGAGAACCGCGCGAAATTCGTCGCGACGATTCCGCTCGGCCGCATGTCGAAGCCCGCCGACATCGCCAATGCCTGTTTGTGGCTCGCCTCCGACGAGGCCGAATTCATCACGGGCGTCGTGCTCGAAGTCGACGGCGGCCGGACGATCTGAAACGGCCCCGCCCCGAAACGCAAAAACGCCCCGCCGCGGCTGCGACGAGACGTTCGGCAAGGGGCCTGTCGGCCCGCACTTGCGTTGCGGCGAGGAGGCCGCCGCCGGTACATCCGCGGTCGGGGCCTTCTGCCTACCGTCCCGATATGGGTGCGGCCGCCCGGTTCCGCAAGGGCATCGAGAAGAGTTTCGTCGCGTCGCAATTGAAACGGCCCCTTGCCGTTGCTAACCTTGCGTCATGATGATCGAACAATCCGACGGCGAACGCCGCGCCGGTCCACGCATCGTCCCCGGGGATCGCGGCGTTCTGATCTTCGACGGCATCCGTCTGGAATTGGAGGACGTGTCGCGCGGGGGCTTCCGGGTCGAACTCGGACACCTGCTCCGTTTCATCCCCGGCCGCGCCTACGAATTCGACCTTCTGTTCCGTCCCGGCCGCAGCCGGCGCTTCAGGGGCGGGTCGGTCGTGGCGCGCTGCGTCTGGAGCCGGGCGGGCCATGCGGGCTTCCGCCTCGCCGATCCCGCGCGGATGGTCGACATCCTTCACCCGGCGTGACGCTGGGCGGGACGCCGCGACCGTGACGCCGGCCGTTGCCGGAACGCCGGCTCCGGGGCAGGCTGCCCGTCTCCCGCCCGCTCCGAGTCGACCCATGCCGATCATGTCCGACGCTTCTTCGCCCGCCGACGCCGAGGCCCGCCGCGCCGTGCGGCCCGTCATCTGCTATCCGGTGGAGACGCTGCCGCCCGCGCCGATGGAGATTTACCGCGCCGCGCGCGATACGCTCGCCAAGGTGGACGAGGTGGTGGTGCCGCCGCGCGACGCGCGCTGCTTCTCCGTGCCCGCCGGGCATTTCTTCCGGATCGTCTCGATCGAGGGACCGCAGGTCGGCGACCTGAATCTGTGGAACGCGCATGATCCGCAGGAGCGCTTCTATTCCGGCAAGACGCGGGCGCTCCACCGCACGCATCTGACGACGGGCGACCGTCTCTGGTCGTCCTTCCCGGCGCTGCGGCCCATGGCGACGATCACGCATGACACGCTGGGCTGGTACGGCTTCGACGCCTATGGCGGCGCGGTGCATGACGTGATCGGCACGCGCTGCGACCCCTATACGCATGATCTCCTTTCGGGCGGCGGGCGCTATCACCATTGCTGCCATTCGAACCTGACCCGCGCCTTCGCCGACGCGACGGGCCGCCCGCTCGCCGAGGCCGAGCCGCAGGTGCATGACGTGCTCAACGTCTTCATGTGCACGGGCTTCACCCGCGACACGGGGCAGTATTTCATGAAGGCGAGTCCCGTGCGGCCCGGGGACTTCCTCGAATTCTTCGCGGAGATCGACCTGCTGGCCGGGCTTTCGGCCTGTCCGGGCGGCGACTGTTCCTCCGAGCATTCGAGCGACGTCGCGGTCTGCCGGCCGCTGCTCGTCGTGATCCTGAAGCCCGCCGAGGGCAGTCTCGCCGGATGGACGCCGCCCGCCCGCAGCGGCTACGACCGTTCGCACGGCCGTTGAGGCGTAGCGTCCAGCTCAGAAGGAGCGCGGCAGGCCGAGCACGTGCTCGGCGACGTAAGCGAGGATGAGGTTCGTCGAGATCGGCGCGACCTGATAGAGCCGCGTCTCGCGGAATTTCCGCTCCACGTCGTATTCCGAGGCGAAGCCGAAGCCGCCGTGGAACTGGATGCAGGCATTGGCCGCTTCCCAGCTCGCCTTGGCCGCCAGATATTTCGCCATGTTCGCCTGCGCCCCGCAGGGCAGGCCCGCGTCGAAGAGCCGGCAGGCCTCGAAGCGCATCAGGTCCGCGGCCTCGATCTCGATATGCGCCTCGGCGATGGGGAACTGCACGCCCTGATTCTGGCCGATCGGCCGGCCGAAGACGACGCGCTCCTTGGCATAGGCCGTCACCTTGTCGATGAACCAGCGCCCGTCGCCGATGCATTCCGCCGCGATCAGCGCGCGTTCCGCATTGAGCCCGTCGAGGATGTATTTGAACCCCATGCCCTCCTCGCCGATCAGGTTCTCGGCGGGGATCTCCAGATCGTCGAAGAAGAGTTCGTTGGTCTCGTGATTGACCATGTTGCGGATGGGCCGGACCTCCATCCCCTTGCCGACCGCCTCGCGCAGATCGACGAGGAAGATCGACAGCCCCTCCGACTTCTTCTTCACCTCCGCGAGCGGCGTGGTGCGGGCGAGCAGGATCATGAAATCCGAATGCCGCACGCGCGAGATCCAGACCTTCTGCCCGTTCACGACCCAGCGGTCGCCCTTCCGCACGGCGGTGGTCTTGATCTTCGTCGTGTCGGTGCCCGTCGTGGGTTCCGTCACGCCCATGGACTGGAGCCGCAATTCGCCGGAAGCGATCTTCGGCAGGAAGCGTCGTTTCTGCTCCTCCGAGCCGTGCCGGAGCAGGGTGCCCATATTGTACATCTGCCCGTGGCAGGCCCCGGAATTCCCTCCCGAGCGGTTGATCTCCTCCATGATCACGGAGGCCTCGACGAGCCCGAGCCCCGACCCGCCGTATTCCTCCGGAATCAACGCCGCGAGCCACCCCGCCGCGGTGAGCGCCCGCACGAACGCCTCCGGATACCCCCGCTCCTCGTCCACCTTGCGGTGATACTCGGGCGGAAACTCCGCGCAGAGAGCGCGAACGGCATCACGGATGGAGGCGTGGGGGTCGGTGGCTTGCATCTCATGCTCGAACGGTGCGGTCGGCGCATAGAGCTTTATCTAAAGCGATGGGGAGAAGAAACGGCGACTTATGCCGTCGAAGACGGCGCATCCGTTCAGCAGGTCTGAAGGAATGGTGCCCAGGGGCGGAATCGAACCACCGACACTGCGATTTTCAGTCGCATGCTCTACCAACTGAGCTACCTGGGCGTGCCCGGACCGGAGCCGAAGCGCCGCGGACGTCGGGGCTTATAGAGCCTCGTCGGGAAGCTGTCCAGCACTCCCGAAGGGGCTTCGCGACGAAATCCGTCCGGCGCGGCGGCGGCGCGCCGTCCTCGGCCGTTCCGCCCGGACCCTCACGGCCGCCGCTTCCCGTCAGGCTCTTCCCGTCACGCTCTTCCCGTCATGCTCGTCCCGTCATGCTCGTCCCGTCATGCCCGCGTCCGCGGGCATCCACGTCTTTTCGGTCCCCGTGGCCGGAAGGAAGGCGTGGATGCCCGCCTGCGCGGGCATGACGGGGAGGGGCGGGCATGACCGGGGCATGACGGGGAGGGTGCGGGCGTGACGGGGGCATGACGGGGAGAGGGCGCGGGCATTATTGCGCGGAAGGCACGCGCGGAAGGCACGGCATGACGGGGAGGAGCGGGCGCAAGCCTGCGTCCCCTTCGCCGCACCCGCGCGATCACGCCTTGGCGCGAGGGGATGCGGGTGGTAAGGCAGCGCCGAAGGGCGGACAGGGAATCGCCCGCATCGACGTCGTCGCGAGCGGTCCGCGACGGGCGCTCCGCGCGTCCGGCGGACCTTTCGGTTTTTCGAAGGAGATCGGCCCCATGAGCGCGAACGAAGCGGCCCGTCCGAACCACATGTCGAACAGCTTCTTCGCGGCCTCGCTTGCCGACCGCGATCCCGAGATCGCCCGTGCGATCGAACTCGAACTCGGCCGCCAGCGCGACGAGATCGAACTCATCGCCTCCGAAAACATCGTCTCCCGCGCCGTGCTCGAGGCGCAGGGCTCGGTGATGACCAACAAATATGCGGAAGGCTATCCCGGCCGCCGCTATTACGGCGGCTGCCAGTTCGTCGACATCGCCGAGAACCTCGCCATCGAGCGCGCCTGCCGGCTGTTCGGCTGCGGCTTCGCCAACGTCCAGCCGAATTCGGGCTCGCAGGCCAATCAGGCCGTGTTCCTCGCGCTGCTCCAGCCCGGCGACACCTTCATGGGTCTCGATCTCGCCGCGGGCGGCCATCTCACCCACGGCGCGGCCCCGAACATGTCGGGCAAGTGGTTCAAGGTCGTGAGCTACGGCGTCGATCCCGAAACCCATGTCATCGACATGGAGAACGTGGCCGCGCTCGCCCGCGAGCACAAGCCGAAGCTCATCATCGCCGGCGGCTCGGCCTATGCGCGGCATTGGGACTTCGCCCGCTTCCGCGAGATCGCCGACGAGATCGGCGCCTATTTCCTCGTCGACATGGCCCATTTCGCGGGCCTCGTGGCGGGCGGCTCGCATCCCTCGCCCTTCCCGCATGCGCATGTCGTCACGTCGACGACGCACAAGACGCTGCGCGGCCCGCGCGGCGGCATCATCCTGACGGACGACGAGGCGATCGCGAAGAAGATGAACTCCGCCGTCTTCCCCGGCCTGCAGGGCGGCCCGCTGATGCACGTCATCGCGGCGAAGGCGGTGGCCTTCGGCGAGGCGCTGACGCCGGAATTCAAGCTCTACGCCCATGCCATCGTCGAGAACGCCAAGGCGCTCGCCTCCACCATCGCGGCGGGCGGCTTCAAGATCGTCACGGGCGGGACGGACAATCACCTGATGCTGGTCGATCTGCGGCCCAAGGGCCTCAACGGCAAGATCTCCGAGGCCGCGCTCGGCCGGGCGCACATCACCTGCAACAAGAACGGCGTGCCCTTCGACACCGAAAAGCCGATGATCACCTCGGGCGTCCGGCTCGGCACGCCCGCGGCGACCTCCCGCGGCTTCGGCACGGCGGAGTTCAAGCGCGTCGGCGAGCTGATCGTCGAGACGCTCGACGGCCTCGCGAAGAACGGCGAAGGCGCGAACGAGGCCGTCGAGGCTTCGGTCAAGGGTCGGGTGCACGAACTCACCCGCCGCTTCCCGATCTACGCCTGAACGCGTCGAGGAAAGGCGGTCCGTCGTGCGTTGTCCCTATTGCGGCGGCCTCGAGACGCAGGTGAAGGACTCGCGGCCGAGCGACGACCATTCGGCCATCCGCCGGCGTCGCGTCTGCCCTGATTGCGGCGGCCGCTTCACCACCTTCGAGCGCGTCCAGCTGCGCGAATTGACGGTGGTCAAGCGTTCGGGCCGGCGCATTCCCTTCGATCGGGACAAGCTGCAGCGCTCCGTCGAGGTCGCGCTGCGCAAGCGCCCGGTGGACGCCGAGCGGATCGAGCGCATGGTCAACGGCATCGTGCGCCAGCTCGAAAGCTCGGGCGAGGTCGAGATCTCCTCCGAACAGATCGGCGAACTGGTGATGGAAGGGCTCAAGGGCCTCGACGACGTCGCCTATGTGCGCTTCGCCTCGGTCTACCGGAATTTCCGCGAGGCGAAGGACTTCGAGGATCTCCTCGGCGAATTGTCGGGCGAAGATCCTGAATCCGCCCCGGCGTCGACGCGGGCGCCGTCATGAGCCCGCTCGATCCGGTCGCCGCGCTCCGCGCTTCGGCGAGCGACGAGACGGCCGTGATGCATCACGCATTGGCGATCGGTCGGCGCGGGCTGGGCAATACCTGGCCCAACCCGTCCGTCGGCGCGGTCGTCTGGCGGCCGACCCCGGAGGGACCGCTCGTTCTCGGTCGCGGCTGGACCGTGCGCGGCGGCCGCCCCCATGCCGAGACCGAGGCCCTGAAGGCCGCGGGCTCCGCCGCGCGCGGCGCGGTGATGACGGTCACGCTCGAACCCTGTTCCCATCACGGCCGCACGCCGCCCTGTGCCGAGGCCATGATCGCCGCCGGCATCGCCCGCGTCGTCACCGCCGTCGAGGATCCCGATCCGCGGGTCGCGGGCCGCGGCCACGCCCTGCTGCGGGCGGCCGGGATCGCGGTCGAGGTGGGGCTCCGCGCGCGCGAGGCCTTCCGCGTGCATCTCGGACATATCCGGCGCGTCACGCTCGGCCGCCCCGGCGTCTTCCTCAAGCTCGCGCGCACCGCGGACGGTTTCGCCGCGGCGGAACCCGGCAAGCAGCTGATGATCACCGGGCCGATCGGCTCCGCGCGCGTGCATGTCGAACGCGCGCTCGCCGACGCGATCATGGTCGGCATCGGCACGGTCCTCGCCGATGATCCGCAGCTCACCTGCCGTCTGCCGGGGTTGGAGGCGGAGAGCCCCGTCCGCATCGTCATCGACACGGACCTGCGCACGCCCGCCTCGGCCAAACTCGTCCTCACGGCGCGCGACGTCCCCACTTGGGTCGTCGCGGCCGACGACGCCCCTTTGACGCGCGAGGCGGCGCTGCGCGCCCATGCGGTCGACGTGATCCGCGTGCCGCGCAAGGGCGGCCATGTCGATCTCGGCTGCGCGCTGCAGGCCTTGGGCGAGCGCGGCATCACCCGGATCATGAGCGAGGGCGGGCCGACGCTCGCCGACGCGCTCGCGGCCGAGGGCCTCGTCGACGAGGTCGCGCTCATCACCCACGAGGCGCCGCTCGGCCGGCCCGGCGTTCCGGCCGTCGGCCCGCGTCTCGGGCGGGCGCTCGCCGACGCGGCCCTGTTCGAGCCGCTGCCGTCCTCCATCTACGGACCCGACCGCATCGAACATTTCCTGAGGACCGCCTGATGTTCACCGGCATCGTCACCGACGTCGGCACCGTCGATTCCGTGACCGCGCCGGAAGAGCGGCTGCGCCGGCTCCGCATCCATGCGTCCTACGACGCCGCCACGATCGAACTCGGCGCTTCGATCGCCTGTTCCGGCGTCTGCATGACGGTGGTTCGTTTCGGCCCGCGCGACGGCGGCGGCTGCTTCTTCGAGGTCGACGCGGCGGCCGAGACGCTCGCCCGCACGACCGTCGACGCCTGGCACGAGGGAACGCGGGTCAATCTCGAACGCTCGCTGAAGATCGGCGACGAACTGGGCGGCCACATCGTCACGGGCCATGTCGATGCGGTGGCGGAGATCGTCGCGCGCACCGAGGTCACGGGCGGGGAGGGGCCTTGGGCCGCGACCGCACGCTTCGATCTGCGCGTGCCGCGTGCGCTGGCGGGCTTCGTGGCCGAGAAGGGTTCGGTCACGCTCGACGGCACGTCGCTGACGGTCAATTCCGTCGCGGGCGACATGTTCTCGGTCCTGCTGATCCCGCACACGCTGCAGGTCACCACCTGGGGCGACCGGAAGGCGGGCGATCCCATCAATTTCGAAGTCGATCTGATGGCGCGCTACGCGGCACGGCTTGCGCAGGCGCGCGCCGAGGGCTACTGACCTCCCCCTGACGCAGGTCGAGGTCCATGGTCGCTCAGTCTTCTCATCGCCCGGCGGGCGAGCCCGTGCCGGGCGCCCGCATTCTCGTCGTCGAAGCCCGTTTCTATGACGGCATCGCCGACGAGCTGCTCGCCGGGGCGAAGGCCGCGGCCGAACGCGCGGGCGCGATCGCCGACGTGGTGACGGTCGACGGCGCGCTCGAAATCCCCGCGACCATCGCCATCCTGCTCGATGCCGCCGCCGAGGCGGGCCGCCCCTATGACGCGGCGGTGGCGCTCGGTTGCGTGATCCGCGGCGAGACGGGCCATTACGACATCGTGGCGGGCGAGAGCTCGCGCGCTCTGATGGACCTTTCCGTCGCGCGCCGGCTGCCGCTCGGCAACGGCATCCTCACCGTCGAGAACGAGGCGCAGGCTTGGGCCCGCGCGCGGGTCTCGGACATGAACAAGGGCGGCGGCGCGGTCGAGGCGGCGCTCGCGGTGCTGCGCCTCAAGCGCGCGGCCCACCTGCGGGGAGCCTGACCATGTCGAAGGGCGAGAAGCGTTCCGCCGCCCGGCTCGCGGCCGTGCAGGCGCTCTATCAGATGGACATCACCGGCACGCCCTTGCCGGACGTCCTGACGGAATTCGAACTCCATTGGATCGGTCGCGAGATCGAAGGCGTGGAGATGAAGGAGGCGGAGGAGGAGTTCTTCCGCGACATCGTCTCCGGCGTCGTCAAGCATCAGGTCGAGATCGACCGCCGCATCGACGAAACGCTCGCCGAAGGCTGGCCGCTGGCGCGGGTCGAAGCGGTCCTGCGAGCGGGTCTTCGGGCGGGCGGCTACGAGCTTCTGCGCCGCAAGGACGTGCCGGCCAAAGTGGTCATCAGCGAATATGTCGACGTGATCCGTGCCTTCTATGAAGGCGAGGAGACGGGCATGGCCAATGCGGTGCTCGACCGCATGGCGCGGCATTGGCGCGAGGGCGAGCTCGACGCGCGGCGCTGAGCCTCTCTTTCTCCGCCTTCTCTCCGTCGCGATCAGGCTTTACGTTTTCCTCGATGACCGAAGACGATCTCATCGCACGCTTCTTCGCGCCTCTCGCCGGGCCCGCGGGGCTCGGCCTGAAGGACGACGCGGCCTGCCTCGTGCCGCCGCCGGGCTGCGATCTCGTCGTGACGGTCGACGCCCTCGTCGCGGGCGTGCATTTCTTCCCCGACGATCCCCCCGCCTCGATCGCGATCAAGGCGCTCGGCGTCAATCTGTCCGATCTCGCCGCCAAGGGCGCGGACCCCGTCGCCTATCTGCTGACGCTCGCTCTGCCCGGAGAGCCCGACGAAGCCTTTCTCGCGGCCTTCGCCGCGGGTCTCGAAAAGGCCGCGGAGGCGACGGGCATCCGCCTGATCGGGGGCGACACGGTCCGCACGCCGGGTCCGCTCACCATTTCCGTCACGGCATTCGGCTCCGTGCCCTCCGGGCTGATGGTCCCGAGGACGGGCGCGCGGCCGGGCGACATTCTCGCGGTCACGGGCACCATCGGCGATGCCGCGCTCGGCCTGCGCCTGCGGAGCGACGCCGCGGCCTCGGCCCGGCTCGCCGCCGCCGATCGGATGTTCCTCCTCGATCGTTATCTGCATCCCCGGCCGCGGAACTCCCTGGCCCCGCATCTGCGCAAGGCGGCGAACGCGGGCATGGACGTGTCCGACGGTCTCGTCGGGGACTGCGCCAAGATGCTCCGCGCCTCGGGCGTCACGGGCGTGATCGATCTCGGGCACGTCCCGTTTTCGAAGGCGGCGGAGTCGCTTGTCGAGGAAACTTCATGGTTCGAATCCGCCGTGACGGGCGGCGACGACTATGAGCTCCTGCTCGCGGTCCCCCCGGAGAACTGGGACGTTCTGCGCGAGGAAGCGCTCCGCTCGGGCATCCCTCTCGCCCCGATCGGTCGCGTGGAAGAGGGGGAGGCGCCCCTGCGGCTTCTGCGGAAGGGCGATCCGATCGCGCTCTCTCGGACCTCCTATTCTCATTTCTGAGGCGACGTGCGTCCGTTTCCGTCATGCCGGAATCCGCGCATGCCATGCACATGGCGCAAAGCTGAAGTCGTTCTTTTGCGATTAGACTGTCGCGCGAAGAAGCGGGATGCCGGATCCGGCATGCTCGAAAAAACGACGGGCGGGGAAGCGACATGACGGCGGAAGTTCTGGCAGGGGATGCGCTCGCGCGTCGCAACGCGCTGCTGCTCGCCGCCGCGACGGCTCTGGCCGGCGCCAATGCGTCCGTGATCTTCGCCACCGGCGCGATCACGGGTGCGACCCTCGCGCCCGATCCGGGCCTCGCCACGCTGCCGATCACGGTCTTCGTCCTCGGCATGGCCGCCGGAACGCTCCCCGTGGGCATGATCGCGCGGCGCTTCGGTCGGCGCGCGTCCTTCATCGTCGGCGCCTTGATGGGCGCGCTGATGGGAGTGACCGCCGCCGCGGCGGTGTTCGTCGGCTCGTTCGGCCTTTATTGCGCGGCGACCTTCCTCGGCGGGATCTACGCCGCCGTGGCGCAGTCCTACCGATTCGCCGCGGCCGACACGGCGAGCCCGGCCTTCAGGCCCAAGGCGATCTCCTGGACCATGGCGGGCGGCGTCTTCGCGGGCGTCCTCGGCCCGCAGATCGTCAGCCTGACGATGGACATGTGGCAGCCTTATCTCTTCGCGGCGAGCTATCTGACCCAAGCCGTCGTCGCGCTCGTCGCCATGGCCGTGCTGCTGTTCGTGAAGGCTCCGCCGCCCGCGGCCGTCGACGCGCCGGCGCAGGCCGCCGGGCGTCCCTTGAGCGAGATCGTCGCCAAGCCGCGCTTCGTCGTCGCGGCGGTCTGCGGCGTCGTCACCTACGGTCTCATGAACCTCGTGATGACCTCCGCGCCGCTGGCGATGAAGATGTGCGGGCACCCGCTCACCGCCTCCAATCTCGCGATCCAGTGGCACGTGATGGCGATGTACGGGCCGAGCTTCTTCACGGGCTCGCTGATCGCGCGATTCGGCGCGGGCCGAGTCGTGACGGCGGGTCTGTTGATCACCGCGGCCGCCGCTCTGGTCGACCTCAACGGCACCACGGTCGCGCATTTCTGGATCGGGCTGATCCTTCTCGGCGTCGGCTGGAACTTCGGCTTCGTCGGAGCCTCCGCGATGGTCACCGAAACGCACCGCCCCGAAGAGCGCAACAAGGTCCAATCCTTCAACGATTTCCTCGTTTTCGGCACGATGGCCTTCGGCTCCTTCTCCTCCGGAAAGCTGTTGACGGTCTATGGTTGGGATGCCGTCAACTACGTGGTCTTCCCGCCCGTCGTCGTCGCGCTTCTGGCGCTGGTCTGGCTCGCCGGCCGCCGCGTTCCGGCTCCGGCATGAACCCGCCGCGAAAGGCGGATTTGCACCGCTTCCGGTGATTTGCGAACATTCTCCGACCTCGCACCGGATCGGGAACGGCCGCGGCCCGATTCCATGACAGAAAGCGGGGCGAAAACGCCGCGGCATCGGGACACAAGGACGGCAACATGATCTGGTTCATCATTCTCGGGGGGCTGCTCGCGGTCGCCTACGGGGCTTGGGCGATTTCCGACGTGAACGATCGGGATGCAGGCTCGGCCCGCATGCAGGAGATCGCGGAGGCGATCCGTGAAGGCGCGCAGGCCTATCTGGCCCGGCAATACGCCACCATCGGCATCGTGGGCGCGGTGCTCTTCCTCGTCATCGCATGGCTGCTGGGCCTCACCGTCGCGGTGGGCTTCGCGATCGGCGCGGTGCTGTCCGGTCTGGCGGGCTTCATCGGCATGAACGTGTCGGTGCGCGCGAACGTCCGCACGGCGCAGGCCGCCACGCAGTCGCTCGCGGGAGGCCTCGACGTGGCCTTCAAGGCGGGCGCGGTCACGGGCATGCTGGTCGCGGGTCTCGCGCTGCTCGGCGTCGCCGTCTACTACTGGGTCCTCACCGGACCGATGGGCCATCAGCCCGCGAGCCGCACGGTGATCGACGCGCTGGTGGCGCTCGGCTTCGGCGCCTCGCTGATCTCGATCTTCGCGCGTCTCGGCGGCGGCATCTTCACGAAGGGCGCCGACGTGGGCGCCGACCTCGTCGGCAAGGTCGAGGCGGGCATTCCCGAGGATGATCCGCGCAACCCGGCCACCATCGCCGACAATGTCGGCGACAATGTCGGCGACTGCGCGGGCATGGCCGCGGACCTGTTCGAGACCTATGCGGTGACCGTCGTCGCCACCATGGTGCTCGCCGCGATCTTCTTCGCGGGCCAGTCGGTTCTGGGCGCCACGATGCTCTATCCGCTCGCCATCTGCGCGGCCTGCATCGTCACCTCGATCGCCGGCACCTTCTTCGTGAAGCTCGGCGCCGACAATTCGATCATGGGCGCGCTCTACAAGGGCCTCTGGGCCACCACGGGCCTTTCCGTGATCGGTCGCGGCGCGGCCACGGCGCTCCTCATCGGATGGGGCAAGAGCGGCACGGTGGACGGCATCGCCATCACCGGCACGAACCTCTTCATCTGCGGCATCATCGGTCTCGTCGTCACGGGCCTGATCGTCTGGATCACCGAGTACTACACCGGGACGGGCAAGCGCCCGGTCGTCTCGATCGCGCAGGCCTCGGTCACCGGGCACGGCACGAACGTGATCCAGGGTCTCGCGGTCTCGCTCGAGTCGACCGCGCTGCCCGCCATGGTCATCGTGGGCGGCATCATCGGCACCTATCAGCTCGGCGGCCTGTTCGGCACCGCGATCGCGGTCACGACCATGCTCGGCATCGCCGGCATGATCGTCGCGCTCGACGCCTACGGTCCGGTCACGGACAATGCCGGCGGCATCGCGGAGATGGCGGGTCTGCCGAAGGAGGTCCG
>JAIXTT010000069.1 GCA_027483795.1 Hyphomicrobiales bacterium
CCAAGTCGTGGATGCCCGCAGGCGCGGGCATGACGGGAAAAGGGGTCCTGCTTCGTCCGCCGGCCGCGGGCCATGTTCCAAGTCGTGGATGCCCGCATGCGCGGGCATGACGGGCGGGAGGCGTCAGGCGATCGGTTCGAGCCCGACCGTCACCTTGCGGCCCATGACCTTGAAGGCGGCCTCGATCTGGTCGAGGCGCGAGGCGTGCTTGAGGCGGAAGAGACGGTCGACCTGTTCGCGATGCCAATCGAGCCGGCGCGCGAGTTCCGCGCGGGTGATGCCCTCGTCCTTCAGCGCCTTCATCAGCATGATCTTGAGCTGGGTCTGAACGGGAAGGTCCATGCCGGCCTCGCAGGAGGGGCCGCGAATCGGCCCGTTTCGCGGTAAGTTTGCATGAAGTCGAAAATCAACGGAAGTGTGGAGTCGTCTCGCCGTTCCGAGTCGTGGATGCCCGCATGCGCGGGCATGACGGGAAAAGGGGCCCTGCTTCGTCCGTCGGCCGCGGGCCATGTTCCGAGCCAAGGATGCCCGCCTGCGCGGGGATGACGGGGAGGGGGCTTCGGCGTCCTTTTCCTTCGCCCGCACCGCTCTCCCCGGCCCGCCGCATTGACATTGCACTGCAGCGAGCGCATATGGGCGCCACAGCGTATGCTCCGGCTTCAGGGCCGGCGTGAACGGACCTTCGAGGTTCCGTCCTGCCGGAGCAGGGACAGACAGTGTCCCGGACCGCTACAGAAGACATCCCAGGATCACGCGGGGAGTCCTCCTCTCTTCTCGGCCGCGACGCGGCCGCGGGGAGGGAAGTCCGACTCCGTCACGACCCCGCGGGAAACGGTTTTCCGCGGGCGACAACGATCCGTGAAAGAAAGACCGTCTTGACCGATTTCACTTCTCTCGGCCTCGCCGAACCGCTCCTGCGCGCCCTTGCGGCGCAGGACTACGTCAATCCCACCCCGATCCAGCAGCAGGCGATCCCCCATGTCATGGCGGGCCGCGACCTGATCGGCATCGCGCAGACGGGCACCGGCAAGACCGCGGCCTTCGCGCTGCCGATCCTGCACCGTCTCGCGACGGACCGCCGCGACACGCCGAAGCGCTCCTGCCGCACGCTGGTGCTCTCGCCGACGCGCGAACTCGCGAGCCAGATCGCCGAAAGCTTCCGCGTCTACGGCAAGTTCCTGAAGCTCTCGACGCGCGTCGTCTTCGGCGGCGTGTCGATGAACAACCAGATCCGCGACCTCGTCGGCGGCGTCGACGTGCTCGTCGCCACCCCGGGCCGGCTTCTCGACCTGATCCGGAACCGCGCCTTCCGCCTCGACGACATCGAAGTCTTCGTGCTCGACGAAGCCGACCAGATGCTCGACATGGGCTTCATCCACGACATCAAGCGGCTCGTGAAGCTGCTGCCGGAAGTGCGGCAGACGCTGTTCTTCTCGGCCACGATGGCCAAGGAAATCGGCAATCTCGCCGACACGCTGCTCGACGACCCGGCCAAGGTCGCCGTGACCCCGGTCGCGACGACCGCCGAGCGCATCGCGCAGCACGTCATCTTCGTCGAAGGCCAGCGCAAGCAGGCCCTGCTCCACAAGCTGCTTGAAAATCCGGCGATCGAGCGCGCGCTCGTCTTCTCCCGCACCAAGCACGGCGCGAACAAGATCGCGGGCCGTCTCGCCGATGCGGGCCATCCCGCCGCCGCGATCCACGGCAACAAGAGCCAGGCCCAGCGCGAAAAGGCGCTCGCGGACTTCAAGGCGGGCCGTTCGCGCCTTCTGATCGCGACCGACATCGCCGCGCGCGGCATCGACGTCGACGGCGTGACGCATGTCATCAATTTCGACCTGCCGAACGTGCCGGAGAGCTATGTCCACCGCATCGGCCGCACGGCGCGCGCCGGGGCCGAAGGCATCGCGATCTCCTTCTGCGCGGGCGACGAACGGGCCTATCTCCGCGACATCGAGCGCACCACGCGCACGCCGGTCCCGGTCATGCCCAACCCGCTCGGCGAAGGCGAAGGCATCGTCACCTCCGATCGCGACGACCGCCCGGCCCGCCCGCAGCAGCATCGCCGCCCCGGCGGCGGCGGGGGACGCGGTTTCGGCTCGCGCGACGGGCAGGGACAGCGTCGCGACGATCGCGGCGGACGTCCCGAGCAGGGGCGCTCCGAGCAACGCGGCCCGCGTCAGGACACGCGCGGTGAAAGCCGCAACGGCGGCGGCGGCGAGCGCAATGCCCGCCCGTCCGGCGGCGCTCCGCGCAGCGACCGGCC
Source organism: Hyphomicrobiales bacterium (assembly GCA_027483795.1). Taxonomy (GTDB): domain Bacteria; phylum Pseudomonadota; class Alphaproteobacteria; order Rhizobiales; family Beijerinckiaceae; genus JAIXZO01. Next base: position 2,267 of record JAIXTT010000069.1, read on the forward strand.
TTTCTCGAACGGCGGGGCGCGCCGTCCGGACCAGCGCCGCGACGGCCGTCCCGGCCGCTGAGCGACCGGCTTGAATGAGGAAAACGGCCCGGCGGCGACGTCCGGGCCTTTTTCATGCGCCGCGGCGGCGGTTCAGAAGGCCTTGAAGGTGATGATGGTGTGGGTGTCCACGATGTCGGGGATGACCTGCACCTTCTCGCCCACGAAATGGCCGATATCGACGCCGTCCTCGACATGGAACTTGGCGAGGATGTCGAAATTGCCGGCGATCGAATGGATCTCGGAGGCGATCTCGGCATCCGCGAGGCGGCTCGCGACCTCATAGGTCTTGCCCAGCCGGCATTTGATCTCGACGAAGAAGGTCTGCATCGGGCCCCTCGCATTTCGAACCGTGGAACACGTCATAACCGAGCCTCGCTCCGGCGTCATCCGGGGAGGGCGCGGAGGATTTCGGTTCAGACGTGGAGGCGCTTTTCGACCTGCGCCCGGTCGGCGACGAGTTCGGCCGTCGTGCCGGTCCAGACGACGTGGCCCTTCTCCAGCACGACGTGCCGGTCGGCGACGCGGATCAGGGCGTCGAGGGACTTGTCGATCACGAGGATCGACTCGCCCTCGGCCTTCAGCGTCGCGATGCAGGACCAGATCTCGCGGCGGATCAGCGGAGCCAGACCCTCCGTCGCCTCGTCGAGGATCATCAGTTTGGGATTGGTCATCAGCGCGCGGCCGATGGCGAGCATCTGCTGCTCGCCGCCGGACAATTGCGAGCCCATCTGGCGGCGGCGTTCGCGCAGGCGGGGGAAGAGATCGTAGACGCGCTCCTTCGTCCAGCGCGGCGGACCGAAACGGCTCGCGGCGGTGGCGACGAGGTTCTCCTCGACCGTCAGCGTGGGGAAGATCTGCCGTCCCTCCGGCACCAGTCCGATCCCCGCCTGCGCCGCCTTGTGGGGCGGCGATCCGTCGAGGCGCGTCGTGCCGAAGACGATCTCGCCCGCGGTCGGCGGGAGAAGGCCCGTGATCGCGCGGACGGTCGTGGTCTTGCCCATGCCGTTGCGGCCGAGAAGGGCGACGACCTCGCCCGCGCCGACTTCGAGATCGACGTCGAACAGGACGCGGGCGGCGCCGTAGCCCGCCGAAAGGCCGCGGACGCTCAGCATGCCTCGTCCTCCTCGCCCAGATAGGCGGAGCGCACGAGCGGATCGGCCCGGACCTCGGAGGGCGTGCCGGACGCGACGATGCGGCCGTAGACCAGCACGGAGACGCGGTCGGCGAGGCGGAACACGGCGTCCATGTCGTGCTCGACGAGAAGCATCGGGATCTTCGCGCGCAGGGAGCCGATGAGCTTCACCAGCGCCTTGCTCTCGTCCTTGCCCGCGCCGGCGAGGGGCTCGTCGAGCAGCAGGAGCTTCGGCTCGAGCGCGAGCGCGGCGGCGAGTTCGAGCGCGCGGCGCTCGCCGTGGGACAGGGCGGAGACCGGAACGTCGGCGCGGTCGGCGAGGCCGACCTCGGCGAGCCCGTCCATCGCTTCCGCGCGGCAGCGGCGTTCGAGGCCCGGCAGAGGGATCGGCGCGAGCCGCCCCGCGCTGCGGCCGCGGATCGCGAGCGCGACGTTCTCGCGGGCGGTCATGTCGCCGACGAGCGCGCTGATCTGGAAGGTGCGGGCGAGGCCGCGCCGCGCGCGGGTCGCGGCGGGAAGGGCGGTGACGTCCTCGCCGCCGAGGAAGACGCGGCCCGCATCGGGAGCGATGCGCCCGGCGATCTGGCCGATCAGCGTGGTCTTGCCCGCGCCGTTGGGCCCGATCAGCGCATGGATCTCGCCGGGACGCACGTCGAGGCTCACCTCGTCGGAGACGACGAGGGCGCCGAAACGCTTGGTGAGGCCTTCGAGACGGAGAACCGCGGTCATTTCGCGCTCCGGTCGAACAGGCCGGCGATGCCGCCGCGGGTGAACAGCACCGCGAGGATGAGGAAGAGGCCGAACAGGATCTTCCAATGCGGGGTGGCGAGCGACAGCGCCTCTTCGAGGATCAGGACCGCGAAGGCCCCCGCGAGCGCCCCCCAGACGGTGCCCGCGCCGCCGAGAATGACCATGATGATGAACTCGCCCGACCGCTGCCACGCCATCAGCGCGGGGCTGACGAAGGAACTGAGGTTGGCGATGAGCACGCCCGCGACGCCGCAGAGCACGGCGGCCAGGACATAGGCCCATAGACGCACGCGCTCCACGTCGTAGCCCAGCGCGGTGACGCGCTCCGGATTGCTGCGGGCGGCGCGCAGCGCGATGCCGAAGGGCGAGGCCGTCACCAGCCTGACGATCAGGATCGACAGCGCGAGGAAGAAGAGGATCACGAAATAGAGGTTCGTGTCGCGCGCGAGGGCGCGCGTGCCGCCGATTTCGGCGCGGGACCAGAGGGTGAGGCCGTCGGACCCGCCGTATTCGGACAGCGCATTGGCGACGAAGAACGCCATCTGCCCGAAGGCGAGCGTGATCATGATGAAGGCCACGCCCTTGGTGCGGACGGCGACCGCACCGGTGACGAGGGCGTAGAGCCCCGCCGCGCCCGCGCCGGCGACGAGGCCGATGAAGAAGTCGTTCACGTTCTCGGCGAGCAGGATGCCCGCGGCATAGCTGCCGATGCCGAGAAAGGCCGCATGGCCGAGACTGACCATGCCGCCGTAGCCCAGCACGAGATCGAGCGCGACCGCGCAGATCGCGAAGGCCATGATGCGGGCGGTATAGGTCAGCACCCAGTTCGGCAGGCCGAGAAAGGGCAGGGCGGCGAGGAGCCCGAGCATCAGCCCGAGCACGAGGAGGTCGCGGCGGGTCCTGGTCATCCCGCGCTCCGCGACGGGAAGAGGCCCGCGGGCCGGAAGGCGAGGACGCCCGCCATCAGCAGATAGATCGCCATGGACGACAGCGCCGGGCCGACATGGTTGGCGGTCGAGGCGGACATCACGAGCTTCAGCAGATCGGTCGCGAAGGAGCGGCCGAGCGTGTCGACGAGGCCGACGATCAGCGCGGCGATGAAGGCCCCCCGGATCGAGCCGACGCCGCCGACCACGATCACGACGAAGGCGAGGATCAGGACGCCGTCGCCCATGCCCGGTTCGACGGAGAGGATCGGCGTCACCATCGCGCCCGCGAAGCCCGCGAGCATCGCGCCGAAGGCCGTGACGGCGGTGAAGAGGCGGCGCACGTCGACGCCGAGCGCGGAGACCATCGGCGCGTTGGTCGCGCCTGCGCGGACCAGCATGCCGAAGCGCGTGCCGTCGATGACGAGCCAGAGAAGCAGCGCCGTGCCGAGCCCCGCCCCGATGATCGCGAGGCGATAGACGGGGAAGAGCAGCCCGTCCATGAGCCGGACCGAACCGGAGAGGATTTCGGGCACCGGAACGCTGATCGGGGCCGCGCCGAAGGCGAGCTTCACCGCCTCGTTGACGATGAGGATGACGCCGAAGGTGGCGAGCACCTGATCGAGATGGCCTCTCGCATAAAGCGGTCGGAAGACGAGGCGCTCCAGAACGAGGCCGAGCAGAAGCGTGAGCGGCATGGCCAGGAGAAGGGCGGTGAAGAAGCCGCCCGTGACCTTGGCGAGGACCGCGGTGAGATAGGCGCCCAGCATGTATTGGACGCCGTGGGCGAGATTGATGAAGTCCATCACCCCGAAGACGAGCGTGAGCCCGGCCGCCACGAGGAACAGCATCAGCCCGAATTGCAGGCCGTTGAGCGTCTGGACGGCGAAGAGGGTGAGGGACATGGATCGCGGTGTACGGCCGTGCCGGAACGTTCGAGGGTGCGACCCTTCTCCCGCAAGGGGAGAAGGGGATGGACGGCCGGCGTCGGGTGGCTCGGGGCGCCCGCTTACTTCAGCGGGCAGTCCTTCGCGTAGACGTCCTCATGGGCGGTGAACACCTTTTCGACCGGCTCCGTCTGGAACTTGCCGTCGGCGCGCTTGACCACCTTCACGACGTAGAAGTCCTGAACGGGGAAGCCGTTGGTGTTCATCTTGAAGGGACCGCGGACGGACTCGAACTGCGCGTTGCGGAAGCCCTTCTGCATGGCCTCCTTGTCCTTGAACTTGCCGCCGGCGGCCTTGACCGCGGCATCGATCAGGAGCGCGGAATCATAGGCCTGCTGGGCGTAGAGCGCCGGGACGTAGCCGTATTCCTTCTCGAAGGCTTCGACGAAGGCGCGGCTCGCGGGCAGGGTCGAGCCGGGCGCCCATTGCGCGCCGCCGAGCAGGCCGACCGCGGCGTCCTGCGTCGCGGGGAGCGTCGTCTCGTCGATGGTGAAGGCCGACAGGAAGGGGATGCGGCCCGAAAGGCCCGCCTGCGTGTACTGCTTGACGAGGTTCACGCCCATGCCGCCGGGCATGAAGGAGAAGACCGCGTCGGGCTTCGCCGCGGCGATCTTGGCGAGTTCCGCCGAGAAATCGAGCTGGCCGAGCTGGGTGAAGATCTCGTCGGCGATCTCGCCCTTGAAGAAGCGCTTGAACCCGGCCGCGGCGTCCTTGCCGGCCTGATAGTTCGGGACCATGACGACGACGCGCTTGAAGCCCTTGTCCTGAGCGTATTTGCCCATGGTCTCGTGGTTCTGGTCGTTCTGCCAGGAGGAGGCGTAGAAGAAGGGCGAGCAGGCGCGGCCCGCGAGCGGCGACGGGCCGGCATTCGAGCTGACGAGGAAGGTGCGGCTGTCGAAGACGGGCTTGGCGATCGCCATCATCACGTTCGAGAAGGTGACGCCGGTGACGATGTCGACCTTGTCGCGCTCGATCAGGCCCTGAACCTTCTGGACCGCCACGTCGGGCTTCAACTCGTCGTCGACGAGGACGACTTCGGCGTCGACGCCGCCGAGCTTGCCGCCCCGCTGCTTCAGCGCGAGGTTGAAGCCGTCGCGCTGGTGCTGGCCGAGCACGGCCGAGGGGCCGGACAGCGTCACCATCATGCCGATCTTGAGTTTTTCCTGCGCGGCGGCGGTGCCGGCCGTGAGCGCGAGGCCCGCCGCTGCGGCGAGCATGACGGTGAACGTCTTCATGAACCCTACCCCTCTCGGTTCCGCCTGCGGCGGACGTCGTTTTCGGAGCCCTTGCGGCTCCGTTCGATCGATTTGTACGGGTCGGACACCCGCTCGTGAAGGCCGAAAAATCGTCACAGGCTCCGCGCCAGTTCCACGACGCGCCGCGTCATGGCGGAAGCGGGATCCGAAAGCGGCGCGGGCGCGGTGAAATGGTTCGCGCCGGGCAACGCTTCGAGCCGCGTCGTCGCGCCGGCGGCGGCCCAGGCCTCGACGATCGCGCGGCTCTGGCGGGCGTATTCGGCGGTCTCGTCGCCGCCGTAGACGGCGTCGAGCACCACGCCCTTCGGCGGCGCGGAGCGGACGGGGGACAGGCGCTCGGCCGCGGCGGCGTCCATCCGGAGGTCGGCATTGACCAAAATGCGGGTCAGCGGCGCGAGATCGAAGAGGCCGGAGATCGAATGGCCGGCGGGCGTCATGTCGGCGGGAAGGCCCGTGGCGATGCGCGGCCAATCGGTCGCGAGAAGGCAGGCCGTCAGATGGCCGCCCGCGGAATGGCCCGCCACGGCGAAGCGCCGGCCGAAGCGGTTCCACAGGGCGATCGCCGCGGCGCGCAGATCGTCGACGATCTCCTCCATGGCGACGGCGGGGCAGAGCCGATAGCTCGGCAGCGCCACCGTGACGCCGTGGGCGTTCGCGCCCTTCGCCAGATGCGAGAAGCTCGCGCGGTCGAGCGAGCGCCAATAGCCGCCGTGGACGAACATCAGGAGCGGCGCGTCGACGCCGCGCGCGCCGGGGCCGAAAAGGTCGAGCTTCTGCCGCTCGTGCGGGCCGTAGGCGATGTCGAGCGCTGCCTCGCCGCGCGCGGCGGCCTCGGCGCGATAGGCTTCGGCGTCGCGCGCCCAGCCCGCGATGATCGCGGGATGTTCGGGGACGTTGCCGCGATTGTCGTATTGGCGTTCGAGTTCGGCGTCGGTCAGGGTCATGAGCGGCTGCGTCCAAGGCGGGGGCGGATCGTCGTGCGGTACGGGGCGGAATTCAAGGCCCGGCTCACGCCGTTTCGACGGGAAAGTGCGAGGCTGCGAGCAGCGCCTCGACCGCGGGGCGCGAGGGCGTGCCCTTCCTGCCGCCGAAGACGGTGCATTTGATCGCGGCCGCGACGTTGGCGAAGCGGATGCAGTCCTCGATGCTCCGGCCCTCGGCCAGCATCAGCGTGAAGGCGCCGTGGAAGACGTCTCCCGCCGCGAGCGTGTCGACCGCCGTGACCCGGGGCGGCCGGATCCGCCTGATCGCGCGGGCCTCCCGGTCGAACCAGATGCATCCTTCCGGGCCGAGCGTGATCGAGACGAAGCCGTCATGCCGCGCGGCGAGGCGTTCGAGCGCCGTGACGGGGTCGTCCGTGCCCGAAAAGGCGAGGGCGGCGGGCTCGGAGAAGATCGCGTGCGTCGAGAGCGGGAACAGCGCCGCATGCGCCTCCGCCGGTCCCGTATCGGCGTCGAGCACCGCGGGGATGCCGCATCGGCGGGCTTGGCGCAGCACTTCGGCCGCATCGTCGGGACGTCTGACGTCGACCAGCACCGCGCCGCAGGTCTCGATTTCGGCGAGGGGCGGGGGCGTCGGGTCGCGGCCCAGAGCCGGATCGAAGAAGGGAACCACGAGGCGCTCGCCGTTGCGGTCGACGAGAACCGTCGAGAGCGGCGAACGCGCTCCCTTCACGCGCAGGACATGGCGGCAGTCGATGCCGGCCGCCGTCAGATCCGCGACGATGCGCGCGCCGACCTCGTCGTCGCCGACGCGGGAATGCAGGAGCGCCTCGCCGCCCAGCTTGGCCACGGCCGCCGCCGCGCTCGCGGCCATGCCGTGGGCGGACTGCACGACGTCCGACGGCAGCACCTTTCCCGGCCCGGAGGGGATCTCCTCGAGCCGGAAGATGGTGTCGAGCGTGGCCGAGCCTGAGCAGAGGATGCGCATGACGGAGCGGTTCCGGAGCGGGGACGCCGCACTGTCCTGCGCGGCGGCGCGACCGGCAACCCGGAAACGGCCGGCGGAACCGCAGGGGTGTTCCGTCGTTCTGATCGCATGACGGAGCGGAACCGGTTCCTCCTGTTTCTGGTCGCGGGCGGAACGGCCGCGGCGGTGAACTGGTCGACGCGCATCCTGCTCTCGCAATGGTTGGCGCTCGGGCCTTCGATCGTCCTCGCCCATCTCGCCGGGATGGCGGTCGCTTATGCGGCGGGCCGTCGCCTCGTGTTCCGCAGCGCGGACCCGCGGGTCGGGGCGGAATTCGCGCGGTTCGGGCTCGTGAACGTGGTCTCGCTGGCGCAGACTTGGGTCGTGACCGTGGCGCTGGCGGCGCTCGGCGGTGTCCTGCCGCTCGAACGGGAGATCGTCGAAGCCGCCGCCCACGGGGCGGCGATCGCCTCGACCGCGCTCACCGGCTACGCGATGCATCGGCGCTTCACCTTCGCGCTTCCGAGCGGCGGACGGCGGCCATGACGGGGAGCGCCGCGGAAACCGCGCCCGTGATGGAAACCGCCACCTCTTGGGGCCGGACGGAGCGCGTGGTCGCGCTGACGCTGCATCCCGTCTTCGCGTCGGAACTCGTCGACCGGCCGGGAGCGGGCGCGATGCGGCGCTTGCCGGTGGGACTGCGCCGGTCCTACGGCACGACCGTCCTGCCCGAGGACGAGGTGGTGCTCGATCTCACCGGGCTCGATCGCCTCGTCGCCTTCGATCCCGAGACGCGCATCCTGAAGGCCGGGGCGGGGCTCTCGCTCGACCGGCTCATGCGATGGAGCGTGCCGCGCGGCCTGTTTCCGGCGACCGTTCCGGGAACGCGCTTCGTCACGCTCGGCGGGGCGGTGGCGAACGACGTGCACGGCAAGAACCACGCCTCGGCGGGCTCCTTCGGCCGTGCGGTGACGGGCTTCACCCTGCTGCGGTCGGATCGCGGCGTGGTGCGCGTCGACCGGGAGACCGAGCCGGAGCTCTTCGCCGCGACCGTGGGCGGGCTGGGGCTGACGGGGGTGATCCTCGACGTGTCGCTGCGCCTCGTGCCGATCTCCTCGTCCGATCTCATGGTCGAGACCGTGCCCTTCGGCGATTTCGCGGATTTTCTGGCGCTGTCGGAGGAAAGCCTCGGGCGTTTCGAACATTCCGTGGCTTGGGTCGACTGCACGGCGCGCGGGGCGCGGCTCGGGCGCGGGCTGTTCGAGCGCGCCGATCGGGCGGAGACGGGCGGGCTCGTGCCGCATGATCCCGGACGCGGCGTCCCGGTGCCCTTCGATGCTCCGTCCATGGCGATGAGCCGGGCCGCCGTCTCCGCCTTCAACCGGGCGCATTACGCGAGAGGACGGCGGAAGGCGGGGCGGGTGCGGACACCCTATGCCGCCTTCTTCCATCCGCTCGACGGGCTGAGGGACTGGAACCGGCTCTACGGGCGCAACGGCTTCCGCCAATATCAATGCGTGGTTCCGAACGAGGCGGCGGAAGCGGTCGCCGTGATGCTCGACGTGGTGTCGGGCTCCGATCAGGGCTCATTCCTCGCCGTGTTGAAGCGCTTCGGCCCGATCCCGGGCGAGGGGATGCTGTCCTTCCCGATGCCGGGCGTGACGCTGGCGCTCGATTTCAGGAACGACGGCGCGTCGACGCTCGCGCTGCTCGACCGGCTCGACGCGATCGTCCGCGAGGCGCGCGGGAGGCTCTATCCCGCCAAGGACGGGCGGATGTCGCCCGCGATGTTCCGCGCGGGCTATCCGGCGCTCGAGGATTTCACGCGCCGCGTCGATCCGCTCTGCGGTTCGCGCTTCTGGCGGCGGATGACGGCATGACGGACGCCGCGCCCGCCCCTCCGCGATCCGTCCTCGTGCTCGGGGGACTTTCCGCGATCGCGCGCGCGGCGGCGGAGCTGCATGCGGCGGAAGGCGCGCGGCTCGTCCTCGCGGGGCGGGGAAAGGACAGGCTCGAAGAGGTCGCGGCCGATCTTCGCCTGCGGGGCGCGAGCGCGGTGGAGACGGTCGATCTCGATCTTGCGGCCTGCGACCCTGAACGGGAGGCGCCGCGGCTCGTCGCGGCCTGCGGGGGGACGGTGGACGTCGTCCTTCTCGCTTACGGAATGCTCGGCGATCAGCTGCGTGCCGAAACCGATGTCGACCATGCGCTCGCCGTGATCGACGTGAATTTCCGGTCGGCGGCGGTCTGGTGTCTCGTCTTCGCGCGGCGTCTCGAAGCGCAGGGCGCGGGCACGCTCGCGGTGATCGGCTCGGTCGCGGGGGATCGGGGGCGGCGCTCGAACCATGTCTACGGCGCGGCCAAGGGCGGCCTCGGCCTTCTCGTGCAGGGGATCGCGCATCGGCTGGCGGGAACGGGGGCGCGGGCGGTGCTGATCAAGCCGGGCCTCGTCGACACGCCGATGACGCGGGGCTTTTCCAAGGGCGGACCGCTCTGGTCCTCGCCCGAAAGGGTCGCTGCGGCGATCCATGCGGCGACGCGCTCCGGGCCCGCGGTCGTGCACGCACCGGCCTTCTGGCGCTGGATCATGCTCGTGATCCGCAACCTGCCCGACGCGGTGATGCATCGGACGAAGCTGTGAGGGGGCTTCAGCCCCGCTTCGGAAGCGCCTTGCGCACGGCCGAGGAGGCGGCGACGACGCCCGCATCCGCATAGGCCTCGTGGTTCTTCTCGATGCGTTCGAGATCGTAGAGATAATTGACCATCAGACCGCGGCTCTGGCGCAGTCCCTTGGGCGAGAGGTCGCCGAAGAGGTTCAGCCGTTCGAGGCGTGCGCCGTTGCCGAGATGGAAGCGCGCTACGGGATCGACGGGCTTGCCGTCGCCGTTGCGGGCTTCGAGGAAGTATTGGGCCGCGGCGCGGGCGAGGACGGGTGTCATCGCCCGCCGCGCGAGGTCGTTCGCCTCCCAGCCGGGCTCGTCGAGAAGCTCCAGCGCGCGGCGGTCGGCCTCCGGCAGGGCCTCGGCGTGATCGGGCCTGCGTCGCGCCTCGAGCCAGCCCGCGAAGAGCGGCACGGGCGAGAGAGTGACGAAGGTTTCGAGGGCCGGAAGCTCCTTCTTCAGTTCCTCGGCGACCTGCTTGATGAGGAAATGGCCGAAGGAGATGCCTTTCAGCCCCGTCTGGCAGTTCGAGATCGAATAGAAGACGGCGGTGCGCGCCTCGCGCGCGGCCAGCGGCGGGCGTTCGGCGGCGAGCAGCGGGCCGATCGCGTCGGGCATGTCGATGGTCAGCGCGACTTCGACGAAGATCAGCGGATCGTCGACCAGAGCGGGGTGGAAGAAGGCGAAGCAGCGCCGATCCGGCGGCTGCAGGCGGCGGCGCAGATCGTCCCAATCGCGGATCTCGTGCACAGCCTCATAGGCGATGATCTTTTCGAGGATATGCGCCGGCGTCGTCCAATCGATGCGCTTCACGACGAGGAAGCCGCGGTTGAACCAGGACGAGAACAGATGGACGAGGTCGTTGTCGACGGTCTCGAGCGCCGGGCGCGAACGCAGCGCGGCGATGAGATCCGTGCGCATGTCGACGAGGGTCCGCGTGCCGCCGGGGGCGAGGTTCAGGCGGCGGAAGAGTTCCTGCCGGCGCGGTTCGGCGGCGAGATGGAGCTTCTGCGCCGTCTCCTCGGAAGGCTGCAGGCGATAGGCCTCCGCGGCCGCCTCGATCCGGCCGTGGTCCACGCCGAAACGGCCCGCCAGCGCCTCGAAGAAGGTGGTGCGTTCGTCCTGCGTGAAGCGGGCATAGGCCGCGAGGATCTCGCCGGCGCGCGCCACGCCCGAGGCCTCGCCGCGATGGGAGAGGAGATCTTCGGCGAGTTCGATGACCGTCTCGACGCGGCGGGGCTTGCCGCCCAGTTCGATCCGGCCTTCGATGAGACGCCGACCGCGTTCGCCGATCGACGCGAACAACTCGCTCAGCATGCCGACATTCATCGCCGTCTCCGCCTCCGCCCCCGCTCGAAGAGGATGGGGGCGACCGAGCGCGGGCGCAAGCGCCGCGAAAGCGGGATCAGACGGGCTGCCCGTTGCGCCGAACGACGATGGGCGCGCCCGTCGGGACGCGGGCGTAGAGATCGACGATGTCCTCGTTGAGGAAGCGGATGCAGCCGTTGCTGTCTTCCTTGCCGATCGTCCAGGGTTCGTCGGTGCCGTGCAGGCGATAGAGCGTCTCCTGCCCGCGCTGCGTGACGTAGAGGGCGCGCGCGCCCATCGGATTGGTGACGCCGCCGGGCATGAAGGCGGGCAGGGTCGGATCCGCGTTGCGCATGCGCGGGGTCGGCGTCCAGCTCGGCCAGACGGCCTTGCGGCCGACCGCCGCGGGCCCGGTCCAGCCCTTGCCGTCCTCGCCGACGGCGATGCCGTAGCGGATCGCGGTGCGGTCCTTGAGCACCAGCCGAGCCTGTTTCGTGTCGAGATCGATGAGGATCGTGCCCGCGCGTTCCGGACCCTCATGGATTTCCACGGTCCTGCGGAAGCGTCGGGGCAGCATCGTCAGGTCGATCAGCGGGATGTCGTAGGGCTCGTCGGGCTGGAAGCCGATCAGCCAGTCGTCCAGCTCGTATTCGGCGAGGTCGCGCGCGGCCTGTTTGCGCGCGCTGGTCGCGGGCGGGCCGATCAGTTCCTGCGTCGTGGTACAGCCCGAAACGAAGCCTGCGGCGGCGAGGATGAAACCGCGGCGGGTCAGGGAGGAACGGTCGGTCATCGCAGGCGTCGTCTCACGGGCACTCGGAGACGATTCGCTCCGCTCTCGACTTACCTACGACCGTATCGTCACCGTTTTGTAAAGGCGGCGGGACGCCTCGCCCCGCCGTGCCGGATCAGACGCGGAGGCGGCCGTCCTTCTTCACGATCACGGTGGTGCCGACGTTCACGCGGCCGTGGAGATCGTAGATGTCCTCGTTGAGGAGCCGCACGCAGCCCGAGGAGACGCGTTCGCCGATCGACCAAGGCTCGTTGGTGCCGTGGATCCGGAAGAGCGTGTCGCGGCCGTTCTGGTGGAGATAGAGGGCGCGCGCGCCGAGCGGGCTGTTGACGCCGCCCGCCATGTATTCGGGCAGATCCTTCAGGATCGACTTCATGGTGGCCGTGGGACGCCAATCGGGCCAGGTGCCCTTGCGGCCGATCTCCGCCACGCCGCGCCAGGAGAAGCCCTGACGCCCGACGCCCGCGCCGTAGCGGATCGCCGTGCCGCCCGGCTGGACGAGGTAGACGAAGGGTCCGTCGATGTCGACGACGACCGTTCCCGGGCCTTCGGGGCCGGAATAGGCGACGCTCTGCCGCGCGAGTTCGGGCGCCATCTTCGAACGGTCGACGAGGGGAATGTCGTAGGGCTCGTCCGGGATGGAGCCGATGTACCACTCCTCCAGATCGGCCATGGCCTGCTGCTTGGCGGCGGCCTTGCGGGCCTCGGCCGCCGGCGAGACGGGTTCGGGAGCGTCGGTGGTCCGGCAGCCCGCCGCGAGAGCGGCGAGGCCGAGCACTACGGCACGGCGGGAGGGGGCGATGATCTCCGACATGGTCTCGGGGCGTTCTCGGGCTGATACTCGTGACGGGGGATCCGACCCGGAAGGTCTCGAATCCGCTCGAAACCCTCTAGGCCGAGCGGGGGACTTCTACAGACAAGCCGAAGATTATGCTACCCCGCGCGCGACCGTCCGCCATGCAAGGGCGTGGGACATGCGGGCGCAGGGCCGAAGGGCGCGCCGCCCGTGCTCACGCCGCCGCGGGATGGTTCTGCAGGAACCATCCATAAGCCGAGCGGACGCCGTCCGCGAAGTCGATCCGATGCTTCCAGCCCATGCCGTGCAGTTTGGACATGTTCAGGACCTTGCGGGGCGTTCCGTCGGGCTTCGACGCGTCGAAGACGAGGCCGCCCTCGAAGCCGACGACGCGCAGGACGGTTTCGGCCAGTTCGCGGATCGTCACGTCCTCGCCCGTTCCGACATTGATGGTCTCGGCTTCCGAATAGCGCTTCATCAGGAAGACGAGCGCATCGGCGAGGTCGTCGACATGCAGGAATTCGCGCATCGGCCGGCCGGAGCCCCAGACTTCGACGGCGCGCGCGCCCGCCTTCTTCGCCTCATGCGTCTTGCGCAGCAGGGCGGGAACGACATGGCTCGACATCAGGTCGAAATTGTCGAAGGGCCCGTAGAGATTGGTCGGCATGGCCGAGATGAAGTCGAGCCCGTATTGCTTTCGATAGGCTTCGCAGAGCTTGAGGCCGGCGATCTTGGCGAGCGCATACCATTGATTGGTCGGCTCCAGCGGCCCGGTCAGCAGCGCCGCTTCGGTCAAGGGCTGCGCGGCGTCGCGCGGATAGATGCAGGAGGAGCCGAGAAACAGCAGCTTCTCGACGCCGTAAATCCGGGCGGCCTCGATCACGTTGAGTTCGATCGCCAGATTGTTGCGCAGGAAATCGGCCGGGTAGGTGGAATTGGCGTGAATGCCGCCGACCTTCGCCGCGCAGACGAAGACCGCCTGAGGGCGGTTCTTCTCCATCCAGGCTTCGACGTCGGCCTGACGGGTCAGGTCGACGACGCTTCGCGGCGCGGTCAGCACCGTGCAGTCCTCGCGTTCGAGGCGGCGCATCACGGCGGAGCCCACCATGCCGCGTTCGCCCGCGACCCAGACGCGTTTGCCGGAGAGATCGTAGAGCGCATCACTCATTGAAATTGCCCCGTGCGTCGACCTCACGTTTCACCGCCACGAGATCGAAGGCCACCATGTCGCGGATCATCTCTTCGAAGGAGATGCTCGCCTTCCAGCCGAGGACGCGCTCCGCCTTGGACGGGTCGCCGAGAAGAAGATCGACTTCGGTCGGCCGGAAATAGCGCGGATCGATGCTGACGAGGATCTCCCCGTTCGCGGCGTCCCGCCCGATCTCGTCGACGCCCCGGCCTTCCCAGGCGATCGTGCGTCCGATCTCGGCGAAGGCGATCTCGATCAGGCTGCGCACCGAATGCTTGACGCCGGTGGCGAGCACGTAATCGTCGGGCGCGTCCTGCTGGAGCATCCGCCACATGCCTTCGACATAGTCCTTGGCGTGGCCCCAGTCGCGCTCCGCATCGAGATTGCCGACCCAGAGCCGGTTCATGAAGCCGTGACGGATCGCGGCCACGGCGCGCGTGACCTTGCGCGTGACGAAGGTCTCGCCGCGCAGCGGGCTCTCATGGTTGAACAGGATGCCGTTCGAGGCGTGATAGCCGTAGGCCTCGCGGTAATTCACCGTGATCCAATAGGCGTAGAGCTTCGCCGCGGCGTAGGGCGAGCGGGGATAGAAGGGCGTGGTCTCGCGCTGGGGCACTTCCTGCACGAGCCCGTAAAGCTCGGAGGTCGAGGCCTGATAGAAGCGCGAGGTCTTGCCGAGATCGAGGATCCGCATCGCCTCGAGCAGGCGCAACGTGCCGATGCCGTCGGCATTGGCCGTGTATTCCGGGGTCTCGAAGGACACGCGGACATGGCTCTGGGCGGCGAGATTGTAGATTTCGTCCGGCCGGATCTCCTGCAGCAGGCGGATCAGATTCGTCGCGTCGGTGAGGTCGCCGTAATGCAGGTGAAAGCGGCTGCCTTCCTCGTGCGGATCCCGGACGAGATGATCGATGCGGCTCGTGTTGAACGAGGACGAGCGGCGCTTCACGCCGTGGACGACGTAGCCTTTCGACAGCAGCAGTTCGGAAAGATAGGCTCCGTCCTGTCCGGTGACGCCGGTGATGAGGGCGGTCTTCGCCATTCCGTATCCTTCCTGTCCGAGCGGCGACCTGCTTAGCCGCCGTGCCCGGCGCGGGCAAGCTCGCCGGCGGCCGCCGCCACGCGAAGGCTTTGCGGATCGTGCCTGTCGGCCCGTCCCCGCCGCACCGCGCGGACGAGGTTGAGGACCGCGCAGCGCCGCCAATCCGCGAAGCCGAGCTGCAGGAGATTGTAGCGCAGCCGCGCGAGCGTTCCGGCAAGGCTTTCCTTCGGCATCGCGAATTTGAAGCGGCGGCGGCCGAGCCCCCGGTCGCCGAGAGCGTCGATGCTCGAGTCGAAGATGTTCGATTTGATCGGAGCCGGGACCACGCCGTAGGTGTCCATGCCGAAGATCCACGGGCGACGGAGATCCTCGTCGATCGCGCGGATGCGGGCGCCCGCGGCCGACAGGAATTTCCGCGCGCCGTCGCGGCTGATCAGATAGGCGCCCGTATTGTTGGGGATCTTCGAATAGCGCACCAATTCGCGACCCGCCGCCGCGGCGATGGGGACGAAGGCGCGTTTGGGCGGGTTCGACAGGCGGACGATGTCCCAGCCGGCGGGCAGGTGCGCTTCGATCGCGTCGAGCAGCGCCACCAGATCGGCGGGGAGGATCAGGTCGTCCTCGAGGATCAGGACGGCGTCGCCCGCCGCACCGTCGGCGATGCGCTTCATGAGCGCGAGATGGCTCGCATAGCAGCCGATCTCGCCGGGCTTGAGCTTCCGGCGGGTCTCTTCGGCGCCCAACCAGGGTTCGAATGCGGCGGGGAGATGCCTTCCGTCCACGGCCGCGAAGCGTTCGATCTCGAGCCCCGCCTTCGCCGCCTCCGCAAGCATATGCGTCCAGCGGTCCCGGTCCCGGTCCAGATTGATGACGAAGGCGGTGCGGGCGATCACGACAGGATCCATTCGGGCGGGAAGAGATCGGCCGTGTCCGGGCGTTCGGCCCAATCGGGAGAGAACCAGTTCTTCGGCGCGACGGTGGTGCCCCCTTCGCCGAGACGGGCGGCCCACCAGCTGAAGGTCGAATTCGCGATGACGTGATGCCGGCAGCGGCTCATCAGGTGGAAGTCGTCGAGCGGGCCGGTGCCTTCGACATAGGTGAAGCCGTCCTCGCCGAGCAGGCGTCGGGCCTCCGCGGGCGCGTCGGAGAAGACGAAGAAACGCCCGCAGCCCGTGCGTTCGCGGATGCGTGCGACCGCGCCGCGGTAATAATCCTCGCCGATCAGCCCGTGGCGATGCAGCGCGCCGGGATCGCTCGCATAATCGCCCCGGCGGACATGGACGGAGACGGCGTCGCCCGCCGCGATCGCTTCGAGATGGGGACGCGCGGCGTCGCTGAGGCGGGAGGAGACGTCGAAGACCGCGCGGATGCGCGCTTCGGCCTCCTCGAAATAGAGCGGCGACTGGAAATCCCCGAGCAGGAGGCACGGGGCCGAGACGCTGCGGAAGCTCGGATCGAAGCCGAAGCCCGTCTGACGATGGACGGGACCGTTCCAACGGCGGGCGGGCGGGGCGAGGCCGAGGCCCTCGCGCAGCTTCCGCCTCGCGGCGGCGATGGGGCCGCCGACGAAGAGCCGCGTGGTGCGGAAGGGAACGGCGAGCGCGTCGAGCGCATAGCGGCGGCCGGAGCGGGTCTTGTCGAAGAAGGAGACGTCGAAGACGGGATCGCGGCCCGAGCGGGCGGCGACGGCGATCGCGGCGGCGGCTTGGAAGAGTTGATTTCCCAATCCCCCGCTCAGTCGGACCGCGATGTCGTCGCTCGTTTCGCTCATCTCGCCGCCGGCCGGGCGCAAAAAACCGCCAAGGATTTCAATTGCCCTCTACAATGAAATCGAGGAAGGGACTACTCGGAAAGAGTGAAGCCCGCAGTGACCGACGCCGACATCCCGAGCCCGACCCCCGCGGTCACCGTCGGAATTCCCAATTTCGGGCGGCCCGACGGGCTGCGTCGCTGTCTGGACAGCCTCCTGCGGCAGAGCTTCCGCGACTTCGAGATCATCGTGTCGGACGACGCCTCGCCCGATCCCGAGGTCCGGCGCGTGATCGAGGGCTTCGCGGCGCGCGATCCGCGCGTGAGGCCGCATTTCCACCCGAGCAATATCGGCATGTTCCGGAATTTCCGCTTCGTGCTCGACGAGGCGCGTGCGCCCTTGTTCCTCTGGTCGTCCAACGACGATCATTGGAGCGAGAATTTCCTCGCCGAAACCGTCCCGGCGATGACGCCGGGGATCGGATCGGTTTCGGGCGGCGTGGTCCATTTCGTCGAGGACCGCGTCTCCGACCGCGTCTTCGATCTGCGGCGCTTCGCCTGCGAGGGGCCCGACCTCGACGTGATCGGGCGCTTCCTCGACGAAGCCGAGATCCTCGGAAAGTCGCATCTGCTCTACGCCCTCTTCCGCACGCAGACGCTGCGGGAGGGCGCGCGGGCCATCGCCTTCGGCGATCACGACCGTTGGGGCGAGGACGTCGCCGTCTCGCTCTCGGCGCTGATGCGGGCGGGCCATGTCTCGCGGCCCGGCGCGATCCTCTACAAGCATCGGCGGGGTCGGAAGCTCGACTTTCTCCCCGCGCGCTTCGCGGAGGATCACGGCTTCCCGTTCCGGGGCTTTGCGGGCTATCGGGAGGCGCTCGCCGCGGCCGCGGCCTCGCCCGAGCAGCGGGACCTCGTCGAGCGGTCGATGACGCGCCGGCTCGTCTTCAAGCTGCTCGTCTCCTCCTGGCGCAAGCCGTTGGCGCGGCTTTTCCGGAAACGGCGGGCATGACGATGCGCCGGATCGCCTTCGACACGGTCTATGGCGGATACAGCCATTTCAGGCTCTGCGACCCCGCTTCGACGGATCGTTTCGCGCCCTTCGCGGACCTGTCCGAGCCCGACTGGCTCGTCGTCTATGACGAGCCGTCGGCGGGTCTCGCGACCACTTTGCCGCGCTCCCGACGCATTCTGGTGACGACGGAGCCGCCGGGGGTGAAGGTCTATCGTCCGGAGTTTCTCGCGCAGTTCGGGACCGTGGTCGGGCCGGTGACGCCGCAGGGTTTCGACGGAACGGTGATCCGCAGCCATCCCGGGATCCCGTGGTTCTATGGCGTCACCCCGGAAGGCGGCATCGACGGACGGCCGCTCGATCTGGCCGACATGCTGGCCATGCCCGCGCCGGACAAGCCCTTCGAGCTCTCCTGCGTCGTCTCCCGGAAACGGACGACCGAAGAGCATCGGATGCGGTTGCGGCTGGTGGACGAACTCGTCCGGCGGCTCGGGCCGCGCCTGCATCTCTTCGGACGCGGGATCAAGGAGATCACGGACAAGCGCTCGGCGATCGACCCCTATCGCATGCATCTGGTGATGGAGAACAACCGGCTTCCGCATTTCTGGACGGAGAAGGTCGCGGATGCATGGTTGGGCCGCGCGCTTCCGCTCTATTGCGGGGCGCCCGATCTCGACCGCTATTTTCCCGCGGATTCCTTCATCCGGGTTCCCTTCGAGGACGTCGGCAAGGCCGCCGACGTGGTGGAGAAGGCCGTTCTGGAAGAGGCTTGGCGGACGCGGGCGGACGCCGTGGAACGGGCGCGGCGCATTCTTCTGGAGCGTCAGACGGTGTTCGACGTGATCTCGCGGGCGGTCGATCTCGTCGCGCCCGCGGCGCTCGACGCGGGCCGCGAGGCGACGGCGATCCGTTCCAACGGAGATTTCGCGGGCCTGCTCGTCCGGTTGCGGCGCATGACGCGGCCGTTGCGACGCCGGCTCCTCTCCAAGACCTCCTGAAGTCCGGCCGCCTCAGAGCCGCTTGAGGACGAGCGCGCGCAGCTTGCGCAGCGCGAAGGCCACGTCTTCCCGCGGGCAGCCGGCCGCTTCGAGATCGCGGCCGATCGCGAAGAGCGAAGCGATGCGGCCCAAGGCTCCCCGTTCCGGAAAGGCTTCGGGCGCGCGCGTCGCGGCCGCGAGGCGGGCGCGGGCGTCGTCCGGCAGGGCGGGATGTTCGGCGAGGAAACGGAAGCCCGCGGTCGTCTCCGCGAATTTGCCGCCGCGTCCGCTCCCCTCGCCGGCGGGCGCGGGCGAGCCGATCCGGTTGACCTGATTGGCCCCGTGGATGCGGTGATAGGTGATCGCTTCGGGGACATGGACGAGACCGCCCGCGAAGGAGGCCGCCGCCCCCAGAACGGCGTCGAACAAGGGCCGTTTCGCGAAGGCCTCCTCGCGCACGACGTTCCGCCGGACGAGAAGCGCATGGCCGGACACCGTATTGGCGAAGACGAGGCGGATGCGTCGCTCGCCGGTGACGGGCGGCCCGATATGGTCGAACAGGGTGCCGCCGATTTCACGGTCTTCCGCATCGATCAGCACCGAGGCGCCGTAGACGGCGGCGGCCGTGCCGAGGCCGTCGATCGAACGCGCGAGCTTGTCCGGCGCCCAGAGGTCGTCCTGATCGGAGAAGGCGATCAGCTCGCCCCGCGCGCGCCGCAGGAGGCTCTTCAGGCTCTCCGCCTGCCCGGCATTCACCGCGCCGAAGCTCGGCAGGACGCGCGGATCGCGTGCGGCGGCGGCCCGGACGATCTCCGCCGTCCGATCCGTCGAGGCGTCGTCATGGATCAGGAGTTCGAAATCGCTTCGGCTCTGCCCGAGGATCGTCTCGATCTGGCGTTCCAGAAAGGCCGCGCCGTCGAAGGCGGGCAGGAGAATGGACACGGACGGCAAGTTCGATCCCCGCATGCC